>DATENU010000015.1:0-300000 GCA_035274845.1 Chthoniobacterales bacterium
CTCGACTGCTGCCACCCGTAGGTGTCTGGACCGTGTCTCAGTTCCAGTGTGACTGGTCGTCCTCTCAGACCAGCTACCCGTCATAGCCTTGGTGAGCCGTTACCTCACCAACTAGCTGATAGGCCGCGGGCTCCTCAAAAAGCGCCAGGTTGCCCCGGCTTTGGATTCAGAGAGATGTCTCCCTTCACCACATGCGGTATTAATTCGCCTTTCGGCGAGCTATCCCCCACTTCTCGGCAGATTGCCCACGTGTTACGCACCCGTTCGCCACTAAACTTTCCACTGTATTGCTACAGCGGAAAGTCTCGTTCGACTTGCATGTCTTATCCACGCCGCCAGCGTTCGTTCTGAGCCAGAATCAAACTCTCCGTAAAAATTTGGAGCCCCGATTGCTCGGGGACAAAGTTTGAACGCCAATGCCGCTAAGCATTGGCATCTGACCATTCTAATCCGTCACGGTCCGTGGACCGCGACAGGTTCGTTCGATCAATGAATCTTTTGCCAATCGTGAGACCGGCCAAAGTTTTTAATCAAAGAAAACTTAACGAATAACGCACAATTCAATTTTCGCTGACTTACTTCACCTTTTGGATCCGCCAAATCCGTCGTGATACGAATCCAAAATCAAACTGTCAAAGATCACCGTTCCCTGTTCCGGTACACGACACAATCCGATCCGATCAGCTGACTGATGAAACCGGCTCGCCCATGAGCCCGAAGAGAAGAACATCCCGCAGGACGCGGGATCCGCATTTCAGCGGGACAGCAACATATTGCGCCGGGTTGGACCGTCAAACGAAAATATTGCACTTTTCGCAGATTTTTTCGGCGGCCGCCGTGGCCCCCGCGAAGCAGATCATCCGCGACCGCGCAACCGATCCGTTCCGCTGAAACCGAATCATACGATCTGCAGCACGGTTGCTGCGTGGTCCGACATCAGGCCTGCTGCGCCGCTGTCGAGCGTGTTAGTCGCCACGCCGGGAATAGGAAGCGCGACACCGCCGGGGGCGATTGGGACCGGGGCCGCCGGGGAGAGGTCCGAATACCAGTAGTCGTAGAGGTTGCCATTCCACGTTGTCCCCCCAGCCATGGCGCCGGGCGGGGTGGCGGCTGGAGCGGCGCCGACAGCGTAGCAAGTCGCAATGCCCGTCCGCGGTGTGCCCCGAATGATGGGAGCAACGTTGAAATCCCCACCGAGAAAGACGTGACCGCGCCCGCCAGCCATCGCGGGGTTGGCTCGCATGAGGGCGAGGATAGCCGGAATCTGCCCCGCGACGAGGATCCGCTGTTCGACGAATGTATAGAGGTTGTGGAGGAACCCCACCCCGAATGGACCGGTCGCCGCGGAAGTGACTACGACATAGACAACCCCACGATAGTCGGGCGTCGCCGACGGAGGCACCGCCTCGGACCATTCTGGCGACGGTGGACCCGGACGGGCAATGTCGTGAATGAGGTTGATTGCCTGCCCACTCGCCTGCAGAAAAATTCGCCCCACCGAAGCGAGCGCGACGCCGGCGATGCCAATGCCGATGAATTCGGGCCCTCTCGCCAAGGCTGTTATCCCACATGCAGCGAGGACTGCAGGTTGGAGCCCCAGCCAATTGAAGAGATTTGGCGCGGGCCCGCTGAGCGTGACACTCGCCGTGCCGTTGTTAACGATTTCGGTCATACCACCCACGCATATCCCGCCGGCGCCGGCCAGGCCCACGGCGATGGCGCCAAACGCGCCCGTGTAGGACGCATTTCGAGCGGGCGCCGCACCCCCGAAGTTGCGCATGTTTTGATGGAAAAGAAACGCCATGGCGATGAGGCTCTTGTCGATTGCGCGAAACCGGCCGCGGGAAACGCCGCTCCCCGCGTTGGCGGGTGGATCGCGCTCTGATGGTTTACGTCAATTCAACGGGTTGCGTGTGGCCGCGGCAGGAAGACACGAGCGTCGGCCGTGAGTTTCCCGATTGTTCATGGAAGAGCTCCGGTCAGGGTCCACACGGTGCCACTGTCCATGCTCTGATTTAGAACGGAGATGGCTCCGTTACTCGCCCCTCTTTGATTGTTTGGGTCCGTCGTTCGCTGAACGGAATTTGCTATCATCGCTGCCGCGACCGTGCCTCCTCCGATTTGAACCTGGATGTTCGCGTCGCCCGTTGCGGTCCGGCCCTGCATGTCGATTCGGGCAACGCCGACCTGATGCAACGTCCCGGCTCCACGCCCCAGGTCGGCAAAGTTGAGTTGTGCGATGACGGCCTGACAATCACGTCGCTGGGCTTGATTAGGGACTACTCGTCCCCGGATCACGTTACCTGTGTTTGTTTTGGTTAATGGCATATGAACGCTTCAGATTTCGTTGATTAAGTAGGGGTAAGTTGTGCTCGCTCCGCGTGGCCGCCCGGACCTTCATACCCGGGCGGCCATGAACGGCGGGAAAGAGCGTCTGGACTCGAGTATGCTTAGCTTCCGAGCTGTTGGCTCATGACGCCGAGAAGGATGGGCAGCGTGCTGGTGACAGGCCCAATGGTCACCGTGGCCGAGGCATCATCCCACTTGATGTTCTGCTTGGTTCCGTAAGTCGAGACGCTTGCGGAGCCGAGCGTGAAGGGTCCGACCCCGATGGACACACTGGCCTGCGCCTGCCAGGTATTCTTGACGTTGCTGTAATCGCTCGCCTCCATCTTCAGCGTGATAGTCGGCTCGAAGCCGACAACGATCGAGTAAGGCAGCCGTGCCAAAGCGCCGGTCGGGCCGAAGAAATCGGGAGCACCGGTTCGGAGGCTGTTCTTATACAAGTCAATCAGGCTGGCATTGTCCCACCAAAGGCCGGGCGAAATTGAAAAAACCCCAAACCCGGTGAAGGCGACACTCAAGCTGAAATTCGAACTCGTCGTGTTGATACTGACGCGCTGGCCGCTCGATGAGCCCGAACCGCCAATCTCGAAAAAGTCGCCGAGCCAACTCGCATCGACGGAAGCATTCCAGCCGAACTCGCTGTAGTCGAAGGTTTCGCTCGCCGCCGTTACGGTAATAGTGCCGCCAGCGTTATTTTTTCCCTGGACGCTCGCCGTTTGCCATTCGCTATATTTGGCACCGAAGGCTTCGAGCGTATAGGACGGGACGAATGTGGAAACAAGCGTCTGTGGTGAAGGCGGCGGAGTTTGCCCCGGCAGAACCGGCGAGCTCCCGCTCCCCGGCGGCGCGATCGTGACCAGGTCCGCAACCATATTATACGGATTCTGCAGCGTGATATCCGCTGCTCCGCCCTGGACGCCGACTTTATTCCGGGCCGCCTGTAGTTCGCTGTAGCCCGGGCCATAGGCTTGGTTCAGAAGCTGGCTGTAAGAGCTCTGCGCGCCGATAAGAGCGTTATAGGCCGATTGATAAACGGGATAGTTTTGGACGGCCCAGGTCGAAAACGCCACGCTGGACCCGGAGGCAGTTTTGAAGTTGGCCCAGGCGGTAAAGGCGTTGGTCTGGACGGTCAGGAAGTTGTTTTCCGCAGTCGTTAGGTTTCCGGCAGCGAGGTTGATCTGGCTTTGCAGATTCGGGTTTACGTCTCCCTGGAGCTGAACCCAGTCCAGGAAGGTCGCGTAGGAAGTGACCAACCCGCCCGCGGGAGCGTAGGCGGGGCTGTTCGCCGGGACAACGTTTCCGATTTGGTAGATGTTGTAGTTGCTCACTCCCGGATCGCTGTTCGCGAGGTCCACATTGAGGGTGGTGGGCGCGGCGCTGAACTGCTGGCCGTCGCCGATTCCATTCGGGAACGCGAGCGCCTGCAGGGCGCCCATCCATTTCTTCCATAGATCTTCTGTGCTGATTGTAGGCATATAGTGGGGTTTTCGTGTGTTGTTGGGGTTGCTCTTGTTTCTCTCGTTGTGTCTTACGGGAGTTGTTTTTGCTTTCTGGGGGGAAAGGTGACGTTCTCTTGATGCGGAGAAAGCAGCCCGATGCGAAAGCGATCTGTCCTGCCGCGGGGCGATTGGGCAAGAACCGGAGTTCGCCGAAAAGGGACGGGATGTCTGCACAGGCAAGTATTCGGAGGAGGAAGCGGTGCCTCGGGAGCCATGGGGCGGTTGCAGGCGGGGCGTTTGGAGGGGCTGGGGATCACGGATGCCAATCATCCACGGGCAAACGCCGATGGCTATCGGGAGAAGCGTCCTATTTTCGTGTAGGTGAAAAGACGCAGTCCCTAGGGCATTTTGGATTGCCGCGCTGCGGCGCTGGACACCTTATTTTCGGAATATGGCAGAAGAAGTACCTCCCACGAAGGCTGCGGGGAAAAAGAGTTCCGCGGCCCGCCGCACCGCGCGTGTGCTGGTGGTGGATGGCGAGGCGATCGTGTGTGAGGCGATCGTGCAGCTCATCGCGGGGCAGACCCGGCTGACGGTATGCGGGAGGCTGACCGAGGGACGCAAGCTCGTCCAGGCCGTGGAATGCAACCGGCCCGATCTGGTGCTCTTTGACCTGATGTTAAAGGACTGCGATGGGATCGAGACGCTCAAGCAATTCAAGATCCTCTTTCCCATGGTGCCGGTGCTGGTGCTTTGCGGGCGCACCGATTGCGCAAGTGTCGAGCGCAGCATGCGGGCCGGCGCGGGGGGCTATGTGGGGAAATGGGAGACGGCGCGGGAGCTTTTCGAGGCGATCGAATTGGTGCTCGCAGGTGAGATGCGGCTGAACCCGAAGATGCAGGTGTTGCTCCTCGGGCGGCTGCTCGCCCCGGCGCGCCTATCGGCGGTTGGCCGTAGCGATCCTTTGCAACTGACTGAGGGAGAGACCCGGATTTTTGCGCTAATCGGCGCAGGCCTGCGGATGCGGGAGATCGCCACCCGGCTGGGTCGCAGCGTAAAGACGATCGAGGCCCACCGGGAACACATCAGGATCAAGCTCGGGCTTCGAAATAGCGCAGAGGTGACTGAGCGCGCCACGCACTGGCTGGACCACAAGACGTGACAGCGCTGGACGGCGGGCAGCCGGGTCACGCGGATGAACTCACCAGGTGGCGGCCTGGCGATGGGCGGGCGCGTCTTGCGCCTTTGTCCCGCGTCGTGAGACGAGGCCGGATCAGTACATGAATGGCACGAGCCGCTTGGTGCGCCTCATGTATTCTGCGTACCGCTCTCCCAGCGCCCGCGACAGCGCGTCCTCCTCCACATTCATTCGCCGAACGAACGCCACGAAAATCGGCACCAGCACGATCGCCATCGCCACCCAATTCCACAGGGTCAATGCCCAGCCTAGAAACGCCAGCAGGACCCCCGAATACGACGGATGCCGGACCCACCGGAAGGGCCCCCGCTGCACCACTTCATGGTCTTTCTCGACGACCACGTCCACGGTAAAAAATCGCCCCAGGGTCACGATCGCCCACCACCGCACCGCCAGGCCCGCCGCGAACAACCCCACCGCCAATACCCGAATCCAATCCCTGTCCGGAAAATCGAACAACCCGATTACGCCGGACGCGAGCGACCTCGACCGGGCCACGAAAATTCCCGCCGTGATGCTCACCGCGATCACAACCCAGATCATCCCCAGAGTGCTCTTGTCCTGTTTCGTCCCCGTCTTGCTCCGCGAACGCCTCGTGGTCGTGAGCAAAACCTCCGACGCCAAATAAACCAGCCCCAGTTTTAGCGACAGCGACACTTCTTAATTCTTCCTTCTTACTTCTTCCTTTGCGAACGCGCGCACCTGCGCGAGTTCCTTCCGCTCGTCTCCCGCCTTCGCCGTCTGCGCCGCCAGCTTCGCGTAATACCGGCGCGCACTCTCCGTCTCGCCCGCTTTCTCCGCCGATTGCGCCGCGCCGAGCAAACCGCGAAACCGTCCCGGATAAATCTTCAGCTCCGATTCAAACTCACGCTGCGCTTCCTTCGCCTGCCCGAGTTCCAGAAGCAGCCCGCCCAATTGTTCGCGCACCGGCACCAGCGCACCCGGCGAAACCGGATGCTTCCCGAGCAAATCCTCCGCGTCCGCCGTTTCGCGCAAAATCTTCACTGCCTCCTCCGGTTTGCCCCGGACGCACGTCACCCAGGCCGACGCCGTCTTCATTTGCAGGTCGAGATGTTTCTTGAAGTAATCGAACTTCGGGTCCGACGTCGCGTCGCGCAGTTGTTTCATCCGCTCGATGGCTTTCTCTGCGCCGGCGAGATCGCCCGTGTGGGCGCGCCCGAGCGCATGCGCGTATTCGATCAACGCTTCCATGAACGGAAACGACGACCAGTGCGGCACGTTCGGGATCGCGAGCGCCGCGGCGGCCTTCCAGTCATTCCGCTCCAGGGCGTAACGCGCCGGGATCGCCGCCAGCGCATACGCGGCCGTGAATTCCATCTTCGGGTTCGTTTCGCGCACCGTCGCCGCGAAATCCACGATCTCCTTCGCCTTGTCGTCCCGGCCTTCCTGCAAATACGAATACGCCTCGTAATCGATGGCGTGCAGCTCCTCCGCTTCGGTCGCCGCGCGCTGCCGCACCTTTGCATACGCGCGCGACGCCTCTGCCGAAGCCCGGTTTGCCGCGACCGATTCCTCCCACATCCCGAGCCGCGTGAAAATATGCGACGGCATGTGCAACGCATGCGGCACCCACGGCGCGATCGACGCATAAACCTGCGCCGCGGACAGCCCGCGCTCCGCCAGCGCCGGGTAATCGTAACTGTGAATCAGGTAATGCGTGATCCCCGGATGATTCGCATTTTTCTTCCGCAAATTTTCCAGAATCCGCGCCGCTTCGAGCTGCTTCGAAAGCGTTGTGTCGCTGGGCGTGGCGTAACCGACCGCCAGGATCGCGAGCGAATAAAACGTCTGCGCTTCCATGTCGTCGGGGTTTTTCTCCGCCAGTTCACGCATCTCCTTCTCGTAAGCCAGCGCGCGTTCCCGCGATCCCACCGGCCCATGACACGATTGCCCCACCGCGCCCGACGCCGGCCCATCCGCTGCGTGATAATAAGCGTGGAGCGCCGCGATAAACTTCTTCTCCCGCCCTGTCGCGCCGGAGCCTTGGCGAAGGCGGATCATTTCGTCGGCCCGGTCGATTGCCGCTGTGCCGGCGGCCATCTCTTCTTTTGTCGGCGGCGTCCAGATCGGGTGCCACCACGTCATCGCGATGCCCCATTGCGCCATCGCACATTTCGGATCCTTCTCCGCCGCCGCCGTGAAGATTCGCCGGGCCTCCTCATAAAAGAACGAGTGCAACAGCGCCACCCCTCGCTCGAATTCCGCCCGCGCCGCCGCGTCACTCGAGATCGGAAACTCAATCTTCCCTGCCGCCCTCAAATCCCCCGGTGCGGGCGCGCTTGAATTCTCAGCCGCCGCCAGACCGCTCCCGCTCGCCGCCGCCAAAAAAAGTACACCCCAATAAACTCCCCGGATATTCATTCCTCGGTTCCTCCCCACTTCTTCCTTCTTCCTTTTTCCTTCGTACTTTGCGCCGCGCTACTTCGCGGCCGCAACACTGTTCAGGATCGCCGTAATTTCGTCGGCATATTCCGCCATGCCTTCGCCCCGCTGGATCAGCATCACGCCCTGGTCCTTCGTCACTTCCAGCGCGGTCAATGTGATCTTCATCGTCTTCCCATCGCTCGTCCGGCCATCGTCGGTCACGGTCACCACGTTCATCCCGTTCAACGTCGATTTGGTATCCTTATACGAATCGAAATCCGGCTTCACCTTGAGCAACGCCCAGGCCTTGTCGTTTGAGGGCCCCAGCATATCGGGCCGCGTGACGATCACATCAATGAGCGCACTCCCATCCTCCGCGCTCGCCGTGATCGTCTCAGCACCTGCGCTCGCCTTCCAACCTTCTGGGAACGTGATCGACGCCACCGGCTTGTCTGCCGGAATTTTCACGGAGGTCTGCGCGAGCAGGGCAGGGGAAACAAACACAAAAGCGAGCGACACCGCAGCAATCAATGTTTTCATAGTTTCCCAATGGCGTAATCGCTCGCCGACCAAATGTAAATCCCGGCGAAGGATTTTCGATTCTCGATTTTCGATTGGAATCTCGACGCCTTTCTCCCTTCTCAGTCTTCCAACTTCGACATTGGATGTTGGGCGTTGGACGTTCGGCGTTTTCTTCCCCGTCTCCACCTCGCCCCCTTGTCACGCCGTAGCCCCGCCTCGCGGGACGAAAGCGGATCGCCCCTTGTGCTACGTTCTCCGGTCAAGCCCAATCAGAAATGCACGTCACACGTCGCATGTCACACGTCACTGGCCCCGATCTCATCCGAATCAAATATGTGCCGGCCGAACCGAAACACCTGCTCCGTCCTCTCGCTCTCTTTTGGGCCCGGCTCGGTTCACTCCAGATTTATTTCGTCGCCGTTCTCGCCATCGTTCTCGTCCTCGCCGGCCTGGGACTCTGGCACCTCGTCTCCCCGTTGAAACAAACCGAACCCGCCACCGCCAATCCGTCGATTGCCAAGGCCACACCCCAACCCGAGCCGCCCACAAAGCCGTCGCCGTCTGCGGCCGCCATTGCTCGCATCTCGCCCGGGATCGAGTCAGCTTCGCCCACTCCCGTCTCTCCCGCGCTCGAGCGACAAATCGCCATCATCGACCTCACCCAGGAAGAACGACGGGGACCACGCGGCGAAGAGCTCGTCATCGGAACCATCGGGCTGACTTCCCGCACTGACGTAGAAAAGAGCAACGTCGAAATCGCCGTCTTCTTTTTCGACCTCACGCCGACCAACGAAATGCGCCCCACCAAAGCGCAGGTCACCTACCGCTGGCTCACCCCCATCCGCGACTGGAGCGACCCCGAGCCGAAATATCTCGCCGCCACCTATCTCAAGCCGCCATCCTCGCTGTCACGTCGTAGCGCTTTTGCGAAGGCGGATCCGCGCCGAATCCCCGACGACCTCCGTTACGGCGGCTTCATCGTCCGCGTCTATTCCGACGGCAAACTCCAGGACGAACGCTCCCAGCCCGAAACCCTCATCAGCCAATTGCGCCCCAACGCGAGCCAGCAACCCGCCGGCCCCTCGGTCGCTTCTGTCAGTCCGCCGCCCCCTGTCGTTGCTTCGCAAGGTCCGCCCGACTCTCCAACCAATCACCAATCACCAGTCACCAATCACGCTTCCGTCCCGCCTCCGGCGCAATCCTCCACCATTCACCAATCACCAGTCACCGATCACGCTTCCGACTCCCTTCCCAATGGAATCCTAATCCCTGGAAAACCCGGTTTCGTCTCCAGCCCGTACGACCCCAAATTCCTCATCGACGTCCGCGGATTTCCTCCTGGAACTTTGGTCATCGATCCGAATACAAATAAACCGTTTCGTGTGCCTTAGCCGCAGTCGCTTTTTGCCCGCCGCCGCTGCCAGGCCGACTCGTCCCGTCGTAGGCTTGGCGAAGATGGAAGCCTTGGGGGAGGAGGGTTCACCCTCAATTCGCCGTATCCGCCGCCGAACGGATTCGCCGCGGCGAACCTCGCCAATTCCACCGCCCGGCACCCTGTCAACGATCTAGCGAACAGACTCTTTCGAGTTCCGTGCAACTTTCCTGACGAATGATTTTCCAGACCGATCTTACACCGTTGCTATGGATTGGCATTACAAGAGCCTGTCTCCGGCTCCGGAGTTGTCACAATTTTTCTTGGCAACATCGACCAAGACCACTACAAGGGCGCTAACGACTGGGCGCCACCGGCCATTTCCCCAACCCCATAATTCGAACCCCCTCATGAACGATAGCGAGCGGCAGCCTTATTCCTCCATGGTCGAGCGCTCGAGAACTTGTATAGCTCGCATGGCTGCCGCATGCGTCAAAACGCCATGTTTCAGCCGAAAAGCGTGAAGACGTTTCCGGTAAAATCAGCAGCACCAGCCGCAGCGGGCACCCTTCGCCGACTCGCACAGCGAATTGCGGACGACTTTCACGAATTGGTCAGGCTATCGCAGAATCACTTAAACCCGAGCGCATGGAAGAAGGTGCTCAATTACGCGGAAAAAGCGTTAGCCATTTGTGGTGTGATCGCTGCAGCCATATTTGCCTGGGAACAATTCCTGGAGGGTCGAGCTCAAAACACCAAATCATTGGTCGAAAGTTCGTTCGCCTCCGCGAGGGAACAGTTAGCTGCCTCATCTCCAGCGATACGCGCTAGTGCGGTGCGCTCGATTTTCGAGCTATCATTTACCGAAACAATCGCCGAGCCCAGCTTGCTTAAGGGGTTTCCAGGTCAGTATACCTGGAATTGGATGCTACGTCGACGCGACTTTCCAATGCTCGAGCGCGGAAAAAGTTTGCTGAAGGAATTTGCATTATCAGATCCGATTCCCAACGATGCTCCAGAAAATATTGTTTCGTCGGCTTTGCTTTCCGTCGGCCTAGATATATCCGAAAGGGAATCGCGCATGCGCGGGGTCAGTTTTGTATCAAATCCCGGCCTTTTGCTTCACAGGGCCAATCTCCCTAGGGCGAGGGCCAATAATCGGACACTGGATGATATTGATTTTGGAGCTGCCGACTTTTCCCAGGCAAACCTATCGGGATGCAGACTTAAGCGAGTGGGATTCACTGCAGCTCGATTGCAGAAGGCGGTCTTTAATGGGTCTATCCTCCTGGAAGCAAATCTCCTTCGGGCCACAGCATCCGGATGCGATTTCTCGTTCGCGAACCTAGAGGACGCCGTCTTAATGCAAGGCGAATTAAGTCATGCCAAGTTTACGCGCGCGACACTCAGTGGAGCGGATTTCTCGTTGGCAATGCTTCGAGAGGCGACATTTAGAGGCTCTGTCGCCGTCCGCGCCAAATTCAAGGAAGCAAATCTTCAAAGAGCGGATTTTTCTCAAGCAGATGTCGCTGCCGCAGATTTTAGTGGCGCCGATCTCGATGAAGTAGATTTCCAATTCACGACCGGTTTAGAGACTGCGAAGTGGGAGGGAGCTCGCCATGCAGACACAGCAAAGTTTCCCGCCGGTTTTCGTCCGAAACTTTAGTGATGAACAATACCACAGAATCCATGAACAAACTACGAACAGTTACATGCGCGCTCGCGCTACTTGGGTCGATAATGTTTTTTATTGTAGTCGGTTGTCGACAACATCAGTCGGAGCCGAAGGAGATTACGATAGGTACTTTCTCGAGGGCGATTGATTACGCTCCCTATTACGTGGCGAGGCATTTCAAGTGGTTCGAAGAACAGCTTCAGGCGACGAGCGCTGGCATAACGATTTCTTACCGAGAATTTGGCAGTTTCCCTGAGATTGCGCAAGGTTTTCAGGATAATACTCTGGGCGCTTTCTTTTCGGCAGAGGCTCCCGCGACTATCTTGCGAGCGCAGCCCAACGACATTCGCGTCGTTGAGGTGGGTTGTACGCTGCAACAAGAAGTTGTCGTACGCCGTGACTTGCCGGTGAAAAGCGTAGCAGACCTACGTGGCCGTAAGATTGCGGTGCTAAAGGGAACGAGTTCCCACTACGGTTTGCTGAATATCCTTAAAGCTAACGGCCTCAAACCCGAAGACGTCACAATTCAAGATGTGCCCCCTCCAACTGCACAAGCGGCGTTCCAGTCGGGGGACATTGATGCATGGGCAGTATGGCCCCCCTTCGTCGAGGAACAGGAAGTCAGCGGAAAGGGATTGGTCCTGAAGGGAGGAGACGCCGTAATTCAAAGCGTCATGTCGGAGCCTCAACGACTCATCAGCACTCAACGTGCGGTCGCCCAAGCGTTAGTCGCGGCCATTCAACGGGCCAAAGACTGGATACAGGCAAATCCCGAAGAAGCAGTGAGTATTGTCTCGAAAGAGTTAAAAATCGACCCAGGGATTGTGAAGCTCGCATGGCCGAAGCACAATTGGGCTGCAACGTTATCCGAGAATGTTACTGTAGATATTGAGGCGAAAGCAAAGTTCCTTTCTGAGCAAAAAGACCTCGTTCGTAATAACCAGGTAGTAAACGTTCGGACTGATTTGCTAGACACAAGCTTTGTCCGGAAATGAGAGCACGGCGCATACGACGCATGTTCGTCGATATCGGAGTGCTCATTCTTTTGCTGCTGGCATGGCAAGTGGTATTCTCTTTTCATGTACTGCCGGAGCGATACTCGGTAAGCCCGGCAACGGTGTTTCAGCGATTTCTCCGCGAGCGAAATGCGATTTTTGCAGCGACAGTCGTGAGTTTGACCCGATTGCTGGCGGGGGTAGCTCTGGGTGCTGCCATAGGGGTAGCTCTCGGGCTGGTCGTATCACAGCGTCGCCATCTTGAAGAGTGGGTTACACCGCCAATTCAATTGTTCGCTCCGATTCCAATTATCATTTACGCGCCATTCCTTGTGCTGTTCTTCGGATTGGGGGAACTGTTTAAAGTAGTACTGATCGGGCTGAGTGCGTTTTTTCTTTTGTTTCTTCAGACACTTCACGCCGTTCAGATAATCGGTCAACCCTACATAGAAGTGGCGCGCATCTATGAGAAGACGCGCTGGAAGGTTCTCAAAGATGTGGTGTTGCCCGCTACGTTGCCGTCGATTCTTGGAGGAATACGCCTCAGCTTGATATTCGGCTGGGTGGTCCTCGGGTATGCGGAGAAGGCAGCTGCGACACAGGGCAAAGAAGGCCTTGGGTACTACGTTTTGGACAAGGCTTGGTTTGGACTTGTTGAGGAAATGCTCGCAGGAGTAATCGTCCTAGCGGCCATCGGGTTTTTGCTGGATTTGGTGATGGCGATCCTTCAGCGCAGAGCGGGAAAGTGGAGCGACTCGGTAGAGTCATGGATGGATGAGGTTGTCACGAATGAGCCATCTACAATTTAATGTGCAGTCGATGGCATTCGCGGGTGAGCGAGAATTGATTAGGAATTTTGAGTTGAGCCTTGAGCGAGGCGAATTCGTATCGTTTTTAGGCAAGTCAGGGGCTGGTAAATCGACGCTGCTAAGAATAGTGGCCCGACTTGAGACACGATTCCGCGGCAGAGTCGAACTGGAAGGAGCGGAGTTGAAAAGGCCTAGTCGCAAGGTTCAAATGGTCTTTCAAGACTATAGATTGTTGCCGTGGAAGACTGTTCGCGAGAATCTCGACTTCGCTTCAATCGGTGGGAGTGCGAAGTGGTTAAGCAGTATCGATACGTGGTTGGGGGGCACTGGGCTTAATGAGCATGCGATGAAAATGCCAAAACAGCTGTCCGGAGGCGAGAAAAGCCGTGCAGCTTTCGCTCGCGCACTGGTAAATCCTCCGCAGGTGTTACTGCTAGATGAACCATTCGCCGCTTTAGACCCCGAGACGCGGTTCGATTTACAGGATACATTAGTCGCGGCTTTGAACGATCAGCCGATTACAGTAATAATGATTTCACACAGCATTCGTGACGCTGTATTCTTGAGCGATAAAGTTCATTTGCTCGAGCAGAACCCACTGCGTATCGCTCGGACATTCACGGTATCGCAGAAAAGGCCGCGCCAGCGAAGTGACCCAGCTCTAATACAACTGTCGGATGAAATTGCGCGGGCGCTTCGTCCGACCGACGGTTCCGCGAGCGATTGACTGTTCGTATTTGAACGTCTCAAAGGTTGACAAGATGCAGCAGGACGGTCCTCCGAACATGCATCAGGCGTTTTGGGGAAGGCTGCAACAGTTTGCCAGCAAGTTGCGTTTGGAGTCGGTGTCCATCGGTTCCAAAGGAATAACTTTTTCTGGCGCCGGAGCACTGACACCATCCTTTGATCAGATTAGAGAGAGGATTGAAAAGACTCGCGTGAGGCCGAGGGATGTTTTCGTAATTTCAGCGCACAATGTAGACGAGATCACGATTGTCGATAGAATCGAACCAGATCACGAATGCGAGGCGCTCCGTGGCCCTGTTCGTCGTACAGGTGGATCAGGTGCAAATACTGCTTACGCTCTCGCTCGACTAGGCGCTTCAGTCGGCGTTGCCGGCATTGTCGGAAGTGATCGTTACGGAACGATGTTACGAAAGGACCTTTGTGACGTCGGCGCCGACGCAGAGCTCGTGCTGATAGGCGTAAAGTTCCCGACGGGTCGAACTACGACGCTTGTGGACCGTGAGGGCAAGCGACTCATTGTTGTTCATCCGGGAATAAACGACAAATTCGGCAAAACTGCAGACCTTGCGACTCTTCGTAATGCCGCATTGGCGTCACGAGTTCTTCACCTCTCATCCTTTGTAGGCCGCGACGAATTATATCTTCAAGAGCGACTTGTTCAGGATGTCCGCTCGCAAACGTTGGTTTCTCTAACCCCTGGCGCATTATACGCACGTCGGGGTTTGGGGCGACTCGAGCAAATTCTACGATTCGTGGATATTATGTTTCTGTATCGGGAACAACTACGGCAATTAATTAACAGTTGTCGCGACGGTCCAGTTCCGAGGGAAGTGACGACCAATGAACTTTTGATTCGACTGTTTCAGTGGAGAAAACGACATCAGTTTGATTCACCGGTAATTATCGTTGTAAAAGATCCACTCGAAAGTTCATCTGGCGGGGTCGGAAGGGAATTCTTGACTGTCGGAGTGGGCCGTCAATCGTTGGAGGGAACCTTTAGTCCCCAACCACTTGCCGCAGACGCGCATTTTAAGGCAGTAGACCTAACTGGTGCTGGAGACGGTGCGGCGGCAGGTTTTCTTTATGGTGTACTGCAATCCGCGTCACTCGAATCCTGTGTCGACCTGAGTTTCTTGATAGCGAGCTTTGTCTCGACTCGTCTTGGCGCGCGCAAAGCCTTTTGATTCGATGTCGGTCGATCCACGCTACAGGTTGTATGCGCGCGATCTCGAGTTCTCAGCACTCGTTTAGCGGAGGAGGGAAAAAGCAGAATGATAAGGAGACCAACAACGCTTGTTTTGGGAGCCGGCGCGAGCGCCCCGTACGGCTTTCCGGTTGCGTCGGAATTAAAGGAGCGAATCTGTAGCGAATTTGTCAGAGATTCCGTCGCGACTCGTCTGCTCCACGAAGGCTCGGAAATCCCCATGAACGTTTTTCTCGAATTTCGAGACGCGTTTCACAAATCCGGTCAATCCTCTATCGACGCATTTCTTGAGCATCGACCGGAGTTTTTCGAGGTAGGAAAACTGGCAATTGCATACTGCTTAATACCCTATGAATCCGAGGAAGCGCTCTTTGGGATTACTGGAAACCGAGGGGGAGATTGGTATCAATACCTTTCCGAAAAACTCACTGCGTCTTTCGAAAAATTTGGGGAAAATCGACTTGCGGTGATTACGTTCAATTATGATCGATCATTAGAGCACTATCTATTCACGACTTTGCGCAACGCGCATGGCCGTAGCGATGAGGAGTGTGCTCAGATGCTGCGCCGGATCCCGATCCATCACGTCTACGGTCAGCTCAGCCGGCATCCATATCCGGATCAAGAAGCACGGCCATATACTCCGGATCGAAGTAAGTACAAGTACGTCGGGTATGCCGCGCGTGGTATCACGCTTCTGCATGATAAGGCCAAGCCCGAGCTTGACGCAGCGCGCGAGGTTCTCAAGAGGGCGGAGCGGATTTGCTTTTTGGGGTTCAGCTACCATCCCTTAAACTTGGAGCGGTTGAGGCTACAGGATTCTTCCGGTCGCGCTGTCTTTGGCACTGCCCGGAGATTGATAGGCGACGAACTAGGCTCCGTCGAGCAGGACCTTCATAGCCTCCTATTATGCGGAAACGTTACATTAACCGACGCCGACAATCTGGTGATCCTTCGGCAACATTTGATTCTCGGGTGAATAGTTTTGGCTAGAAGCGCAACGTGGCGTTTGTTGCGGATATCCTGCGGTTCGCACGATGGGCCTAGCCTAAAGGGTTGTCATTGACGCTCGCTCGCGGGTCACAGCTCATGCTGCTTGTTGCTGATGGGGGCCGCCGGCATAAACTGAGTCTCATGACACGACGGAAATTTCTTGGGACAACCTCAATTGGCGGAGCGGCGGTTTTGGCTGGCTTACGGGCCGGCGGGGAGCGACTCTCTCGCGTTATACGCGTAACCCGTTTGCACCATCCCTGTGTTCTAATTCTCATTTGCTGTCGGACTGATGCATCGTAAGCGGCTTACGGTGTACCGTTAGAGAGTGCCTTCGGATGACCCTCGAAATCCAGGAGATCGTCCCAATGTTCCAGGGCGAATTGGACGCCGACGCGGCTGATCCGTTTGGCCGAGGGCTTGTCCATCGAGCCTCTCGAAGCGAAACCGATGCTCCGATTCGTTGACTCTTCCGCACGCGGATATTGATGCATCATAAGCTGATTACGATGCAGTGCGATCACAACGCTGGCGCTTGGCCGCATGGTGACAAACAAGCAATCGCCCGATGGAGCGGCCGATCCACCCGGGAAAAGTTGGCCGGCAAACGGCGCTGCGCGCGGAGCAGAGAGCATTATTGCCCTCGACTCGTACCGTAGCGAGAACGGTTGGAGCTTTGTTGCCTGCCCAAGCGAACAATCGCCCGATGGAGCGGCCGATCCACCCGGGAAAAGTTGGCCGGCAAACGGCGCTGCGCGCGGAGCGGAGAGCATTATTGCCCTCACTCGCACCGTGGCGAGAACGGTTGGAGCTTGGTGGCCCGCTCAAGCAAACAATCGCCCGACGGAGTGGCCGGTCCACCGGGGAAAAGTTGGCCGACAAAAGGCCGCCGCGCGCGGAGCGGAGAGCACTATCTCCCTTCGAAGTTGAGCGGGAAAACGGGCGTTGCGCGGAGCGGAGGATTTTCGCCCTTCAAAACTTGAACTGAAAAACCGGCGCCGCGCAGGAGATGTGCGGAGCGGCGGGCATTGATGCATCGTAAGCCGCTTACGATTGTTCTCTGTGCGCGCTCTTCAGGAATTCGAGGGCCCGGATGCGGACGTATTTAAAGCGGCCTTGCTTCTGGCTTCCGGAGTAGCGCAAGCGTCTTTCGATGTGTCTTTGGAGGGGGCTTGCCTTCTTTCTTGGCGGCGCGTTTCGCTTCCCGGATTCCGACCATGATTTTCGCTTGCTGGCGCGTCAATTCACGCCGGCCGGCGTGCCCGCCGCGTTTGCCGATCTCAGCGAAATATTCGCGGACTTTGCGAGGCAGCGTGATTCGTTCGGGAGGCATTGGATTAACGTAGCCTCCTTCGCAACATTTGCTACGGCGCGCCAGGACCGGCTTACGATCGACATCCAAGCGCGGATTCTGGGACGTGCGCTACTTATCCTACAGCGCGATCTCTTTAGTTTTTGTCCGCCAATTGGATTGACTCTTTCGCGGCTGGTTCTGATTTCGAATGTCGCGGTAGATCGGACAGTCGCCGCAACTCTGCTGGCTCGATGGCGGTTGTGAGCGACGAGAGACATTCAGACATCGCCCAACAATGGGTTGAGGGCTTGGGAAGGAGGCGTAATCTGCGTGTCATGACGCGACGGGAATTTGCTGGCATCACGGTGGCTGGCGGAGCCGCGGTTTTGGCTGGAGGAGTTCAGGAAGGCAGAAGGAAGAATTAGGATCCGCCTTTGCCGGGACAGGAGTTGCTGGTTCGGGAGACGGCCTTAATCTTCGTGTTATGACCAGGCGAACATTTATCCAAGGAGCTGTTGCGAGCGGCAGTTTTGTTGCGGCGGGAGGATTACCAAGGCTGGTGTCGGCGGAGCCGACGAAGGCGCCGTTTCGGTTTGGGGGGGATCTGGCGGTGAATCGGATGGGGTTTGGGGCGATGAGGCTCACGGGCGACGGGATCTGGGGGTGGCCGCCGGATCGGGAGAACGCGAAGAAGGTTTTGCGACGCGTGATCGAGCTCGGAGTCAATTTTATCGATACGGCGGACGCTTACGGGCCCGAAGTGAGCGAGCTGCTCATCGCGGAGGCGCTGCACCCGTATCCGAACGGACTCGTCATCGCGACGAAGGGCGGGCATACCCGGCCCGGGCCGAACCAGTGGGTGCCAAATGGCCGGCCGGAATATCTCACCCAGTGCGTGGAGAAAAGCCTGAAGCGATTGAAGCTGGAGCGGATCGATCTTTACCAGTTGCATCGGATCGATCCCAAGGTGCCGGTCGAGGATTCGGTCGGCGCGCTCAAGAAGATGCAGGAGGCCGGGAAAATCCGGCACGTCGGATTGTCGGAAGTTTCCGTGAAAGAGATCGAGCAGGCGAAAAAGGTGCTGCCGATCGTGAGCGTGCAGAACCAGTACAACATCGAGAACCGGAAATCGGAGGATGTGCTGGCTTATTGCGAAAGGGAGAAGATGGGATTCATCCCGTGGGCGCCGATCGGCGGCAGCCGGGCCTCGGTGGCCAAGACGGGCAATCCGCTGGAACCGGAAGCGAAACGGTACGGGGTGAGCACGGTGCAGATGGCGTTGGCCTGGCTGCTGTGGCATTCGCCGGTGATGGTGCCGATCCCCGGGATGTCGTCGGTGGCGCATCTGGAGGAGAATGTGGCTGCGACGAAGATCCAGCTCACGCCGGAGGAGTGGGGGACGATCGAGGCGAAGGTGGGAAAGTAAGAAGGAAGAAGGAAGAATTAAGAAGGGAAAACCGCGGATTTCGCGGATGGCACGGATGATGGGGCGCCAGACTTTAGCGCCAAAGGCGCGGTGTCATTTTAGCCTGGGGCAACGCCCTAGGATGATCGATTTAATCACGGACGCGCTGAAAGCGCGATTCCTCCAGGTGGCGATGAATTTCGGTTGAGTCGCGCTTTCAGCGCTCCGGGCCGATCCACAATTTTTACCCTGGGGCGTTGCCCCAGGCTCGATTTGAGTTTGCGCCCTTGGCGCGGAGGGGACGCTTCGCGTAGCGAAGCGGCTACAGGGCGCAGGCGGTTGCGTCAGGCTGCTGCCGGTCGCGAAACCGGGGGACTCGGTTGAGACGCCAGCATCTGCGCGGCGTCGTCGAGGACTTTCTCGAGGAGGGCGACATCGACGGGTTTGGGCAGGATGGCGATGGCGCCGGAATCTTCGGGGTGTTCCGTTGGCGACCAGCCGGAGACCAGGATGACGCGGGCGGCCGGATCTCGCGAAACGATGTGGCGGCAGGCGGTGGCACCGTTGAGTTTTGCCATCCAATAGTCCATCAGGACGACGTCCGGCTTGTGTCGGTCGTAGGCCTGGATCGCTTCCAGACCGGAGCCAACCACTTCGACGACTTCATGTTGGCAATGCGAGACCAGCGCCGCCAACGTTGTTCCCACATTTCTTTGGTCGTCGGCGATGAGTATGCGCATGCTGAATTTGCAGAACTTTTCATGCCAAGAGCGGAGGGTGATTTCGGGTGAGGGGAGGACCGCGGATTACGCGGATTTCACGGATGATAGGAGGCGCTTCGCTCCGGGCTTCGCCAGGCTTCGGCGTGGCAACCAGAGAAGCCGCTACAGAAGAGATGAAGCGTATGTAGCCACGGCGCTCTGTCGCCGTGTTCGAGCGGATAAAGACGCCTCGACAGAGCGAGGCGGCTACACGGCGAAACGTTGTCGGTGTCGCGACTGAAGAGGCAGAGGATGTCCCGATAATAGCCCAGCGTTGAAACGCTGGGCTCTTGTCAGCAGAATTGGAAAAAGATGAATGATGAATTGCTGAGCGTCGCTGATTATGGGAAGGCTGCGCACGAGAAGCTCCGGGCCGACGTTCGGGACTATTTCGAAGGCGGGGCGCTGGATGAGATCACGCTGCGCGAAAACAGGGCGGGATGGGAGCGGCTGAAGCTGTATTATCGCGTTCTCGCCGGGGTCGGAGAGCGCAACCTACAAACGACAGTTCTCGGGCAAGCGATATCGATGCCGATTTGCGTGGCGCCGACGGCGTTTCACAGGCTGGCCTGCGACGAAGGCGAGATCGCCACAGCGCGGGCGGCGAAGGGAGCGGGGACGTTGTTTATTCTCAGTTCGCTCTCGAACACCCCGATGGAGAAGGTATTTGCCGAAGCTGGTTCGCCGAAATGGTTCCAGCTCTACGTTTACATAGATCGGGGCGTTACGCAGGCGCTGGTGCAGCGCGCGGAGGCGGCCGGAGCGGAAGCGATTGTGCTGACGGTGGATGCGCCGGGGCTCGGGACGCGGGAGCGGGATATGCGGAATCGGTTCACGTTGCCTGAGGAGTTGGCGGTGGCGAACCTCGCGCCGCTAGGGAAGGGCGAGATGCCGACGGTCGAAGGCTCGGGGTTGGCGGCCTACGTCCGGAACAATTTCAAATCGGACCTGGGGTACGATGATCTGGATTGGTTGTGCGGCTGCACGCGGTTGCCGGTCGTTGTGAAAGGCGTCTGCCGCGGCGACGACGCGCGGCGGTCGGTGGAGCACGGGGCGAAAGCGGTGGTGGTGTCGAATCATGGAGGGCGTCAGCTCGATACAGCGCCGGCGACGTGCGAAGTGTTGCCGAACGTCGTCGAAGCGGTGGACGATGGTTGCGAGGTTTATGTCGATGGCGGGATCCGGCGCGGGAGCGAAGTGCTGAAAGCGATCGCGTTGGGAGCGCGGGCGGTGCTGGTGGGCCGGCCTATTCTCTGGGGATTGTGCATCGATGGCGAGCAGGGAGCGACGCGGGTGCAGGAAATTCTGCGAAGGGAACTCGACGAAGCCATGCTGCTTTGCGGATGCACGCGGCTCAAGGACATCGGGAGATGGATCCTTGAGCCGAAGTAAGAAGTAAGAATTAAGAAGCATCGCCCGACGGAGCGGCCGATCCACCTTTGCCGAAACGAAACATCGCCCGACGGAGCCGCCGCTCCACCTCTACTACACGCTAGGAATCTGTTCGGTGGGTTGGCGACGCGGAATGCCAAGGCTGTCGAAGATCGTCCGGGTCGCGTCGGATTTGTTGAGGGTGTAGAAATGGATTCCGGCCACGTGGTTGTCGAGGAGATCGTGGCACTGTTCGAGGGCGAAGTGAACGCCGACCCGGCTTACCATTTCCGGTTCCGTTTCGCACCGTTGCAGGGCACGCAAAAGTTTGGCGGGAAAACGAGCGCCGCCGGCAAGCTCGGCGATGCGCTTGCAACCGCTCATGGAAGTGATCGGCATGATGCCGGCGATGATCGGGATGCGGATCCCGGCCAGCTCGCAGCGTTCGCGGAAATCGTAGAAATCGCGGTTATCAAAAAAGAGCTGCGTCACCATGTAGTCCGCGCCGGCATCGACCTTGGCTTTCAGGTGATCCATTTCGACCAGCCGGTTCGGGGTCGCAGGATGGCCTTCCGGAAAACCCGCCACGCCGATACCGAATCCGCGCTGATCGGGATGATCGCCAACTTCATTATAGCGCTTGATGAACTTCACCAGGTCGATGGCATGCTGAAATACATCCGCCGATTTGTCATAGACGCAGCCGCGAGGCGGATCGCCGCCCAGCGCGAGAATGTTGCCTATGCAATTCTTCGCGTACCGAGCCAGGATCGCTTCGATCTCGGCATGTTTGTGGCAGACGCAGGTGAGGTGAGGGATCGGATCGAGCTTGGTGGTGTTCTTGATCCGGTCCACGAGGTCGTGGGTCAGGTCGCGAGTAGAGCCGCCGGCGCCGTAAGTGACGCTGACGAAATGCGGCATGTAGGCTTCCAGGTCGCGGATCGTCTGGTAAAGGCTCTCGGCCGCTTCGGGAGTCTTGGGCGGAAAGAACTCGAACGAAAACGTGGGCGAACCCTGTCGGATGACGTCTTTGATGTGCATGGTCAGGACGTGGGCGGTTCGTTTCGCTTTGGGTAGACTGGCTGTTCGCAGGTCACGGTTGTGAGCACGTTGCGCGATTGTGAGAGGGCTTTCAACCCCGGGCGCGCATTCGATTGCGATTCCGTTAGAGCAGCCGCACCGCGGTCACGGCGATCCGGCCGCCGAAGCAGATGTCGACGTCGGCCCCGGACGCGCGCGGCCGCAATTGATAATCGCCCGCGTAGTATAGCCCGCTTTCTTCTTCGTGCCGGTAATTGAGCGGGAGCGGATTGGGGTCGAGCGGACACCAGACGACTTCCGGTTTCTCAACGCTAGCCGGCAGGTTCGGCAGGTTCACGTTGTAAAAAAGACCGGGCTCGATCGGTCTGGCCAGGAGATCGGCGAGAATAGGCGTGGCCCATTCCGCGGCCCGGGCCCAATCGTAGGCCACGCCGGATTTGCGATAGTGCGAAACGGCGATACCGGGCCAGCCGTGCAACACCGCTTCGCGCACCGCCGCGACGGTCCCGGAATAGTGGACATCGGCGCCGAGGTTTGCGCCGTGATTGATCCCGCTCAGAATCCAGTTCGCGTCGGGAAGCACTTTGAGCAAACCGAGGCGGACGCAATCAGCGGGGGTGCCGTGGATGGCGAAGCGCCGGTCGCCGCGCGGCTCGATCCGGACGCCGTCGTGCCAGGTGACGCGGTGGCTCACGCCCGATTGCGGGTCGGCGGGCGCGACCACGACGGATTCGCCCAGGGACCGCGCTGCGTTGACGAGCGCCTCGAGCCCGGCGGCGTCAATACCGTCGTCGTTCGTAATCAGAAACTTCATCCGAGTTAACTGGTAGCGTCGAAACTCGAATTTCGAAGCACGAAATCCGAAACAAATTCAAATGTCGAAGAAGCAAATCCAAAACAGGGATCGTTTTGCGTGGGTCGATTGGACAATTTGATATTCGGTCCTTGTTTCGAGTTTCGGACTTCGAATTTTGAAGTTTGCGTACGATTGACGAATGACGAAACCTGCGACGTCGACACGCGTGCTACGTTGAGCTTATGCACATGGACGACCTTTCTTCGATCGACGCGATCATTAGCGCCTCTTATGAGGTGATCTCGGGCCCGGCAGGCCAGAAACGAGATTGGGACCGGGAACGGGCGTTATTTATTCCGGGAGCGCGATTGATTCCGACGGCGACTGTCCCCGGGCGAAATGATGTGGATCTTGCGCCGGTCATTCTCGATGTCGAAGGTTACATCGAACGGGTTGAGCCAATCTTCGCGAAGGCCGGTTTTTACGAAACGGAAGTCGCGCGCCGGACGGAAGAGTTCGGACGGATCGCGCAGGTCTGGAGCACCTATGAATCGCGCTATTCGCCGGGCGATCCGGAGCCGTTCATGCGGGGGATCAACAGTTTTCAGTTATTCAACGATGGGACGCGCTGGTGGATCGTCACGATTTACTGGCAGCACGAAGGCGCGAAAAATCCGATCCCGGAAAAGTATCTCTAGGTGGATCGGGCGTTATTGGACGGTCGCTCGAATCGCGCGGCGGAGCCCTTCGACTTGCCCAGGGCCTTGAGCTTGTCGAAACGGCGCACGATCCACCAGCTTGCATCATCTCACGCCGGCTACGGGTTCGACGTGCGCGGCTGGCCTGCCTGGTAAAGAACCTCGTAGAGCTGGTCCAAACGGATCGGCTTGATCAGGATGGCGAGCGCGCCGGAATCCGCGATTTCCTTCGGAGAACCGGAGACGAGAATGACGCGCGCGTTCGGATATTTCGCCACGATGTTCCGGCAGGCGGTGGCTCCGTTGAGCTTCGGCATTTGGTAATCCATCAGGACCACGTCGGGCAGGTGGCGGGCGTAGGCCTGGATCGCTTCCAACCCGGAGCCGACGACTTCCACGACCTCGTGGTGACAGTGGCGAACCAGCTCGGCCAGCGACGTGCCTACGCTTTTCTGGTCGTCCGCGATCAAAACGCGCATGGGCGGAAGATGGCAGAGATTCGCGTGTCAGCCGAGCCAATTTCGCGGCGCTTGCTGAGCCCACCTTTTGTGTTCATCGTCGCGGGATGAAGGGGCGCCGGGCGGTGAATCGAGCAAGAGCAAGAGTATGAGCAACAGTATGAGTGGAGGGCGTTATGATGTGGTGATTCTTGGGGCGGGTCACAATGGAATGGTGGCGGCGGCCTATCTGGGCCGGGCGGGGCTGAGCGTGTTGCTGCTCGAAAAAAACGATTACATCGGCGGAGCAACGACGTCGCAAAAGGTGTTTCCTGATTATGACGCCCGGTTGTCGCGCTACTCGTATCTGGTCAGTTTGTTTCCGGAGAAGATTATTCGCGATCTGGGGTTGAACCTGGAATTGCGGCGGCGCACCACGGGCTCCTACACCCCGTACGTGAAGGAAGGCCGGCACGACGGCCTGCTTTTGAGCAACGTCTCGGAAGAAGCGAGCGCGCAGTCGATGTTCGAGCTGACCGGAAACCGGAGCGAGCACGACGGGATGAAACGGTTTTATGGGCTCGCGCGGAATTTCGCGGAACATTCCTGGGATTCAATGCTCGAACCGCTCGTGGCGAGGGACGAATTCAAGCGGCGATTCGACAACGACGAAGTTTCCCGGGAAGCGTGGCGCAGTCTGGCGGAAGAGCCGCTAGGGCGGGCGATTGAGCGGTATTTGCAGAATGATCTGGTTCGCGGCCTCGTATTCACCGACGCGAAGATCGGCGTTTTCACTCATCCGGATGACGAAACGCTCTTGCAAAATCGCTGTTTCCTCTACCACCTGATCGGGAATAAGACCGGCGAGTGGAAGGTGCCGGTGGGGGGAATGGGAGCCGTCGCCTTGAAGCTGGAAGATGCGGCACGCAAAGGCGGCGCGGAATTTCTGGCGAACGTGGATCTTCGCGCCCTGAACGTAAACGGCGGGCGCAGTGGCGTTGACTTCGAGGTCGAGGGAAAACGGCGGACGGTGGACGCGCGCTTTCTGCTCGTCAATTTCGGCCGCAACGTCCTGGCGCGGTATCTCGGCGGGCCGTATCAGCCGGACGCGACGGATGAAGGTTCGGTCTTCAAGATCAACATGTTGCTCCGCCGGCTTCCAAAGCTGAAGGCGGGGCGTTACTCCTCCGCCGAAGCATTTTGCGGAACGTTCCACAGCTCCGAAGGCTACGGCGAGATGAAGGCGAGCTACGAGCAGGCGTCGCGGGGAGAGTTGCCGGACAGGCTGCCGTGCGAAGTCTATTGTCACACCCTGACGGACGACAGCATTCTCGCGCCAGAATTGCGGCAGCAGGGATTCCAGACCATGACGCTGTTCGGAATCGACACGCCCTATTCGCTCTTCGCGAAGGGCAACGCCGAAATGCGCGGCCGAGCTGAAAAGAAGTTCCTCGAAAGCATGAACCAATGGCTCGAAGAGCCGCTGGAGGATTGCCTGGCGGTGGCGCGCGACGGCAGTCTCTGCATCGAGAGCAAGAGCCCGGTCGATATCGAGGAGGCGTTAGGCATGTTCCAGGGCAACATCTTCCACGACGCGCCGACGTTTCCGTTCGCCGAAACCAAGGAGCAGGCCGGGACCTGGGGCGTGGAGACGGAATTCGAGAACGTCTTTCTCTGCGGTTCCAGCGCGCACCGCGGCGGCGCCGTCAGCGGAATTCCGGGACACAACGCTGCGCGCGCCGTGCTAGGATCGCGGATGGGCGGGAAACGCACCGAAGGTACTTGATCGTCGCTGGAGAAACGGTCAATCTCGCCAACCAATTCCTCAAACCCCCATGTCAAAATCAGAATCGGAAGGCGTGTCCGGGCGCCATCAACAGACGCCCCAAGGGAGATGGAGACGGCAGCGGCTCAACTCACCTGATTGGAAATTAGAACGATGACGGAAACCGAAATCCGAACCCTGCATTTCGATCTCGCCCACCTTCCGAGCGAGACCAAGCTTTGGCTTTCCGCCGGAGGAAATGACTATCCGCTTGTCGCGCACACTGAGGCGACATTGCGCGAAGCTCAGGCGACAAATCAGGCGCTGCGCCTGATTCCCGCCAGCAACGTCACCCATTACGTCAAGGACGTTGCCTTACCCGCCAGGTCGCCTCAATTGTTGATGGTTCACAGCCCAAGCCGCGTCGAGGGCAGCCTGCTTCCCACCCTCGAGATGACCCATATCCACCTGCCCACGGCGGCGCGGCAGCGCGCGGTCGAACTGAGGCATCGTCATCGGGAGCACCCCTCGCATCAGCGTCCCTTGGCGAAACTGGGCGACCACGGCGTGGACTCTCAGGACCTTTCGGACCCCGTCATCATCCATGTCCACGACTGGGTGACGGCAATGGATGCGGCGGTGACGCTGGTTTTTTTCCACCAGGAGATGATGAGCCTGGACGCGGAGGCGGCGGCCATTGTGCACCTCCAGATTGAGTATTCAAACGGTATAAGCGATTTGGCCGCCAGCATCCTCCAGCAGGCGCGGGCGCACGCGCGCGATCCGAAGGTCCAGAATTACGTTTACGAGGGCAGCTATCTGGATCCTACGACGATGCAGCCCAACGGCGAGCCGTGCTACCTGTGGACGACCAAGACGGCAACCTGGGCTCAGGGACCGATGGTTTCAGCGCTGCGTGACACGAAGAACGATCCGTTTCTGGAATCGACCGAAGAGCGTCCCGGCGTCTGGAGCGTGGAACCGGGAACAACCTGGGGAGGCCTGGTGGGTACGCAGAAAGGCTTCGCGGAGACGGAGAACGCAGCGCAAGCGTCGTCCACGGGCTGGACCTTGGTCAACCTTACCGCAGGGCATGGGCTCGAAGTCGGTGATCTTTCCTTCGACTTGGGGTCGCTCACCCTACCCCTGAAGAATAACTGGTTGCGCTGGCTTTCGGTTTACGCGCAGTTCCTCGACGCGGACGGAAAACCCTACAATCCACCAGACTGGAAGCCCATTCCTCCGGGAGAGAATTATCCGACCAAGAAATACATCGGATTGTTAGCGTCCGCTGCGACAATTCTGGCCATTCCGCTGCCGTCGAGTTTTGAGAACCTGGTGTTTCCAATGCCGAGCGGCGCCAGCAAGGTAAATTATTTCGCCGGTGGACTCGGCCGCGTGAACGGGATCGACGGGGTGGGGCAATGGGATCGGGAGGTGTGCGCCATGGGGACAGCGATGACCTCCATCTTTAACCTGGGCATGCCGACTATCGGTATCGTGGCGGGTTTTTCCATTTCACTGTCGAGTCTGAACGAGGTCGCAAAACTGGCCCTCGACGAGATCAGCATTTTTCTCTCGTTCTATTTCCAGACGAAAGCGTCGGAGCAGCTAGGGAAGGGTGGCTCCGGGACCTGGCTGGCTTTGGCCGATTCTCTGGTGAGAGCGACAATTGCCGCTTCCCCGGCCCTTTCGGCCTGGATCATCGCCAAGTTTTCGGAAGCAGCGGCGAAAAAGGCGGCGCCGATTATCGGTTGGATCGCCACGGCGGTATCGACGGCGGCTGATGCCGCCCTGCTTATTCAAACGTCCGTAGAAGTGGCGCAGTCTCCGGCCACCTTCACGCTCACGGCCGAGCGCAAAATGGATGTCGACGTGACGATGTTGCCGGACGTCAACCATCAAAACCAGTGGCCGGCCACGGCGACGCACTACCGCGTTTCGGCCCAGTACAGTCCGGCGGACTTGAAGAACGGCTCGAGCGGCTTCGTCTTCAACGCCATGTATGACGATAACGGCACCAAGACGGTAGATTTTCCAATGACCGTGATGGAAGGCCCGATCAAATTGTTAATGAAAGGAGCCCCGGCCGGAGGAACTCTGACGCTAATTGTCTCCTTCTACTCGAACACAAACTGGCTGTGCGGACACTATAAAAGCAACCCGACGCCGGCCATGCCGGGGCCGAACAATACACTGGTCATCCCCCAGTTCAATATCACGGAGGAGTTAGTGCCCCTTAACCCGGACACCTATTATGCCCCGAAGCTCGAGCTCATTTATAAGAATGGCGTTCACCAGTGGGCCCAGGGCCGTTTTGACATTCGAACTGATGTCACCCTCCTGACCGTCGACTTGGACGCGAATGCCGTCACTCCGGCGTTGAAGAAAGCATTTCTCGACGCGGGTCACGTAACGCTCTCTTTATCCGATAGCGTGATTACCACACGGCGCAGCACTTCAGGCAAAGGCGATCAATGGCTGATTACCAGCTCTGCGGCCTGCTATCATGTAAACCTTATTCGACCGGCCGGAGCAGCATCCTTTCTCGAAGTAACTACCGGCAATACTGCTACCATAAAGAACCTCAGCGGCAGTAACATTGGCCACAACCTGGCCACTCTCGTCAAAGTGACGTTCAGCCAGAGTGCCCAGCGACTCGGTTATACCTGGCAGGCCTCCGGTCAGGAGATTCCGTTGGTTACCGGGGGCGGGGTTTATTCGGGGCAGATGTTTACCTTCCAGGGTATCAACGCCGGTAGTCAGCCGGAGACGGGGTTGAAATTTGTGCCGGCTGGATTCCCGACCAGGCCAGTTCTTATTTACGACCTCTATGGTCCGGCGGGAGACCAGGCCTTCACCTATTACATCGATCCTCGTGACGAACTCTACCATGTTCGAAGGGTGAATCTCAGCAAGGCCGGTCCTTTCGATTTGGCCACGGGCTCGAGTTATGGCCGGTTTAACCAGCAAATCGATGGAGCTGCCGTGCATCCGAATGGTTACGTGGTCGGCTTCAATCTTCGAAATTGCAAGATAGAGGCCCTCCCGTTGTTAAAAGCGGCGCGGCCGGACGCGGAGGCACCGCTGGCGAACCTCTATTCCGGAAACGGCAGCCGCCCAGGATTGATTCATAATCCGGCGGCAGTGACAGTGACACCGAATGGCACCGTTCTTGTCCTGGAGAATCCAACGGAAACTTCCGAAGGCCGGGTCCAGGCCTTAGACTACCTGGCCGACCCAGTGAACGCGTTCGAAGGAGGGACAAGTCCTTACCTGAGGCTCAAGATCGAACAAGAGAAAGTCACCTACCTTGATATTGCCAGTGAGGTAGGAGGTTACATCTATGTGCTGAAGTATTTAGGCGAAGGCAATCGCGTGCAGGACTATCGCCTCGATATCTATGCTCCGAACGGCTTGTTCGTTTCCCAATCTACTGCGGTCAACGCGGGGAAAATGTGCGTCAGCCTCTGGCGGGAGCTTTTCACGTTCAACTTTAACATCGTCGCGGGGCCAGGAGGCCGAACGGAACCTTCGGTGAGCGAATGGATTCCTTCGACTCCACAAGGCTCGGCGGCCACCGGACAGGCAACCCGATCCTAAATCAGAACCACCGTTCATAAAGACTATGGCTCAAAAGCAACTGACGCGTTCCGGAGGCGGGCGATGATATTTCTCGGCAAGATTTATGTGCAATCAGGAGGAAAGCGCATGGGCGTCAAGGCCGATGGCAAGCTGGCCATGCTCAGCTTATCACCGGACGACCCCGCCGGCATGTTCCTGGCCTACGACTTCGGCGGGGGCTGGTTCGGTTTGCAAGCACACACCGCCCAGTGGGTGAATCTCATCGCGTCGCAATCCCCAAACGCATGGTACCCTGTGCTCTACGGCGCGTATTTGAGCGGTCTCTCCGATTTCGCCAAGTTCGACCTGCGCTATTTCGACAAGGCGAAGAGCCAGGTCAAATTCGTGTTCCGCCGCGAGGACAACGGAGAGCTCGTCCCTCTGCTCCTCAAGGGTGGAATCAATCCCTATTGCCAGTGCGAGTTCGATGTCGCGACCACGACTACCTTGGGCACTTTTTTTGGAATGGGAATCGTGACCCCCGGCTTGCCGGAACTCCAGCAGACAAAGAACGGAGCCGGCGTCAGTTTTGGCTGCCTGGGCAAGGCGTGCATCGATTTTTCCAGCGTTACTTTCTCCAAAATCAATTTCCCGGACGCCGATTTCGCGGGAGTGAATCTCCGCTCGGCGGTATTCGATGGATGCATCCTCACCCGCACGAAGTTTCGAGGAGCGAACCTGACCGCAACGGATTTCCGTCCTTCTTCCATCGCCGGGGCAGACTTTTCCGATTCGGACCTGACGAACGGGACGCTTTTGCCGGCGCCGCCATTCTCGAACGATGCCACGAAGCGCACGATTCTTCGCAATGCCAAGGTGTCCGCGAGCGCGCTGCAGAATAACTGGTCGTATTTGGATTTGACGGGGGCACAGATTACGGGCCTAAAGACGGACCTTACCGGCCTCATAGCGCGCTACACCCTCGCTTCGGGACTGACGCTGGAGGGCTTCACGCTGACTAATGCAGATTTCAGTAATTCCGACCTGAGCCGGACGAACTTCCAACGTGCGCAGCTGGAGTCGGCCAAGTTCCAGTCAGCCATCCTGATTGATTGCATATTTTCGAGGTGCAGACTCGAAGGAGCCAGTTTTGCCCCAAATCCTTCCGATCCGAACAAGACCAGTAGTGACTTGAGTGGCGCGAGATTCAGCTCCGCGATTTTGTCGCGAGCCTCGATGCGACAGGCTCTGCTGCTAAGGACAGTCTTCACTTCCGCCACGATGGATGAGGTCGATCTCACCTCCGCTCAGCTGGGTGGCGTCGATCGCAGCGCCGCGGCCAGCTTGTCCTACGCCTACCTGGCGAATGCAAAACTGGACAAGGCCAATCTGTTCGGCGTGAACTTTAGCTACGTGACCTTGTTCGGGGCCAATACGTCGGTCGCGCAGACGGCCACCATGGAGCAGGCCAACTTTAGCAACGCCTACCTGGCCGGCATTGATCTCTCCGCGGCTAATTTGCGTGGCGCGAGCTTTGTCGGGGCTTGTCTGGTCAATGTCCGGCTGAACAATGCCGTTTTTCTTCCGACCGCTTCCGGCAGCGTCGTGGCATCATTGGCCGGCGCGACGCTGCAAGGCGTCGACTTTACCGGCGCACAGTTGAATCATGCGGATCTCTCAAATGCGGCCGTGGCGTTCGCCAACGGAGAAATACCAGTGCGTTACTGCGATGAATATGGGTACCCGTTCCCCGAGCCGCCTCAGTTCCTGCCGCTGCGATTTGGTCCTACGATAGCCCTCGACCTCCAGACCATGGGTCCCGAAACAAAGTGCCCGAACGGATTCACCGTCTTCGAAAACGAGCTGGATAAGAAAACGCTTCAGCAGATGCTGACTTCGAGCAATGCGCCGACGACATGGTATCCGACGAAATGTGGCCCGGCCCTGGGATCAATTGACGCCGCTTAACGGGCCTCTCGGCCATACGGCCATCAAATCGGCATCGCGGAAACCGGAAAAGGATTGTCGGCCATAGCGGCGGGAGAATGGCGGACTGGCCGGCACGCGACGGAGCTGGAGGTCCAGGCGGGGCCATGAAACTGTCGAAATCGTCTTTCGCCTGCTCGGAAATGCGGTAAGAGAACAAACATTATGCACCTGACCAACTTCTCTTTGTGCCGCCGGACCGGTAAACGTTCGCTCGCCGCGATCCTCTGTTTGGCCGCCGCGATGCCAGCGGCCATTGCGCAAAAACCTTCGACGGAGCAGAAACCTGATGTATCGGACAAGGCTTTGATCACAAAACAGACGCCCGCGCCGAAGCAGAGCTCATCACCACAGCCCTCGGCGGCCGCTTCGGTGAAGCAATACACGATTGAGCAGTTCATGACTACGACCCGGATCGGCGGCAGCGCGTTCTCCGCGGACGAGAAGTCGATTCTCTTTCACAGCAACAAGAGTGGGATCTTCAATGTTTACACGATGCCGGTTTCGGGCGGCGAACCGAAGCAGCTCACGAATTCGACCAAAGAGAGCACCTTCGCCGTTTCTTATTTCCCGGGCGATGCGCGGTTCCTCTATCGCTATGACAAAGGCGGGAACGAAAATGAGCACCTGTATCTGAGGGAGCTCGACGGGACCGAGCGCGACCTGACGCCGGGCGAAAAGACCAAGGCGCAGTTCGCCGGCTGGAGCCACGACCGGAAATCGTTCTTCTTCGGCACGAACGCGCGCGACCCGAAGTTCTTCGATATTTTTGAAATGACCGTCGCGGATCTGAAACCGACGCTGATTTACAAGGACGAGACCGGCTACGTCCTCGGCGATATCTCGAACGACAAGAAATTCCTCGCTTTCGGGAAGCCGGGGAATTCCACCGCGGACTCGGACGTCTATCTTTTCAATACCGCGACCAAGGAAATGAAGAACATCACCGCGCACACCGGCGACGTGGATAATGCTCCGGAGACGTTCGATCCTTCCTCGAAATTCCTCTATTACCTCTCGGACGAGGGAAGTGAATTCAAAGGAATCGTCCGCTACGACTTGGCGAGCGGCGAGAAAACTCCGATGGGGAAAGCGAACTGGGACATCGCGTTCATGGCGTTTTCGCGGACAGGCAAATATCGGGTCGTCGGCACGAACGAAGATGCGCGAACGAAGGTGACGGTTTACGAGGGTACGACGGACAAGGTAGTGCCGCTCCCGCCGCTTCCGGAAGGCGATATCAGCGGGGTCCGGTTCTCCGACAGCGAAACCAAGATGGCCTTCTATCACGACGGGGCTCGCTCACCCGCGAACCTTTACGTTTATGATTTCGGCACGAAGAAGCCACTCAAGTTAACGGAGAGCCTGAATCCGGAGATCAACGCGGCCGATCTCGTCGATTCGCGCGTGGTGCGCTACAAATCCTTCGACGGAACCGAGATTCCCGCAATTCTTTATCAACCGCACGGCGCCACGGCGCAGGCCAAGGCCCCGGCGATTGTGCGGGTGCACGGCGGGCCGGGCGGACAGGCGCGGATGCCGTACAGCGCGGGCGTTCAGTATCTCGTGAACCACGGCTACGTCGTGCTCGACGTGAACAACCGTGGATCGAGCGGCTACGGCAAGACGTTCTTCAAAGCCGACGATCGCAAACACGGGCGCGAACCGCTCTGGGATTGCGTCGAGGCGAAGAAGTATCTTCAGACGCTCGATTACGTCGACGGCAAGAAGATCGGCATCATGGGGGGCTCGTACGGCGGCTACATGGTGTTGGCGGCCCTGGCGTTCAAACCGGAAGAATTCAACGCGGGCGTCGATATCTTCGGCGTTTCGAACTGGGTCCGGACCTTGCAAAGCATCCCGCCGTATTGGGAGTCGGAAAGGAAATCGCTCTACGCGGAGATCGGCGATCCGAATACGCAGCTCGACATGCTGAAGGAGATTTCGCCGCTCTTTCATGCGGACAAGATCACGAAGCCGCTTCTCGTCTTGCAGGGCGCGAACGACCCGCGCGTGATCAAGCCGGAGTCGGATGAGATCGTGGACGCGATCAAGAAGAAGAACGGGGTGGTCGAATACGTGGTCTTCGATAACGAAGGCCATGGTTTCACGAAGAAGGCGAACGAGATTCGCGGTAATAAGGCGATCCTGGATTTTCTCGACAAGTATCTGAAGGGCGGCGCGGCGGCGGGCGCGAACTAGACGCCGTTCGAGCGATGCGGCTCTGGACGATTCATCCGCGCTATCTCGACGCGAAGGGACTGGTGGCGGCGTGGCGCGAGGGCCTGCTGGCGCAAAAAGTTTTGCAGGGCGAGACCCGGGGCTACACGCGCCATCCTCAGCTCATCCGGTTTCAGGCTCAGGCGCGCCCGGTTGAGGTGATCGCGGCCTACCTCCTTGTCTTGGAAAAGGAGGCCCGCCGGCGCGGTTACGTTTTCGATCTCAGCAAAATCTCAACGCCGCGCTTCGCTGGAAAACTTGTCGAGACCCGCGGCCAATTGCTTTTTGAATGGCGGCACTTGAAACGCAAGCTCCGCTCGCGGACGCCAGCAGTTTACCGGGAATGCCGGGGTCTTCTTTGCCCAGCGCCGCACCCACTTTTCCGAATCGTGAATGGTCCGTGTCGCGACTGGGAAAAAGGAGACCGGCCGCGAGCGCGTCGGGGATGATTGCGTGTGGGCTTTTTTCAGCGCCAACGGGCGCTGAGTCAACCTCAGCCTGGGGCAACGCCCCAGGTTACTTAAATCCAAAAAAAGCCGAGCGCTGAAAGCGCGATTCACACGGTGTTCATTGCTGCCAGAAAATGAACCGCGCTTTCAGCGCTGGAATTCTTTTTGTCGTTGGTATCCTGGGGCGTTGCCCCAGGCTCTAATTGCAGTCGCGCCTTCGGCGCTAAATCAGATTCCCGCCTGCAGGGCGACCGCTACTGAATTTCCACTTCGATCGGCAACAGGTGGTTAATCATGTAAGTGCCGCGGTCACCTCCGCGTTTGGGGGCCTGCACGTTGCCGCGCGAATCGGTAGCGCGAGCCATGATTGTCAGCCGCCCGGGCTCGGCCGGCGTTTTCCATTCGTATGCCCAAAGCCGCCAGGAACCTTGCACGGCGTCACCGAGCAGAGCCGCATCCGACCAGGTGGATCCGGAATCGAAGCTCAGCTCCACTTTTGTGACGTCGGCTTCTCCAGCCCAGGCCGCTCCGTGGACCCGGTAACTGGAATTGGCCGGCACGGTTTCGCCGGTCTCGGGTCGTGCAATCTCCGCTTTCACCAATTGTCCTGTGATGGGGATGAGCGACGGGAGCGCACCGCTTCGGTCCCAGAACGTGTAGTCGAGCGATTGGTAAAATCCGTAGAACGGCTTGTCTGTGACGATGATTCGACGCAGCCATTTCACGGAAGCCATCGCGTACCAACCGGGCACAATGGCTCGCAGCGGGAAACCGTGGCTCGGAGAAAGCGCCTCGCCGTTCATTTCGAAGGCGAGCAGAACATCGGCGCGCGCCTTTGCCAGCGGCAAACTGCGGCAGTAGGAGATTGTCCCGGCTGGGGTCGGCGTCTTGTCGACCACACCTTCGTCCGCGCCATCGAGAATCGCCTCAATCGCGCCCGCTTTCGGTTTCGCCCGATCCAGCAAGGCCGCCAGGGGAACGCCGGTCCAGGAAGCGTTCCCCACTGCGCCCAGGCCCCATTGCACGCCTTTGGCTTTCGGCTCGAGGTAAATCCGGTTGTTGCCGGCGCATTCGAGCGTCGCGGTAATCGTACGCGACTCCATTGCGCGCAGCTCTTCGTAATTGATTTCGAAAGGCGCTTCGACTTCGCCTTCGATTTTCAAGCGCCAGTCGTTCGCCGCGATCTCCGGGATCGGGAAATGGTTGCGGACGTAAAACAGTTCGTTAGGCGTGATGAATCCGTCCAGGCTCGAGAACGGCATCTCGAGGTTGAGTGGGTCCTGTTCACGAACAATCAGGTCTGCGCTCATGCTGGTTGTTGCGTTGACGTTAAGGCGCTCTGTCCGCACCTTAGTGTCCAGTGAGGCGCAAATTTCATGTAGCGTTGCTCGCCCACGAGGAGGGAGTATCGGTCAGTTGTCCGGAATTGCCCGGCTGCCATTCTCAAGGAGCGAATGTGGACGAAGCCTTGGAAAACATCCAAGGCGCGATCCGGGGCTACGTGGAGCTTTATGGTTGTCCTGACGCTCATTGCGAGATCCGCGAGATGGAAGTGATCACGGACAAGTAATGCCGAAGCTCCCCGCACCTTTTGTAACGCTCATTTTTCGACCGGCAGTTTCGCAGCTTTCCAGGCGTGGATGCTTCCGGGGAGGTTGCGGACGTCGGAGAAACCCTCCTTTTGCAAGAGGCTTCCGGCGAGGCTGGCGCGATAGCCGGTGGCGCAATAGAGGAGGACCGGGCGTTGCTTGTCGAGTTCGCCGAAGCGCTTCGACAATTGCGGAAGGAAAATGTGGGTCGCGCCCGGGATGCGGCCGTTTTTCCATTCAGCCGGCCCCCGCACATCGACGAGCTGAAGACCGTTTCGCGCGGCCTGCAATTCGTGGATGGTCATTTGCGCCATCTCGCGCAACGGATACCCGGCGTTCTGCCAGGCGCGCATCCCGCCGACGAGATACCCGGCGAACTTCGTGTAACCGGTGCGAACGAATAGCTGCGAGACCCTTTTCACATCGTCGTCGCTATCGAGCACGAGCAGGATCGGCTTTTCCGGATCGAGGAACCAACCGGCCCAGATCGAGAGAATGGGAGACGCGGCGATGTTCAACGCGCCGTCGATGTGCCCGCCGCCGAACGCCAGCATCGTCCGCGTATCGACGAGATGATATTTCTTCTCTTCGATCATCTTTTTGAACTGCGGCGGCGGCAGCGCCGGGATGCGGGGTAAACTGCCGAGCACTTCCGGCCCGGCGGCATTCACCTTCTTCATTCGCTTGTAGTAGGTCGGCTCCGGAGGTGGCGTCGCCAATGCGTAATCGACAAAGGCCTGGCGTTCGTTCCGCTGGTAATAGGGGTTGAAAAGCTTTTCGTAGCCGATCGTGCTGTCGAGGCGTTCGCCGATGTCGGCGCCGCAGGGCGAGCCGCTGCCGTGGGACGGATAAATGATCACGCCGTCGGGCAGCTTGGCGTAGAAACCCCAGAGCGTATCGTAGAGCTGCGACGCGAGCTTGTCAGCGTCCCGGCCGAGAAGATCGGGTCGGCCGGCGGAACTGACGAAGAGCGAATCGCCGCTGAAAACGCCCCATGGCGTGTCGGGGTGATCCTCCTCGGTCGCCACATAACTGACATGTTCCGGCGTGTGACCCGGCGTGTGCCGCGCCGTGAGAATGAGCGCGCCGAATTTGAACTGATCGCCATCCTTCACGGACTCGCGCTCGAAGCCGTATTCCGCCCCCGCTTCACTGCTCGCATAGACTTTTGCGGTGCCGGTACGGGCGGCAAGCTCGCGCGAACCGCTCACGAGATCGGCGTGGATATGGGTCTCGAAGACGTGGGTAATGGAGACGCCGGCCTTTCGCGCCAGCTCGAGGTAGATTTCGACGTCGGGCCGCGGATCGATGACCGCCGCCGTGGCTTCCTCGTCATCGCCGATTAAATACGAAACCGCGGCGATGCCGTCGGTGACAATGCGTTCGAAGATAAGTGACATATGCTTTGAGAGTTAATTGCTGCCGGCGCTCGCAAACGCCAGAGCTCCTTATAACGCCGAAACGGCCGGGTTGTCTTTCCGAAAATTACTTTGCGGTCTTTCGGCGCCTGGCTTCCGCTCGTTTTTTTTCCGGCAATTCCGCACGGTTGGCGACCTCGACGATCGCATTCTTTGCCGGGGGGACAGCCTGTTTCTGGCGGTAATATTTCGTACCGAGGCCCAGGACGAAAGCGGCGAGGACAAAGGTGAGGGTTCGCTTCTCTTCCGGCGTCAGGACGAAAATCTGGCGGCGGTTCTTTTTCGCAGGAGCTTTCACTCCGAACGCCGCCGGACATGGAGCGAGCGGTATTTGTGGCGGATGTTCTGGTCGTAAAAGCCCGTTTTTGAAGGCGCTTTCAGAAGAGCGTCGTAAACAACCGGGTCGACGCCCAAATAGCGGTAGATCGCGCCATTCCGAAATTCGATCTCAAGGGCGCGCAGCCGTTTGCTGTAACCGACCGTGGCCAGCACTGATGACTCGACCGGAGTTCGCTTGATCCGCGAGACGATTTGCGTCGCGGAGGGATCGGCGTGAGCCGTGAGCACGGCGAAAAGTAGAATCGCCAAGGCAATGGGGGGACACCGCCGCATGGAGCGTCCCTTGTAGCGCGCAGGCCCAATATTGGTCGAGAATTATTTCCTCCTCGTTCTCGTTCTCGCACTCGTCCTCGATCTTCGGGCATTCGCGATGCTGGGCTCTAGAATTGTAGGGCAACCGCTCCGGTTGCCGAACGAACGGGGCAGGCGGTGCGCCCGCCCTACAACCGATCTTCGAGCACGAGGACGAGCACGAGCACGATTACGAAGGACTATTTGCCGAGCGGCGTCGTTACTTCGGTGCCGGCAGGAGGAGTGAACTCGAAAGTAGAGGCGGGAATCGCTGCCCGGCTTTCGTTCGAATAGGTCGTCACGATTCGGTCGCCGTTTGGCTGGACCATCTCGGTGCGCACGACCTGGAGATCGTTGTTAATCCGGATCGTGAACGTCTGGAGAAAGCGTTTCATCGACGGGTTCCGCGGGAGGAGCTGAAGCGAGTAGCCATCCGTCTCTTTCGTTCCGGAGATGTGGTAGGTGGCCTCCACGTTCTCGAGGTTCAGACTCGCCGTGATGGCGTTGATGCCGGCTTCGAGCGGGGAGTGTTTGGCCAGGGTGTAATGCTCGGCAGAATGGAATTTCGGGTAGTAAATCCACAGCTGCTGGCCGTCGCTTACGGTGACGCTGGGCGAATTGCCCTTGGCTTCGCGCTTGAACTTGTTCGGGCTTTGGAACCAGATCTTGCCCGAGCTGGCGATCGGTTTGCTCAACATCTTGACGTTCTTTTCTTCCTGGAAATCCGCCTGGAGCTGGGGCGCGGCAGCGCGTTTCTCGCGGATCCGCCCAAGGAGCGCTTTGAGATCGGCAGGGGGGAGCGACTCGGCTCGGAGCAGGGGAGAGGAGAGTAAGAGCAAGAGTAAGAGGAAGAGAGATTTTTTAGCCATGCTCGGGTTGTTTGACGCGGGGCTGCAAAGATTCTTCGCGCCACGACTTGGGTTCAGCCGCAGCCGCCGCCGGTAAAGTAAAAAAGATCGTCGCGACCAGGCTCCAAAACAAGCCCAGAGCGCAGGCGTAACCGAGCCCGGCCAGGGTAGGGTTATTCGCCGCGCCTAGCGAACCGAAGCCACAAATCGCGGTGAGCCCGGCCAGAATCACCGGTTTCACCACGCCCGCGACATCGTGATCGAGCTGCCGCGCCTTTTGCCATACCAGGAGGACGTAGATCCCGTAGTCGACGCCGATCGCGAGTACGAGCCGGAATGCGAGCACGTTCAGGAGGTTCAACGGGATTTGGAGCAACTTCATGGACGCGATCATGGCGCAGACCGCCATGACCAGCGTGGCGGCCTGGATAAGCCAGAGCCGCCAGTCGCGGTAGAGGAGCGCCAGGAGCGTCGCATCGAAGAGCGCCATTAATCCGCTGATCAGGATCAATTGCCGATGCGACCACGGCACCAGGTCAGTGAGGGTGAAACTCCAGCCGGACAGGACCATCGGCACGCCTTCGACGGGCAGCTCGCGCCGCAGCATTTCCTTTTGTTCCTGGGTCGCGACCGGCTCAGTCGTGGTCACGAATCCGGTGGTGAGGAGCGGATCGTGGGCGAAATAGCGGTCGATCAGGAACCACCAGCCGGAGGTTTGCGGCAGCACTTCTCGCCAATCCGGCAACTTGGTCGTCGGGTCGGAAGCGGTTTTGAGCTCATCGAGGAGTTTGAAACCAGATTCGAAAGTCTCCCGGCTGAAGCCCTCGGCAGCGGCCGAACTCTCCACCGCCTCCCGCGTGGCCGGGAAATTCAGCGCCGCTAATTTCTGCCGATTCGCCTCGAGCCGCTGTGGCGCGAGCGAGAGGGCGGCCGGCGTGGAATACCCTTTGATCTTGCCCGCTGCCTGGAGGGCGGCCCAGCGCGGTTCGACTTTCTGCCAGTAATCGTGGAGCTGCTGCGCGTTCTCGGCCTTGACCATCCCGATGACCGGCTCCCACCGGGTCGGCATTTTTTCCATGATCGTCTTGAGCGCGTAACCGGCGTCGCTCCGCTTCGGTTCCATCGAATGCGTGCTGACGTCGAAAATGACCGGCGGCTTCGGCGACAGCGCGATCGCCGTCAGGAGAAGGAGAAGGGGAACGGAAATCCAGAGCATTTTGCCCGGGTGGAGCACGGCCCAGCGGACGTAGCGTTTCACCAGGGTGAACATCCAGTCGTGGCCGGGCGCCGGACTCTTCCGCGGCAGGAACAGGAAGAAGACCGTCATCATGAAAATGCCGGCGAACGAAATGCCGAGCGCGATGAGAACGCCGAGTTGAGTAAAGCCGCGCGAGCCCGCGAGCGTCAGCGCCATAAAGCCGACGGCCGTGGTGAGCGCCCCGAAAAAGACCGCTTTCCCTAATCCGCGGATCGCTTCGCCGACGGCCGCGGGATGTTCTTCGCCGTCGTCGCGGGCCTGTTGGTAACGTCCGAAAACCAGGATCGCGAAATCGACCCCGAGCCCGATCAGGATCGCGCAGAAACCGACCGTCACCATGTTCAGCTCCCGGAAGATCAGGAGACCGGTGGCGAGCGCGACGAGGCAGCAGAGCAAAAGCGAAATCCCCATGCCGATCAGCGGCAACAGCCGTCTAAACCCGATGAAGAAAACGCCGCCCACCAGGCCGATCGAAAGAAGCACCGTCTCGACGATATCGTGCCGCATGCTGAGCGAAATCTCGGCGACATACGCAGAGCGCCCCGTGACCAAAACCTGAAGCGGACCGCCTTCCCAGCCTTCTTTCGCGGTAGCCTGGAATGCTTTCACTTCGCCCATCAGCTTTTGGCAATCGAACGCGCCGATTCCCGGCTGGTTCGTCACCGTGAGAAAAACGCGCATCGTCCGGTCGGGCGACGTGAGCGGCTGGTCCTCCGCCATCGAAGAATTGCCCGCGAACGGTTTTAGGGCCGGCGCGATCACGCCGAGCGCGTCGAGGCTCAGCTCGATTTGCGGCTTGGGCGAACCTGCTTCCATTTCCTCGCGCAACCGGTGCAACCGCTCCTGGATTTTTGGCGGCTGAAGCAGGGCGATGGTTTCGTCGAACGCTTTCGGGTCCAGATTCAGGAGAAGCGGGACCGCGATCGATTGCAGGTCGCGCACACCCTCCGGCGTTTCGATCGGCACGCCGCTGAGGACGCGCTTGCACCACGGCTGTTCGCGCAGGCGCTGGGCGAACGTCGGCGCGAATTCCTCCAGCTTATCGATGTCGTTAGGCTCGCAGACGAGCGCGAAGGTCAGGTCGCGCACCTGGGCAAAATCGCGGTTGTAAACCTTGAGGCCTTCGACGGACTCGAATCCGCCGGGAAGCAGGTTGAGCACTTCCGTATCGAGCCTCATCCGCGTGACCAGCACAGCAACGGACGCGGCGCTGATCAGGGCGACAGCGATCCAGACCAGGCCGCGGCGCTGGATGAGGAGTCGGGCGATTTTGGAATGGAAAGCCATGGAGATGCGTCGGACCGAAAGCGATGCTCGCGTTTCAAGCCGCGCAGGTCAAAACCGGAACGTGAAAGTCTCGCCGCCGGACGAGTGGGTGAGCGACGTCTTATCGCCGAGCGCCATCAATTTCTCACGCAACCCCAGCCAGCCGCGCAGGTGCGCCGGCGCGTTGGCGGTGCTGCCGGACCACTTCACTCCGGCAAGCGGTCCCTTGACGTTGAAGTTGGTCGCGTCCTGCCGGATCTCCAAAAGGGCCACGCCGGGGCCTTTGGTGAAGGTGAGCTCGAAATCGCCCGCCTTCGAGAAACGAACCAGCACTTCGCCGATCAACGTTGTTCGTTTCCCGTGATACAAAAGCTGTCCATTGCGCGCCTGCCAGTCCGGCGCCGGGCTGATGAAATCATGGATCGCGCTGCAGCCTGAAAAGGCGGCGGCCATCAAAACGACGGCGCAAACGATCGCGGAATTTTTGAAGAGTACGCGGTAGTTCATATGCCGTTGAGGTTTCTTCACGCTCCGAGCCATCGATTCAATAAAGCTTTCATTCCATTATTTGAAAGCAGATGGAGGTCACAGTTTTTACTTGCGTGAAGGAAATTAATGGAGGATATGCGCCCCCCCGCTTCCTGCGCTCATCATGAAGAAATTCCGTTTCCTGCTGTTCTTTCTGGTCGTCTGCGGCCTCAACATCTCTACGGTCCGCGCGGTCACTCTTGTGGTTACCACGATGGCAGATAGTGGAGCAGGCTCGTTGCGCGACACCATTACTGGAGCCAGCGATGGGGACACAATCCAATTCGCTGCCGCGCTCAACGGGCAGACGATCACGCTCACCAGCGCCGAACTTCTCATCAACCACAATATCACGATCAGCGGTCCCGGGCCGAGCCAGTTAACCGTGAAGCGCAGTTCTGCAGGTGGCATCCCCAATTTCCGCATCTTTGAGATCGCCCCTGGCCACATAGTGACAATCCAAGGAATGGCGATAAACAACGGGATCGCTCAAAATAGCGGTTTTGGCGCGGGCGGCGGGATCTATAACCAAGGCTCCACTCTGACTGTTGCCAACTGCAACATCAGTGGCAATTCCGCCCCAGGCTACGGAGGGGGCGGCATTTGCAACGATGGTGCCACCGCCGGCGCCGCAATGCTGACGATCACCGATAGCACGATCAGCGACAACTCAGTGGAGCAGGGCCTTGGCGGCGGCATCTATAATCTCGGGGAAAATGCTTCGGGTCATGCCGTTGCAACAATAACTGGCAGCACAATAAGCGGAAATTTCGCTCATGGCTTCGGAGGCGGCATCTGCAATGACGGCCAGGATTCAGGTAGTGCAGCGCTCACGATAACTGATAGCACAGTGACAGATAATTCGGCGGATATCTATGGCGGCGGAATCGATAACGACGGGGATTTCTCGAGCGACGTTACGGCAATTGTGACTAACTGCACCGTTAGTAGCAATTCGTCCGGCCAAGAAGGAGGTGGGCTGTCGAACCATGGTTCCTCAAGCTCGGGCGGCGGGATTTTGGAGATCGCTAATAGTACAATCAGCGACAATTCGGCTTTTCAATATGGCGGCGGAATCAAAAACAATCGTGCGCAGGTCAAGATCACTAACAGCACTCTAAGTGGCAACAAAACAACCTGGATTAACGGCACAGGCGGCGGCATCTACAACAGCGCGTTCGTGGGCCAGTTGCTGGACATCGCCAATTGCACGTTTAGTGGCAACTCGGCGAGTAGTTTTGCGGGCGGCATTTTAAACGGCGGTCCGCTTCGCATCGGGAATACCATCTTTAATGCGGGGTTGGGTACCAACATCACGAATCAAGGCGGCACGGTCACCTCACGCGGCTACAATCTTAGCAGCGATAACGGCGGGAGCTTTTTGACGGCAGCGGGTGACCAAATCAATACCAATCCAATGCTTGGCCCGCTCCAGAACAACGGCGGCCCAACCTCCACGCATGAATTGCTGATGGGCAGCCCCGCCATCAACACGGGCGACCCAAACTATGCCCCGCCGCCTGATACCGACCAGCGCGGGCCTGGTTTTCCGCGCAACATTAGCGGCCGCATTGATATCGGTTCATTCGAGGTGCAGACCTTGTTGCCTACCCCCACACCTGGGCCAACGGGCACCCCAACGCCGACGCCCGCACCCACGGCGAGTTCGACGCCGACACCAACTCCAGGGCCGACGGTGACGCCTACACCGACTCCTGGTCCGACGGCCACCGCCACACCGGTCACAACCCGCCTGCTCAACGTCTCTACACGATTGCGTGTGCTCACCGATGACAACGCCCTAATTGGCGGCTTTATCGTTACGGGCAGCTCACCGAAGCGCGTGATCATTCGTGCGATTGGCCCGTCGCTGACTAATTTTGGCGTTGCTGGTGCCCTGGCTGACCCCATCCTGGAGCTGCACGGTCCAGGCTCATTCGCCACGATCATTAATAACAATTGGAGGGACACCCAGGAGGCTGAGATTACAGCCACCGGCCTTGCGCCCTCTCACGATTTAGAATCGGCCATCGTGACGAACTTGTCGCCGGGCAGCTATACCGCAATCGTGCGCGGCACCAACAATGGAACGGGAATCGGCCTCGTCGAGGCGTACGATTTGGACGGAGCGACCGATACCCGGCTGGCGAACATCAGCACCCGCGGCTTCGTAGACACCGGGAACAATGTGATGATTGGGGGTTTCATCGTAGGCAACGGTAGTGCGGGCATCCGAGTCTTAGTCCGGGCCATCGGTCCATCGCTGACCGCTTTCGGCGTGCCGAACGCCCTCTCCGACCCCACGCTCGAGCTTCACAGTAGCAATGGCACCATCATCGGGACCAATGACGATTGGAGGGATACCCAGGAGACGGCGATTAGTCAGACGGGGCTTCAACCGAGTGATGATCATGAGGCGGCCATCCTCCGGGATTTACCGCCGGGGGCTTATACCGCGATTGTTCGAGGCAGGGACAACACGACAGGCGTCGCGCTTGTGGAAGCCTACCATGTGGGAAGCGCTGTCCCGGCGCCCTAGTCGGAAAAGCTTACGATACGGTCTCCAGCGCTTCGGCTCGGGATGGCGCCGGCTCTTGCTTCGGCACCAGCGTTCGCCGCGGGCAAAGCGGAATGTATTTTTGGAGCCGGACGATCGCGTAGAAGATCCACATGCGCCATTTGATGGCGAAGCTGTCGCCAATGTTGCCGCCCAATACGGCATTCACGGCCGGTGGAATTTGAAGCAAATCCTGCGGATGGAGGAATACCTCGATGAACTCCTTCGAATACCAGGCGTCCACAAAGCGGAGGTAAACATCCATCGCTTTGTTAATGTTGCGCTCGTAACGCGTGAAGAGCTTTTTCCGTTTGGCGGGGCGATCGAGCACTTCGTGTAACGCGTCGGCCGCCTGTTCGCCGCCGAGCACGGCGAGGAAAACGCCGCTGCTGAAAACCGGATCGATGAACCCCGCAGCGTCGCCCGCAAGCATCCAACGATCGCCGTAGAGCCGCGTGCTGCGATAGGAAAAATCGGCGGCCGTCCGGACCGGCGTCACCCGCTCGGCATAACGCATCGCCTCCATGAGGAGCGGCTGCTCCCGGATCGCCTGCTCGAGAAAATCTTCCGCGCTCAATTTCGATTTCTTGTAAACCTCGCCGTCGAGCACGACTCCGACACTTGTCCGCGTGGCCGTCAACGGAATCACCCAAAACCAGCGATCGATCGCGCGCACCATCCGCGTCAGCGTGCCGTCCCGGCCCTCGGCCCGAATCATCCCGTCGTAATGGGCAAAGACGGAAACCTTTTGGAGATGCTCGTAATTTTTCTTCAGCTTGAATTTCGCGCTTAGGATCGAGTTACGGCCGCCCGCGTCGATCACGTACCGGGCCCGAATCTGTTCCGGCGCGCCATTTCCTTTTGCGGAAATCATGAGCGTCGCCGCGTCCTCGGAGAACTCGATGCTCTCTACGCTGGTCTCTTCGCGCACCTCCGCCCCGCTTTCGGCGGCGTGATCCAGGAGGACCTTGTCGAAATCGGCGCGCGTGACTTGGTAGGAACGATCGGTCTGGGAGCGGAATCCGTCCTCGAAATAGAATTTCACGCCTTCGTTGCCGCAGGCTCCATACATTTCGCCACCGAATTTTTCCATGAACCCGGCTTTAACGAACTTCTCGTGTAATCCGAGCCGGGTGAATGCCTGCATGCTGAAGGGGAGGAGCGATTCGCCAATGTGAAACCGCGGAAACTTGTCGCGCTCCAGAACCAGGACCCGGCGCCCGGCGCGCGCGAGGAGGGCGGCGGCGGTGCTGCCGGCTGGGCCGCCACCGATAATCGCCACGTCATACATTTCGCTGCTCATTGGGTCTCCAAGTTAGCAAACTTCGCGATGAAGCAAAGCCCTCGGAGACCGATGCAACGCGAACAAAATTCAATTCAAGATCCCAACCCATTCTTGCCCGCGATAATCTTGACGGCTTTAAGCCGTCAAGATTGCGAGGGCGCGCTCCCTGCGAAATACCGACGAAAGCGTGTCCCGGGTGCCACCACCGGGAGCGGACATGGAATGGGGAGCAAATCGGGTTGTATCCGCGCGGGTGGGCCGCCATGAACTTGACGGCTTTAAGCCGTCAAGGTTGCAATGGCTGTCAGAGCACAACGAGCTAATGAAGGTTCGGGAGTTTGAGCCCAGAGCGAAGCACTTCGTAAGGTTGCGTTGGCATCTGAATCAGAACCGGCTGCGCGGCCGGATCGAGCCAGCGGAGCAATCCTACCAAGTCTCGCTCCGGCATGGCCGTGCATCCAACGGTCGTCGTGGCCGAACTTTTCCAGATGTGCAAAAAAATGCACGAACCTGCACCCGGCCTCGGCGGCGTATTGTGTTCGACAACCACGCCCCATTTATAGCGGACGTCATCGCGCCGCATCTGTTCCGAAGAGTGCCAATCCACCCGCGCGACCTTTGAGCGATCGACGAGCCGGTTGTAATAACGCGACCCCGGATCGTCGATCGCTTCGATTTGTTTGGTCAGCGGCAAATAAGGCAGCTTCACCCACCGAGCTGAGGACGCGGGCGCGTAGCCAAAAGCTTCGCCCAACTTGAAAATTCCGGCCGGGACTCTGTTGTCGCCTTCAATCTTTACCGGGCCCGGCGTGTCCGGCGCTTTCACCAGGCCGCGTCCCCAGGCCAGACCTTTTTTCCCCAGCATAACCGGAACTGCACGGCCGTGAACCTCCCAGGGCGCATTCTTGTTTGCCCGTTCGAACGCGCGCAAGACGCCGTCGGTCGAGTTCCAGTTAGCGGCGACCACCACCAGGCATTGGCGCGATTGTCTCAACGGATCAGGAGCGGCGATCATCGCGGGCGCAGATAGGACGAACAGGACCAGGGCGCTCAATCGCATGCACAAGCAACTAAGACAGCTCGGAGGCGGTTGCCAACTCGCAAGGGCGGGCGCTGAGATCGCCGCCTGGCCGGCGGCATGCTCGTCCGGTAATTTCAAAGGCGCCTGCGGGCGCGCCCTGAGCCGCTTCGGTTACTCCATGCTGAGGAGCGTCTTGATTTCCTTCAGCGCTTTTTTGCGGGAGCTATCATACGCCTGCGCGTCGGTCTGCTTCCCGCTGGCGATGAAATCCTTCAGGTCGTTCGACTCCCGGAGCACGAGATCGAGAACGTTGATGGTGTTTTGGACGAACTGGGCGTCGTTCTTCGTCAGGGTGTCGGCATCGACCAGTTTTTTCATTTGGTCTTTCATCCCTTTTGTAATGTTGATGTAGGTGGTGACAAAAGTGTTGGCCTGATCGGATTTGTAAGCCTTGCCCACGTAGGCGTCCGCAAGGGTGCCGACAGCCATGTGAGTGAGCAGGACCGACTGGCCGGTCGTATAGCCAAGAGTGTTGAGCAGGGCCGTATCGTCGGCCGCCTTCAAGGGGGCGACGGCGAGGAGAAGAACGGACAAAATGGCAAGAAACGGTTTGGAAGTCATAGGACGCCGACCGTAACGAGTCGCGTGCGGGGGCACAATCCCAAAGCGCGGTTTGAGCGAGAAAGTGCTCGACTCGGCCCGGCGGCTGGACAAGAAAACGCCATGGACTCAACGCCTCCGCCGCCATCGCCCCCGCCGCAGCCGTTTACGCCGGCACCGCAACCCTCACCTCAACCCGCTCCCAGCTGGTGGAACCGGAATTGGAAATGGTTTGTCCCCACCGGCTGCTGCCTCGGCTCCATCCTTGCTATCCTGCTCGCGATAGTCGTATTCGGCGCCGGCATCTTTGGCATCATCTCGGGAGTTGGGAAGATCCTCAAATCTTCGGAGCCGTACCAGACCGCCCTCGCCCGGGCCAAGTCGAACGAAAAAGTCGTGACCGCTCTCGGCACCCCGATCGAGGAAGGTTTCCCGATGGGCTCGGTCAATACGAATAACGATTCCGGCGATGCCGATCTGAGCATTCCGGTCACCGGCCCGAAAGGAAAGGGGACGATTTACGTCGTGGGAACCAGGTCCGGCGGGACATGGACCTACTCGAAGATGTCGGTCAAGATCACCGGCACCGACGAAGAGATCGATCTGAGTCCGTAGCGGAGCCGCGAAAGTCCGTCGCAGTTTTCTGTAGCCGCTTCGCTGTGCGAAGCGCCGTGACGTCCGCTGCCAACAGCTGACTTCATGCGCTGCGACAACGCACGCTGCAACCCTCACGTCGCCCACACGGCGACGGCTACAGAAGAAGGGCTTCGTACGCGCGTTGGCGTTTCCCAGAAACGCCCTACAATTCGGACGTGAGCGAGAACAACGATCCGTCGCGCCTCGAGCTTTCGGCTGACGAAATGCGGCAGCTTGGCTATCGCGTCGTCGATATTCTGGTGCGGCATTTTGCGGAGGGGCGCAATGAGCCGGTGGGCGCGAAAGGAACGCCGGACGATCTCCTCGCGTCCTTCGCCGGGCCGCCCCCCGAGACCCCGACTGAGCCTGACGAGTTGCTGACCCGATTAGAGAAAGACGTTTTCCCGAACAACCTGCACGTGGATCATCCGCGCTTTTTCGCGTTCGTTCCCGGTCCCGGAAACTTTGTCGGAACCATGGCGGACGCGCTCGCTTCGGGCTTCAACGTTTTCAATGGCACCTGGCTGGGGGGATCGGCGGCGGCGGCGATTGAAATGGTCGTGATCGGCTGGTTCAAGCGCTTTTGCGGTTTTCCGGACAGCGCGGGCGGCCTCTTTACCAGTGGTGGCTCAGTGGCGAATCTCACCGCCCTCCACACCGCGCGCCGCCACAAACTGGGCGATCAGATCCAGGGCGCGACCATCTATTTCTCCGATCAGACGCATTATTCCGTCGAGCGGGCCCTCCGGGTAATCGGTTTTGCGCCGGAACAAATCCGCAAGATTCCTTCAAACGATCGGTTTCAGCTCCCGCCCGAATCATTGCGGGAGGCGATTCGGTCGGACAGAAACGCCGGGCGGCGCCCCTTTTGCGTCGTTGCCAACGCGGGGACCACCAATACCGGCGCGGTCGATCCGCTTTCCGATCTCGCGGAGCTTTGCCAGAAGGAGAATCTCTGGCTCCATGCCGATGGCGCCTACGGAGCCGCGACCGTCCTCTGCGAGCGGGGGCGCGAAAAACTCGGAGGGCTGGATCGAGTCGATTCGCTTTCCCTCGATCCGCACAAATGGCTGTTTCAACCATTCGAATGCGGGTGCGTCCTGGTGCGAGAGGCCGCGCATTTGAAAGCCGCGTTTCAGTTGATGCCGGAATACATGCGCGACGTCCACCGCCACACTGCGGAAACGAATCCGGCCGATTATGGAATTCAACTTACTCGCGGATTTCGCGCGCTGAAGGTCTGGTTATCGATCAACACTTTCGGCCTGGCGGCGTTTCGCGATGCCATCACGCGCGGGTTCGAGCTGGCGGAATTCGCCGAAAAAGAGCTGCGCCGGCGCCGCGGCTGCGAAATCCTTTCGCCCGCCGAGATGGGGATCGTCGCGTTTCGCTTTGGTAAGGACGACGAAGTTCAGACCGCGCTCGTGGAGCGCATGTTGCAGGACGGTTTCGCTTTTCTCACCTCTACGACGCTGAAGGGGAAAATCGCGCTTCGTCTCTGCACGATCAATCCGCGAACGACAGAAGCGGACATCGTCCAGACGATCGATCGTCTGGAGAAGTTCGCGCCGTAGCGTAGCCGCCCCGATGTGTCGGGGCGCTCCCCTCGCGCGGCGACACAGCGCCGCGGCTAACAACTACGCCGGCTCGCTGCTCGCCGGCATAAACCCGACGATCAGCGAAACCGCGGAGATGGCCACGTGCAACCAAGTGTCGGCCGTGTTGTTGCTGATCAGGCCGAGGAGCATGGTGTGCTCGCCCGGATTCAGGAATCCGAGCACAGCCACAGCGCCATAAACCAGGCCGAAGATTTTAAAATACAGTCGTGACGCACCGACGCCCGCCATGCCGCAAATGAGCGCCACCACGCCCGACAGCAAATGGACGCAATTGTGGGCCGCGTTGACGTGGAAGATGCCGAGCAACATATCGTCTTTCGTCACCGCTGGAACGAACCCGAGAATTCCGACGACGAGAAAAACGACACCGAATAGAATCGCCATTGTTTTGGCCATATGAATCTCCTTTGTTGAGGGGCGGCTATCTCATCCGGCCGGGCGGGATAAGTCAAGCTTTTGGCGAATGGGCGGCACGCCTGGTCGCCCTTGGAGACGGCACGCCCTCGTGCCGTAGGGGATTTGCGACGCGTCCACTCAGCGGCCTGAAGGCAGGCCGGCTCCAGTGCCGTTGGGGAATTCGTCGCCCATTACGACGCCAGGAGATAGATCGCCGCCAGCGTCAGGAGAAAATAGGGGACCAGCGTCGCCGCGCCCGCATAATCCTTGGCCATTCGCTGGCCGAAGAAGAGCGCCACGATGGAAATGGCGGCGATGACCGCTCCGTGAGAGGCGAACCTCGAATCATGCCGGGCCAGGATCATGACGCATCCCACCGCGCTAAAGGTTCCGGCGGCCAGCTCGAGAATCGTGATCACCGTGACCAGCAGCGGCACCAGCCCGGCAAGCGGGCTTTTCGCGAAATGTCCCTTCAACCACTCCAGGTTGCCTCGCCGATCCACCACCTTATCGATGCCCGATTGAAGAAACAGAATGGCCAGGAACGCCGAGATGAAAGCTTGGATCAGGTACATCGCCCCCGCCGGGCTGTGGAGGTAGTGCATGGCCGCTATTGCTTTCCAGCGTGGCGCGCGTTGCAAGGTTTTTCTGTAGGCGGTCGCTCCGCGACAAGGAGCGGCGGTTTACGAACCGCCGGGGACCCAGGGCGGTTAGGAAAGCGCCCCTCCTTGGTAGGGATGGCGCGTTGCGCCGTCCGCCGCCCCACCGGAGCTTGGAACGTTATCGGGGCGTTCCCGGAGTTCGCTTTGCTCACTCCGGGCTTTAGTCCTTCGTGCCTACGGCACTCCTGCAATACGGCAAACGCCGTGAAGAGATCGACCGGATTGCAAGCGGGCTTGGAGCCTTGGGAGAGACGAGCCGTTTCGTGCGCGTGGCATGGCTGAGTTGGGGGACAAAATCCTTGGAGAGACAGCCCGGAACGGGCGCCGGCATAGAGCCGGAGGTGAGCGAAGCGAACCTCCGGTACGAATCGTTGGAAGAAACAAGCCCCGAAGGGGCGGCGGATTTACGCCGCTGCGTGCGAATGCGCGTGCTCGCGGGCGGCGGCGTTGGTGGCTTCGCGGCGCTGCTCCTGGGCGACGAACGCGGGCGCGGACGGCGTATGGAACATCTCCAGATCCTCGACGTCGTGATCGGTGACCGGCGTGAGCGCCACGTCCATGTACTTGAAGCGGTTCGGATCTTTTTTGATTCGCTCGTAAATCCGTCGGATGCGGGCGTACAAGAAAGCGAGCCGCGAGAGTTTGACGACGCATTCCGTCCAGTAGCGCGGATAAAAAATCAACGGAGATTCAAGCGGTAGACCGGGCCGGCGGTCTCGCCGGAATTTGAGTCGAAACACGCCGCTCTCAAGGGGATGCACACCTTCGAGATGGATCGCGCTCATGAACCACATCATCAGAACGATCGCGTTACTGGCGCGGCCTTTCTTGGCCGTGATCCGGCGCAGAACTGTCTCGATATGCTCGAACGTGTAGTAGGTTTTCCAGGCGGTGATGTAGGCGCTTTCCCACTCCTCCTTCGACATCTTCGAGTGCGCGGTACAAACGTGGTTGAGATCGTATTTGTTCAGGTCGGGATCGACCGGGACGCCAGCCTTGACGAGTTTCTGATGATCTTCCGAGCCGGGGAGAGGCGTGAGGAAAAAGAATTCGAGAACATCGAGCGGCAATTCTTTCTTCACGATCTCGACGTCGCGCCGGATGGACTCGGCGGTGTCGCTGGGAAAGCCGGTGATGTAACCGCAATAGGTGATGATTTTCGCTTCCTTCCAGGCGAGAAGCATTTTGCGGTACTCTGTGATCTTGTTCTGGCGTTTATGCGCGGCGGCGAGGTTATCGGGATTGATGTTCTCCAGGCCGATGAAAACGCGCCGCACCCCGGCGCGCGCGCATTTCTCGATGAAATTCGGGAGCTTGTGGCAAAGCGTGTCGACCTGGATGAGGAACCCGAGCTTAAGCTTCTCCACTTCGCGGAGGTGAATGATCCGGTCGAGGATCGCTTCCCAATCCTTGTTCCGGGCGAAATTGTCGTCGGTAATGAAGAAGCTGCGCAGACCCTGGGCAACGTTCTCGCGCACGATCCGCTCGATGTCGTCCGGCGTCCGGCGGCGCGACTTGCGGCCCTGGACGTTAATGATGGTGCAGAAGGAGCATTGAAACGGACAACCACGGCCGGCGTCGAAGCTGGTCACGTGGCCGGCGGTGCGCTGGGCGCGGACCGAGCTGATAAGCGGGATCGGCATTCCATCGATGCCGGGCAGGTCGGCCATGAAATTGTAGAGCGGCTTGAGCTGTCTCTTGTAGGCGTCCTGCAAGACCATCTCGAGACGCCCTTCCGCTTCGCCGGCGAAGAGGGAGAGCCCCATCGCCTTGGCGCGATGAACATCCGCATCGTTGCCGCCCAGCATGCTCATTGTTCCCGAGACATGGAATCCGCCCACCGCGATCTGGATATCGAGGGCGCGGAATTGTTTCGCGAGGTCGAGCATGTGCGGGAACTGGTTCGATTGCACCCCGACGAACATCACCATTCCGTCGCCTGCTTCGCGGATCATCGCCGCGAGTTCCATCGGTCGAATCCGGGCATTCGTCTCGTCGAACGGATGAATCTCGATCTCGACGTCGTCGCCCAGGACGCGCCGTTCCCGGCAATCGCGGGCGAGCCCGTAGAGCGCTGCGAGCGAGTTCGACGGGATCGTCGAGCGGAGCCACTGGATCACATAGCCGTCGTCATCGTAATGCGACGGCTTGATCAGGATCAGGCAAAACCGCTTCGTGGCCGGCGTAGCTGTCGTTAGGGCAGGGGCTTCCATTGTGGGTCGTCCGAAGTGCCACCATACATGACATGCCCCGTTCGGACAGGAAAAATTGGGTGTAGCGGCGGCTGTCGCCAGCCGCAGGATGATGATGCGGCTGTCACCAGCCGCTGTAGCGCCGGGTGTCACCACCCGCAGGAAAAACGCCGAACCCGCGGGTGAGACACCCGCCCCTACAACATCCCCGTGCTCCGCACGTCCCAAAGCAAGGAGCGGCGGTTTACAAACCGACGGGGGAAGGTGGGCGGTTTGGAAAGCGCCCCTCCTTGGTAGGGACGGCGCGCTGCGCCGTCCATCGCCCCTCCGGGGCTGGGGATGCCATCGACGGTTCCCCGGAGTTCGCTCCGCTCACTCCGGGCTCTAATTCCCTTCGTGCCTACGGCACTGCCGGTACAGCCCGGAACGGGCGCCGGAATAAAGCCGGAGGTGAGCGAAGCGAACCTCCGGATACCTGTCGTTAGGAAAAATCAGCCCCGAAGGGGCGGCGGAACGCTACGCAACCGCCACAGGCTCACGCCGCTCGGCGGTCGCTGCCGCGCGTCGCTGCTCCTGCGCGACGAACGCCGGTGCGGAATGCGTGTGGAAAATCTCGAGCGTCTCGATCTCTTCATCCGTCACCGGCGTGAGCGCGAGATCCGTGTATTCCCACTTCTTCGGATCGCGCTTGATCTTCACATAGACGCTGCGCAACCGCGCCCAAAGCTTAAACCACTTCGCCATCTTCTGGACCGATTCAACCGCGTATTTCGGATAAAATTTCCAGCGGGGCTCGATCGGCAACCCCGGCCGCCGATCACGCCGGAACTTGTAGCGGAACAGCCCGCTCTCCAGCGGATGAATCCCCTCGATATCGATCGCGCCCTTGAACCAGGTCGCCAGCAGGATCGCGTTGCTTGCCGGAGCTCGCTTCGTCACCAGCCGGCGCAACACCGTTTCCATGTGCTCGTTCGCGTAATACGTTTCCCACGCCGTCAGGTAAGCCTTCTCCCATTCCTCCTTCGACATCGTGTCGTGCGGCGCGCAGGCGTGATTCAAATCGTACTTGTTCAGGTCCGGCTCGATTTGCACCCCGGCCTGGACCAGCTTCTGGTGGTCCTCGCTGCCCGGGAGCGGCGTCAGGAAAAAGAACTCCAGGATGTCCACCGGCAATTCCTTCATCACGATCTCCACGTCCCGCTTGATCGACGCCGGCGTGTCGCCCGGGAACCCGAGAATGTACCCGCAATAGGTGATGATCTTCGCTTCCTTCCACGCCTGAAGCATCTTTCGATACTCCGTGATTTTGTTCTGCCGCTTGTGCGCGCCCGCCAGGCTGTCCGGGTTAATGTTCTCCAGCCCGATGTAAGCCCGCTTCACTCCGGCCGCGGCGCATTTCGCGATAAAATTCGGCAACTTATGGCAAAGCGTGTCCACCTGGATCATGAACGACATCTTGAGCCCGACGTTCAGCCGCAGATGAATCAACCGGTCCAGGATCACTTCCCAATCCTTGTTCCGGGCAAAATTGTCGTCCGTAATAAAAAAGCTGTGGAGCCCCTGGGCCACGTTTTCGCGGATGATCCTCTCCACATCGTCCGGTGAACGCCGGCGCGACTTCCGTCCCTGGACATTGATGATCGTGCAGAACGAACATTGGAACGGGCATCCGCGGCCCGCGTCGAAGCTCGTGATCGCGCCCGCCGTCCGCGCCGCGCGAATCGCCGGGATGAGCGGCAACGGTTCGCCCTCAATGTTCGGCAGGTCCGCCATGAAATTATAGAACGGCTTCAGCTTCCCTTCGTAAGCGTCCTTCAGCACCAGCTCGACCCGTCTCTCTTCGCCCTCGCCGCAGAACATCGTGATCCCCATCGCCTTGGCTTTCTTCACGTCCGCGCACTCGCCGCCGAGCATGCTCGTGATCCCCGAGACATGGAACCCGCCGATCCCCACCTTGATCCCGCGCTCGATCAACGGCTTCGCCAGGTCGCACGCATGCGGGAACTGGTTCGATTGCACGCCGATCATCATCACCATCCCCGCTCCCGCCTCCTCGATCATCCGCGCCAGTTTGTCCGGCCTGATCCGGGTATTGGTTTCATCGAACGGATGGATCTCGATTTCCACATCCGGGCCGAGCACCTGCCGTTGCGCGCAATCCCTGGCCAACCCAAACACCGCCGCGAGCGAGTTCGACGGAATCGTCGACCGAAACCACTGGATCACATACCCATCCTCGTCGTAGTGCGACGGCTTAACGAGAATCAGGCAAAAGCGCTTTGAGCGCCCTGTCGCCGGGATCGTCGATCCCGGCTGGTTGCCATTGGAAAGCATCGTCGTCATTCGGGTTTTCGGAACGCCGGATGATACACAATTTTACCGCTCTCGATAGCAAATTCTGCCCGTCCGCCGTCTCCCGCTGCTTCGCTAGTCTCCGTCCGAAACGCAACTGGTCCCTACTTTGTCGCCCGGCCAACCCATGCAATTTCGCTTCTCTTGCGTTTCGGCCTAAAGCTTTCTGATCTCAGATTCAAAGAGCGTCGACATTCTTGGCAATCGACTGAACACCAAAGCCTCGTCAATAGGTACGCGTGACCTGATGTTTCGTCCGACGCAAACCGTGCGCCGGACTTTACAAGCCCACCAGCCCCGATAGAGGTCTAAGACTCCGTCGTGCCAAAGAGCGCTGACTACAATGAAGCCGCCCCGACTGGCGGCCGCTCTTGAAGCATACGCTAATCGAATCTGATCGTCCCAACTGAAGAGGCGTTCATTATAACGGAGAAAACCGTTATTCGCGCCCTTTGTCGTATACGGCGGATCCGCATAGCAAACGTCGCCCCGACGTACTCGATTGATGACGCTCTCAAAATCGCTCGCTATCAGTTCCGTGTTATCCAAGCTTTTGGCTAGGGCCGACAACTGCGCACCCCTGCATATCACTCGCCCTGAATTTCCGAAAGGAACGTTAAACTCACCGCGGCGATTTAGCCGGTAGACGCCGCCCCAACAAGTCCGATTCAAGAATATGAACCGAGCTGCCGCGGCCACCTCGCTGCGCGGCTTTGATCGGCGCACCCGCTCGTAGCATTCACGCGTGTTCGAAAATCTCCAAATGGCTGCAAGAACCTTTTCCGAATTCTCGCGAACGGTATTCAACGTAGATATCAGATCTGCATTTATGTCTGATAGGACTGCATTTGTCGGTCGAAGATGCATGAATACCGAGGCTGACCCGAGGAATGGCTCGTAGTAGAACCGATGTAGCTCGGCCCGCAGCAAGGTTTGTAATGGGCCTGCGAGCCATCGCTTTCCGCCTGGCCACTTCAAGAGCGGCTGAATTCGTTCGATCGGATTTTTCAAATGCTAGCCTGATCATTGTCCCTTTCAGTCGACGCAACGCTCTGTCGACTGCCGATAGAAAACCCAACGGCTTCTCCCGCTGCTGGCACATCCACCGGAGTGAACCCCTCCATCTTTCGTTTAGAGACGTGAAAACAAACGACACCGGACGGTTCGTCGAGGGTGAGCGGGACCAACGAACTCGCAAAAATTAAAGGCTTCGGGCCATCTGGAACGATGACGATGTCACCGAGCTGCCGAAACTGAAAAACGGCTGATCGAATGCCACTAAACGCTTTTGCGAAATCAGAGACTGGAACGGTAAATACAAACGAAGCCGCATCGAGTACCTCGCGATTATCGGACCGTACGCGCTCGACATAGCTTGGGAATACCGCTGGATCGCCGTAAAAGCACACTAAGTTTCTCGGATCTAGAACGCTCCAGATTGCTTGTGACCGGACGCGATCAAAACCGAGGCCGAACAAATGTGTTCGGAATTTCGCACTAAGAGATGCACGGCCCGAAAAGACGTGAAAATCAGAGGTTCCGGCCGTGGGATAAATAGGATCAGTGTACAGACCTGGAGTGTACCAGAAAAATGCACGGTCAAATGTGCGCAGCTTTTCCTCCAATATCTGGGGCAGCCTGCAATACCAGTGTCTCGGCATGCAAGAGTAGTCGATGTGAATCTCCAAACGCTCATCTGACGTTAGAGCTTCAATGGTTTCGCTGAGCCTATTCGCGAAGGCATCAATAAACGAGACCTCGCGAGACGAGCCGCACTTGGTGATTTTCAGTCCGGCTTTGTGATAGAAGTCATCATTTTCCGGTCTGCTCAATTTGTCTTCTAAATCAGCAAATCCAGCGACCAAGAAATTATCTTTCTTGAAGCGGTCTGATTGGCGCATCACCTCACGGATTAAGGCGGACGATCGACTCTCGTACCCGCTTGTCGCGACGAAGAATCTCCTCGTAGGTTTGCGCTGCCCGGTATTTGCCCAGACGGCAAACTGCTCCGTCTTTAAACTAGGAAGCCTCAACTGCCTCATCGTTTGACCCCTCGAAAAGGTGAAGTTGAAATGCATTGCGGACGGCGTCGGGCTGGCGATTTCCAGCCAAACTCTCTGAAAGCTGATTAGTCAGCACAGCATGGCGCGATCGCAGCGTTGCAGGGTCTCCCTTCCGCATCGGTAGCCAGAATGTAACCGCGAATATATACGAAAGTCTTAGATCAGACGCTTCCTGAAGTTTGCCGAAGAATGTATCTTCATCTGCGATAATAATGGAATACGCGATGGCAAATTCGATAGTTTTTCGAAAGACGCCGACATCTAGCAGCCTTTGCTCGATAGAGAAGTTGCAACCACTATCCGTCATGTGATTGCCGTGCACCCTCGCGCTTAATAGTTGACCAACATCATCTAGGATTTGTTTTAGCATTGGGCCGCACTCCGGATATCCCTCGACATCGTCGAAGTAACGCTGACAAAATGCAGATAAAATCCGATGCTGATTCCGCGCCGTAAGTTCTAAAGCGCGAGCTTGCTCGACAAGGTGGTTCATGATTTGAATAAACCGTCGGGGATTTCCATCTGCGATTCGACGAATCGTGTGGGCGCCCGCGAACCAACCGGGAGTTCGCGCACCACGGGCATTCTCAATGCGCATTCGCCGGGTGAAGTAAACCGGAGCAAAACGATGAAGATACGGGCGATCGACCTTTTGTGGATCGGCTTTAATTTTCTCGTAATTCTCCCTTCGCCTAACAGATAACGATTCAACGATGGACTTCAAAAGCGCTTCGTTTGAAGTCTCCTCAGGGGAGAATTCTGCCCTGAAATAGTCTATCAGGTCATCATTCCCGATGGTTCCTAGAAACGACTCCAGGTCGGTGCCGGAGGGAAGTCCGCACTTTCGGAGGCGGGAATCGCATAGGAAGTTCGTTAACCCTTCGAAGTCTGCCGAATCCCAGGAAAGGTCTACGGGACGATAGTTAAAGTCGTTGCCATGGGGTTGAATGGAAATACCCGGGGCTGCGGTCTCACACGTCGAATGTTTGAAGGGCAATGTTGCGATTTTGACAACTAAGGGCCGCTTTTCGCTCCGCATAAAGGAATTAAGACACCGAATGAATGATGGACTCAGAAACTCTGCCTCGTCGATGGTTGCCACCCACGTGGTGGCTCCTGGCGTCAAGCCGAGAAGTTTACCAACTTTCGCTAAGACAGCCGTAATAGGGGCTAGAATCGGCCTTGCTAGGGGAGGCGTTGGATTGATGGTACCGTCGCGCCAGAAGGGTGTGCGCGAGTAGTGCTTCTCAATCTCCCATTGTAAGTCCTCGATGGTCGACGGGTAAGAACCACTCTCCGCAAACCAAATGCTGCCACACAAGCGAATGATAGCTTCTTCCGCTATCAGTCGTTCCTTCGTGGCGCTGAAACAATCCTTCAAAAGGACGTGAACCTCTGCTAACAGCGCCTTCGCCGCTGCGCAGTTGAAGGCGAACTGAAAATATTCGAGCTTCTCATCATCGTTGCACTTCTTGCCCGCAATGGACGCGAGGAACTCTAAATGGAGCGGCACATAAAAGGCAACGTACGAGCGATTACGCAGAATCTCTTTTGCTCTAGGATGATCGAAATCCCTCAGGAGCGAGTAAGACATCATTCTAAGAAGGAAAGTTTTGCCGCTACCTCGCGTGCCCAGAAGAATCTCATGCTGGTCGTTGAACAGCGACCAAAAGCCCGATGTGGGGAAAAATTCCGCGAGGATTTTTTGTTCGGCACCAGCCCTTCCTTGGGATTCATGGAAAGGGTTGGGACCGGTATAGTCTTTGAGGAGATCGCTGCGTCGCTTCATAATCAGTTTCGCTTGAGGTAAACCTCCTCCGGATAGGCACCGACGACGTTACAATTTAACCCGGCGGCCGCATCGTGAAGTTCGCCACGCAGGTCGTTGATCGCCATGCAAGCGAGCTCTAGAGGTAGAGCGCCGTACGTCGGCATAGGCACAAAGGCGCCAGGATCTCCCGCCAACGCAGTCTGAACACATGCGATCATGGCCGCCTGGCGCTCGGCTGCAGTGGCGCAGCTACCAAAAGTCTGCTTCCCGTCCAGCGGAACCGCCGCGGCGCGCTTGACTGGCATCCATCCCGCGGCCGCAGAATAGGCGTATGTCTTCACGGTCCCAGTAGCCGCCCCGTGGGGTCCCTGGCCTTCCAACCGCACAACATGGAACAGATTCGGAATTTCACCTCCGTATCGGTGATCGGCCGAAACGGCTACGCTGCCCGCGCAAAGGAACGTAATCGGGTTTGACCATCCCTCTTTGAGTTCCGTTGTCAAAAAGGGGTGGTGCCGGTGTCCATGAATCACGATATCCACCCCGCCCGCTCCCAGAAGGGCGCAAACTTCCGCTCCTTCCTCTAAGGTGGAAATATCCAACCCGGGCGTGGGATACGGCAAATTGAACGGATGGTGATGGAGCATAACGACTCTCCATTTGCCCGCCTGTTTGGGCTTCGCCAAAACCTCCGCCAACCAAGCGAGCTGCGTCGAACCCAGTCTGCCATGTTTTACCTTCTGCTCGCTGCTGCAATAATAGCCGGTGTTTAGAACGATGAGTTCGAAACTGTCGCGTTCAAAGACTCCAGAGCCGGGAATGGGACCGGGATGTGTCGGCCGGATATTGTTTACGAAAAGCCCAGCAATTTCTCCACCCACGCGCGAATATTCGCCATCAGCCCGGAATTCGGGGGACTGTTCTCCGAGGCGGCAGATTCGCCAATTGGTATCATGATTACCGAAGGTGTAAAAGATGGCGTCCTGGGCAATTTCGCATCCGGCCGCGATGTCGTTTACCGCTTGCACGGCTCCCGAAAATTCGGCGGGCGAAGCGACAGACGTCATGTCCCCCGACACCAAGATTGCATCGATGACCTCGTGCCGAGCGACCTCGATTAAAGAGGCTTTCATTGATACGGCATTTTGAAGTTCACCAGCGCTATCGTCCGGGAGGGCGAAATCCTTCGAGCAAGACAGTCGCCCGAAATGAATATCGCTCAAAATCAAAAACGAAACTGGCATGGTTATCTGCTCGCTTCAGGCCAGAACTGGACAAGACGCGCACCTTCATTGCAACATCCGTTGTGAAATTCGCCGTTCCACTCGGCGAATATGCGCACAGTCATGGCGGGGGATGGCAGGCTCTGGTGGATGACAAGGGGAAGGGGCCGTCTGTTTTGCGATCCTCGAAAAGGAAGAGAATAGGAGGTTCGACGCGAAGTCAACCGTCGCGGTCGGCGTGGCATCGGTAGCCTTGGGAACGCAAAACGGAAGGGTTAAGGAGGGAGATCAGAAGGGGTCCGTCCTCACCTTTCACACTGATGCCGCCGCTCGGCCGGGCTTATTGAACCGTTGGCACCTTGAATTTGATCTGCGCGAGCTGCTCGGGGCCTTGCCGAGCTTGCGCAGGAGAGGCACCCAGCGCGGGTCGGAACGGATGTTGTCGAAGAGGTTCTCTGAACGATTTCGGCGAGGCCGGATTGAGCGCGGAAAAGCGTGACAGCGGGCGGCGTTTCCCGATAGGCTCGGCCAAACGCGAAGCGGCACAGCTTCGCTCCCCGACCTCAGAAAACCCCAACCCCAAACCAACCCCATCATGAAAAGAAACTCCCGGGCGCAATCCGCCTTCTCCAGTCTGATCGCGACGCTTCGCGTCGTCCTGTCTTTCGCCGCCGTTTTTTTGATCTTCGGCTTTGCCGGAGCGACGGCGGCTCCCGGCCCTCGACCGATCGTGGTGCGAAGCACCCTGATCCCCGGCCCCGACCAGGGGGTTCGCGGGCCGTTCGGTCCGTTCGTCGTTCTGGCCGACCTCGATTATGGTTATGCCGCCGGAATGGTTCGTTACTACCACGGCGGCTACATCTGGGTGGATGTTTACGCCCCGTTCCTCTGGCTGGAACGCGATAACAGCGCGACCCTGTTCAAGCTCCGGGAAGATCTGGCGGAAGTGGAGAGCCGCTACATCACCAACGGAGTGACGCCCGATGGAAAGACGGTGGTGGGCGCGGTCGTTTTCCTGGACGACGCGACCAATGCGCCCTGGGTTTGGACGCGAGAAAAGGGCCTGCAGTTCCTCGACACCCCGTCACCTTTCGAAGAGACCGGCGGGGCCCTCGCTGTCTCCAAGGACGGCAACCTGATCTCCGGCATCGTCGGGAATTTCATCCACCCGCCCATTCAGGCGGCGATCTGGAAGGAACGCTTCTTCGAGTTGCTGCCGAGCAGCCAGCCCTGGTCAACGGTGGGCGGTGTGGAAGCGGTCCGCCAGCGTCCCATGACCACCGACGGGAAGGTCATCGTCGGGGCTTCGGGCGAGAAGTACGCTAACATGCAGGCGACGAGCTGGGTGGATGGAACCGAACGCCCGCTCGCGACCGGCAACGCCGTTTCCAGCGGAGCCACGTTCGTCACCGATGGGGGAACCATCTTCGGCACCGGCACCCTGCCAGACGGTCGCATTGTCCTGATGCGCTGGGATAGCTCCGGAAACCTGGAGACGTTCATCCCTCCGAATGGTCTCAGCGTTGTTGATCTGAGGGCGGTCAATAGCACGGGGACCGCGGCCGGCGGTTCGCTCGCCGTGAAATCTTCCTGTATCAGCAGCGGCGACCCGGATTGCGACCGCGCCCCCTTCTTCTGGACCCGACCGCCCATTTCACCGCAAAACGGCATCTTCACGATTCTTCCCGAAAATGGTCACGAACATTTCTTCACCTACAGCGTCGTCACCGATATCTCCGACGACGCCCGGATCGTGACCGGCTCGCTGATCGCGGGAGTCAGAACCGACGGCGACCCGCCCGATGTGGCGTTTCTTTGGCGAAAAGATACAGGGATGGTGATCGTGAACGACCTGATGCCCGACCGCGCTCCGGACTACTACAGTTCCTACCGCCTGAGCCGCAACGGAAACCGCGTCCTCGTCACCGGCAACCCGCCCCAGGCCACCGACGAAACAACCAAGTCACTGATTCTCGATTTGATCTGGCCGACTGATCACTAGAGAGAGCAAGCTCTCGCCATCAGGTGCTGAAGCGTGAAAGGCGATGTAGCGTCCGCTGTCGCCAGCGGACTTCCTACGCTGGTGACAGCGCACACTACAACGGTTTCGCCCCTTCTGTAGCGGCGATCTCCGACCGCCGATCGCCTGAAATCGTTTCGACGGTCTGAGACCGCCGCTACAATTACTCCGCAGCCGCCCAGTTGCCTCCGTCTCTGCATGGGGGAGCGGAGAAAGGGTCACCCTGTGATCTCGCTCTTCTGGCGTTGAGATGCACTGAACCGAGGAATGTTGGGAATCACAGCTGACCTCATTGAATGTTGGATTAGAATTTCCTGGATGAAATGGGCAGTTCTCGCGGCGGTGTCGATCATGCTCGGAGGATGCGCGTCGCTTCCGCCTATCTTAGAGCGGTGGGCGGATTTGGAGATCGCGACCGCAAATCTCAGCCGGGAAGACTCAAAGACCGGTGAGGCATTAAACTTTTACCAATACGGACAAATCGGGCGAGTGGAGGTAAGTCCCCGTGCCGCTGACGGTCCGCCAGTCCGATGGAGAGTTCGGGGGGCGTGGCTTGAAATAGATGCTGGCAATGACGGCACTTATAAGATGCGGCTGCGCGCCCTGACGTGGACTAAGAACCGGGTCGTAGCGGTAGATCCGGCCGGAAAGAGAAGCGTGTGGCGAGATGATCGTGTTGTTGTCGTTATTCAAATGGTCCCGCAGCGTCCGGGCCTTTGGATGCCGTAGGCTGGGAAAGGAAGAATTAAGAAGGAAGAATCAAGAAGCCGGGAACCGGGGCGAGGGTGGAGGACCGAGGATGATGGTCTAGCGGAGTTCTTCGCCCGTCGGATTCTGTCCGGCACGAAGGAAGGTCTTCACGAGGTCACCTTCACCGCGAACGATCATGCCTGAGAAGCGTTTGAATCATTGGTCGAAGAGCCGACGGCAGATTGTGCCGGCGAACCTTAGGCATGCTCTTTCGCGCCATAAAAGCCGCGCACAATCGTTTCGCGGAAGCAGCGAGAGCCGGACTCGTCCAGCCGGGCGACGGGATTGCCGGATGCGAATGTGATTGCCTCAAAGAACTGCCCTCTTTAGTCTCCGAACCATGAGGCGAGTTCCCCCTGTGTTCGTTGTCCGCCGTTCATTTGAGCCAGACACGAATGAATGCGACGAGTGAAGCGCTGCCAGTCGCAGTGGCATCGCCAAAGGAAAAGCACGACTTCTTGGTCGGGGTCCTTAAAGAGGTGCGGGCGGCGGTAATCGATTTCATGTTCAAGCAGGCGGCCATCCTCACTCTGATCATGGGTTGGGTAATCTCCTCGCAACCCGCCCAGAGTTTCTTGGCTGCTCACTCCCCGGCCCGCTACGCCGCAGCGGGCGGAATCGCATTTCTTTGTCTGTTCTTGATTGCCAGAGTAATGAGCTTTCGCAACCGTTCACACAGTGACTACAAATTTCTTCTTCAGCTTGGGTACATGCCTCAGGAGTTTTATTCCCGCATCGTCATCACATGGAGTTTAGCGCTTAGCTTAATCAGTCTATACGTCGTCGCTTGTCTTGTTTTGATCATATGTCTTTTTTGCACCGCGTAGTCGGGGCTCTTTCGAGTCACGGCCAGACGAGAATGTGACCGCCGCAAACACACACCGCCCACCGTTGACCAGGGCGACCTGATGCCCGACCGCGCTCCGGACTACTACAGCGCCTACCGCCTGAGCCGCAACGGAAACCGCGTCCTCGTCACCGGCAACCCGCCCCAGGCCACCGACGAAACAACCAAGTCACTGATTCTCGATTTGATCTGGCCAACGGATCACTAACGAAACGACGCTCTGCCATCAGGCACCGAAGCGTGGAAGGCGATGTAGCGTCCGCTGTCGCCAGCGGACTTTCTGCGCTGGTGACGGCGCACACTACAACGTCAGCTTCTCGTTCTGCAGCCGCCCTTTTGGCCTCCGTCTCTGCGTCGTTCGTATCCATAGCGGGCGCTACCCTCGGGAACAATCGTAGACGCCAACGAAAGCGGTGTTGTGGTCTTCCAGCTCAGGCCGTCCGGCCGATTCTGGATCTACGCGATCGGATCGGCTTCCGAATCTGATGGTATGTTCCGCCTATGCCAGCCCGAATTTGCCGCTGAACGAAATGAGTGTCGAAGAGAAGCGCCAGACTTCGTGACGATCGAAATCCTCCCAGACGCGTTCGCGATTACTTGATTCCGCAACGACCGGCGCTTTGGCTTCCGTAAGATTCGCGCTAATTCGCGTCCATTCGCGGGAAATTATCAGTTATCGTTCAGACTGCTCCCAAGATTCAGGTCATCTCTCCCGGACCGATGGCCCGACGATAACTTCACCCTTTGAGCCGGCGATAATGGGCCCAAGCACAGATGCCGGAGGCGGTGGGAGCTTGGCCTTAAACTTCCCGTCACGCGCCAGCGAGGGCCCGTTTTGATCGGCGTGGTAGGGCATTCCACCTGCGTTCGATGGGCGCACCGCCCAGCCTCTCCCGTGAAGGCCATCGGGCCCCTCTATTTCGACCCATCGCCCATCCGCTTTTTTTATGACCGCGAGCCGGGCGCAGCCCCAATAGTACATTTGATCGCCGCCAGGTATGTCGAAAGTAGGAAATGAGAGAAGCATGGTCCCATCGGCGGTGTGATAAACCAGAAGGTGGAGCATGATGGCGCCGTCCCGAAGATTGGTTAGCTCGCCAGTGGATCCGGTAATCTCGAAGTCGTTGGCGAATTTCAGAGCGAGCTGATCGTAAACCCCGCCGAGCTCGGAGCGAACTATTCTGGGCCCGCTGATACGGCTGCCGACCCAACTCCCGCGGACAACAATCCAACCCTCAATCGGGGAGACCAGGAGACTTTTGTAGAACTTAGGACTGATGGATCTCTGCAGCACCTTGGTTGAGATAACATTCAGATCCTGGATTCTCTTGCCCTGCGAACTGGTGGGGGTTGCGGCCAGCGCGCTACTGCAAAGAAAACTGACGAGGATAAGCGGTGTGAGGAAGGGCTTCATGCGCCGAGTGTGAGCATGTGACGCAAGAAAAGGAAGAACTAAAAAGGAAGAGTTCGCGGCCAGTGACGTGTGACAAGGAGTGTAGGGCGGGCGGGTCGCCTGCCGGGCATTCGTGCGAAGGCAACCGACGCGGTCGCCCTACAACACTGACGAGCGTTGAAATTGGCTCGCTCGCGGAGACTCGCTTCGGTAAAACCTTGAACATGACGAAATTATTCTGCGGTATTCTCGTGCTCGCCCTGATGGCCGGCGTGGCGGTGAACGCGGGTGAGCCGCCCACCTTCGAGGTGCGGAAAAGAGACGCGGTCGGGGAGTTGAGCGTGGTCCAGGTTCCGTTCCGGTCGCTACCCGAAAAGGACGGAATTGTTGTCCTGACTTTTAACGCGCCGGAGCCAGGCGCCTACGTTTTCGTTTACACCAACGGCCCGGACAAGGGTAAAGCCGCGAAGGTTGTCGAGGTCAACAAACCTGGCCCGGTCACCACGGAGGTGAAAACGAGGGCGCAAAAAGATTGAACCGCGGATGGCGCGGATTTAGACGGATATTCAGAGGTTCGGAATCCGCGTAATCCGCGGTTTAATTCGGGCTTCCAGTCGCCCAATCGAAAGCGCTGAAGCCGACTCCCGGGAATTTCCTTGCGTGGATGGGCTTTTTCTGGGCAAGCTCCAGATTGCGCCGGATGGGGCGCGAACCCCCGGGGAAGGCCCTCAGACATGTTCAGTCGCGCGCACCCGACGAGATGCGAAAAGCGAATCGCTTTTCGGCGAAGGTCGCACACCTCAAAGGATCCGCAGGCGACAGCGGACGCTACAGCTTTTCGCCGGGAGAACCGGCACAGCGAAACAGACCGTCAGCGAACGCGGTCGTAACTCACCCCAACCCCAAACAGACCATGAGCAACCTCACCCTTAACGCGCGGCTTCTTGCGATCATCGGCCGGCGTATTCCCGCCATCTACGACGTAATCCCGCGCGGTCCGCAGAGCCGCCTGGCCGAAGTCGCGCTTAACCCGCAACCGCTTCCACCTATCGACGTCGGCGCCGCGGTGGCGGCAGAATTCATTCACGCCACCTGGCTCGCCGACCGGACGGGCCAAAATGAGGAACGCATCTTCGCCGATCTCGACGACTGGTGCCCGACCAAACCAAAACGGCTTAAACTACCGCCCTGGTGGCCGCCCGTTCCCGATCCGGAACCGCCGCATCCGGAGTGGTTCGTCGCCTTCCACCTCGGCTTTGCCGCAAGGGTCGCTGCTATCGCTGAAGTCTCCCAGATCGGAGGCGATTCATTCAACAAGGCTATCGACCGGTCGCTTTCGGCGATCGAATCCACGCTGGGAAGGAAATAGCAGCCAAGGCCGCAACAGTCTCAAAGTTCGAAGTTACACAGCCTCCGTCCAATCCGGAGGTCCATCGTGCATCTTCAATTCAACCTCGGATTACTCGCCACAGGACGAGTCCGTCCGACTGGCGGACGCGGATGACACGGATAGGAAACAGATTTTGTAGGCCGGGTGCTCCGCCTGCCAGCCTTTCGTTCGGCAACCGACGCGGTTGCCCTACAACCATCCGAGAAATCCGAGTAATCCGCGGTTAATTTTTCCTGAGCGATATTCCCTTCGCGCCCTGGAAAACGAAACGTCGAAAGTCGGGTCGGCCTACAAGCGATTTGCGATTCGAATCATCGCGGCGACGCTGCGGTCGACGTCGGCGTCGGTGGTCGACCAGGACGAGACGCTGATGCGCATGGCGGTGCGGCCTTGCCAGACGGTCACGCCGCACCAGCAGGTTCCGTCGTCCTGAAGTTCCTGGATGACGCGCTGGGTTTTTTCCGCGTCGCCGAAGGAGACGAGGACCTGGTTGAGGACGACTTCATTCAGGATCTCGAATCCGGCGGCGGCAAGTTGATCGGCGAAACGGCGCGCCTGTTCGCAATTACGCTCAATCATCCGGGCGAGGCCTTCGCGGCCTAACGAACGGAGAGCGGCCCAGACTTCGATGCCGCGAGCGCGGCGGGAGAGCTCGGGAGTGAAATCAGCCGGGTTCCGGTGCTCGGTTTCGGTCGGCAAATATTCGGCGGTGATCGCCATGGCGGCCGGGAGGGAATGTTGGTCGCGGACGAAGGCCAGGCCGCAGTCGTAGGGAACGTTGAGCCATTTGTGGGCATCGGTCGCCCAGGAATCGGCCTCGGCAATTCCAGTGGCGAGATGCGCGCGCGACGGCGTCGCGGCGGCCCAGAGACCGAACGCGCCATCAACATGGACCCACGCGCCGGCGGCATGCGTGACCCGACAAATCTCGGCGACCGGATCGAACGCGCCGGTGTTTACGTTGCCGGCTTGGACACAGATGATGGTGGGACCGGAGATCGCGGGCAGATGATCGGCCCGCATTCGTCCCTGACCATCCACCGGAACTTTTACGACGCGGCTCCGGCCAAGGCCGAGCAGGCCAAGCCCCTTGATAACGGAAGGATGCACTTCTTCACCGACGATCACCGTAATGGGCGGCGCGCCGAAGAGTCCGTCCGCTTCCGCGTTCCAGCCGGCTTGTTTGAGAACGCTGTGCCGCGCGGCGGCCAGCGCGCAGAAGTTTGCGACCGTCGCGCCGGTGACAAACGCACCGCTGCATTCCGGCGGCAGCCGAAGAACGTCGAGAAGCCAGCGCAACGAAACTCGTTCGAGGAACGAGGCCGTCGGAGTCGGGCGCCAAAGCCCGGCGCACTGGTCCCAGGCGGTCGCCAGCCAATTGGCCGCGACCGTGACCGGCAGCGCGCCGCCGATGACGAACCCGAAGAATCGCGGCCCCGCCATCGCCATCGTCCCCGGAGATCCAATTTCATCCAGGAGCCGCAACGTTTCCGCCGGATCGGTCTCCTGTTCCGGCAACGGCTCATCGAACGCGCGCAATTTTTCTACGGCATCAGCCGTCGGAGCTACCGAGCGGTCCCCGATTCCTTCCAGATAACGGATCGCGCGCGTGGAAGCGTCGGTGAGAAGGTCCTCATTCATCGTGCATCTTCAATTTAACCGCGGATTACGCGGATGATACGGATAGGAAACAGATTTTGGAGGCCGGGCGCTCCGCCTGCCAGCCTTTCGTTCGGCAACCGACGCGGTTGCCCTACAACCATCCGAGCAATTCGCGTCATCCGTGGTTCTCCTTTCCTCGTTCCCAAACTCCCCGGCGCGCCGAAGCCTTGGCAAAGGCGGCTGTTTGGGAACAAGGGCAAACGTAATTGGCGTAACTGTTGCCTCGATCCAAGCTCGCCTTAGACTGACACGATGCGAGCGCGAATCATTGTCGGCTTCCTGATCTGCCTGGGTTGCTCGTCGCTCTTCGCTGACAAGGTGTCGCCGGATGATGTCCTTTACAGTGTTACGCCCCGGTACCCCCGAATCCTCCAGAGCGAGCGCATCGGCGGGACGGGTAGGTTCCGGATGATGGTCGACTTCAAGACAGGCAAGGTCACCGATGTCCTGATTCTGAAAACAACCGGTTCCGACGTGTTGGACCGGGAGGCAATACTTGCCCTCCGCCGCTGGCGATTTAAGCCTGGCAAAGCGCGGCAAGTGGACCTGCCAATTACATTTCACGATGGCAAGGAACCGCTCGTCTTGCCGCCAGGTTCGACGCTGGCTCCGCATCGCTGAGAGCAATCGACCGGCGAGTCACTCGGATAAGATACGGGGAGGACTTGGTGATCATATACGTCACTGACGTATATGATCTGTTCACAGTCGAAAGTTCCTGAGGCGCGCGATGAACGCGGTGACGACATGCCGGGCTTCGCGATGCTCGAGCCGCGCATGGAGAAACTCGGTATCAAAGGCACGGCAACATCATGAGGTTGCAAGAGGCACTGCGAAACGGTGGGACGTCACATACCTTTCTGCATTCCTGGTTCCTTTTCTCACGATTGGGACCCATCGCAGCGACAGTCGGCGCTTGACATTAGCATCGCAAAGCATAAAAACGCGCGTTCCTCACGGCTCCTTCATGCGCTCTTTCCCCAACCGTTTGTCGACCAGGCGCCTTTTCCTCACGGTCGCGATTGGTTCGGCCGTCGTATCCGCGCTCGTTTCGCTGCGCGCGGCACAGACCGAGCCGGAGGTTTTCCAGCGAACGCTGACGTTCGAAGAGCGCGTGGAGAATCAGCGGAAAATTGAGGAAGTGTACTGGCGTCATCGCATTTGGCCGAAGGAACGCACTGATCCCAAGCCGGAGCTACGGGCGGTGATGTCCCGCGACCAGATCGAAACCAAAGTGCGCGACCATCTTCGAAGCTCGCGCATGCTGGAGGATTACTGGCAGCGACCGGTCAGCTCTGCGCAAGTGCAGGCGGAGATGGATCGAATTGCGCAGGAGACAAAGGATCCCGAGATGTTGCGCGAGTTATTTGAAGCGCTCGGCAACGATCCATTTGTCATCGCGGAGTGCCTGGTCCGACCGGCGTTGTCGGAGCGCCGGGCGAATGAATTCTATGGAACAAGCCCAAAACCGGCGAACCAGCGCCGCGCTGCAGGCGGGAGTGACGCCGTTTTCACCGGCTACTCGCTGCCCGTTTTAACCAGTAACGCGGGCGTATGCACCGATAACACCTGGTCGCCCTTGATCGATGTCCCAGCGCACCGCTCCGGCCACACGATGGTGTGGACCGGCAGCGAAATGATCGTGTGGGGTGGGGGTAACTATGACAGGGCTTTGGCAACCGGCGACCGATACAACCCAGCTACTGACAGTTGGTCGACGGTGAGCCTGACGAACGCACCGACTGCGCGAAGTTCCCATACCGCGGTGTGGACCGGGACGGAAATGATCGTCTGGGGCGGCAGTGGCAGTAACGGCCTTCCTGTTGTTAGCGGCGGCAAGTACGATCCGGCAAGTGACAGTTGGACGCCGACCAGCCTGAGCAATGTACCTACGGCGCGATATTCTCATACCGCCGTGTGGAGCGGCATTGTGATGCTGGTGTGGGGTGGCTTCGAGCCCGGGGGGGCGTATCCGAACACCGGCGGTCGCTATGACCCAATTACCGACTCCTGGAGCGCGCTGACCACGACGAATGCGCCGGCGGGACGGACTCGGTATTCGGCGGTCTGGACGGGAAGCGAGATGATCATTTGGGGCGGGCAGATTAGCGGCTCGGGTTCGCCAATGATCGGCGCGAAATATAATCCGGCGTCAGATACCTGGATGACGATGAGTGCGGTAAACGCTCCCGCCAACAGAACCAGCCACAGCGCCGTGTGGACGGGTGCCGAGATGATCATTTGGGGCGGGGAGAACGGCAGCTACTTGAATGACGGCGCCAGATACGACCCAGCGGCAGATACCTGGGTGACGTTAACTGCATCAAATCCGCCGCCCGGTCGCTATTCTCACAGCGCCGTCTGGACCGGCAGCGAAATGATTGTCTGGGGTGGCATTTACAATTTTACGCAACCCAACGCGGGGGGGCGTTTTAATCCGGCCACGAATACCTGGAGTCCGATGACAATGAATAACGCTCCGTCCGCGTTAGCCGAGCGCCCGACTATCTGGACCGGAAGTGAGATGATCACTTTCGGGGGTGGATATGGGGATTCAAACACCGGCGGGAGATATAATCCGACGGCAGATATCTGGACCCAAGTTCGCTCGACCAATACCCCGGCGGGCCGGTACCAGCACAAAACGGTTTGGACGGGGGCCGAAATGATCGTCTGGGGAGGCAGCAACGGTTTCAACTCGATCAACACCGGCGGCCGGTACGATCCTGCTTTAGACGCATGGACGCCGACCAGCACGGTGAATGCGCCCGACGCTCGGGAGCTTCACACGGCGGTTTGGACGGGAATGGAAATGATCGTTTGGGGCGGTTGGCGTAGCAAACCTTTCAATATTCTGAACACGGGCGGCCGATACAATCCCGCAACAAACAGTTGGACTTCTACGACGCTCACCAATGCCCCGCAAGCAAGGCGTTGGCATTCCGCTGTCTGGTCGGGCAGCGAAATGATTGTTTGGGGTGGCGAAAAAGTCGGCGGCGGGAACGCGAACACCGGGGGCCGTTATAATCCAAATACCGACTCATGGATTGCGACAAGCACAACGAACGCGCCCAGCGCGAGAAAGGACCATACGGCGGTCTGGAGCGGCAGCGAGATGATCGTCTTTGGCGGCGGTTATACCCCCGAGAACACCGGTGGAAAATACAACCCGGTCACCGATACCTGGGTTGCGACGAGCACGGACACCGCGGCGCGAAGCAACCACACGGCAGTATGGACGGGCAACGAGATGATCGTGTGGGGAGGATACAACGGCGCTCCTTTGAACACGGGAGCGAGGTACAATCCGAGCGCCGACACCTGGACTCCGACCAGCCTTGTCAGTGTGCCTACTGGCCGATCCACTCACGCAGTTGTCTGGACCGGGGACGAAATGATCGTGTGGGGCGGTTACAATGGCAGCTTTTTAAACTCAGGTGGCCGATACAGGCCGAGCACGGACGCCTGGACGGCGACCTCGAGGATCGATGCTCCCCACGAAGCCGAGTATCCCACTGGGGTCTGGACCGGCAGCCGAATGATCGTTTTTGGCGGCTTCTACAGCATTAGCACTGATAATTTTCTGCTCAATACGGGCGGGGCCTTGTGTTCGAAGTTTGTGAGGCTCGCCAATATCTCCACGCGCGCCTTCGTCCAGACTGGTGATAACGTCTTGTTTGGTGGGTTAATCATCACCGGCGGCGGACCGAAGAAGGTGGTCTTGCGGGCGCTTGGGCCCAGCCTTTCAAACTTTGGGATTGCCGATGCCTTACTCGATCCGGTTTTGGAACTGCATGACTCAACCGGTGCGTTGCTCGCATCGAACGACAACTGGATGGACGCGACTAACAAACAGGCAATTATCGATAGTGGGCTTGCGCCGAGTCACAATTTCGAATCGGTGATTTTCACCAGCCTCAATCCTGGGTCCTACACCGCCGTTATTCAGGGCGTGAATAATATGACCGGAACGGCGGTGATAGAGGCGTACGACCTCGATGAAACAGCCAGTTCCAAATTCGGCAATATTTCAACGCGCTCTTTCGTCAAAACGGGAGACAACGTGATGATTGGCGGGGTGATTGCAAGGGGATCAGCTCCGCAAGACGTGCTCGTGCGCGGGATCGGCCCGTCTCTGACGCAGTTTGGGGTTCCAAACGCCCTCAGCGATCCGTTGCTCGAATTGCACGATGGCAACGGCGGCTTGGTCGCCTCCAACGACAACTGGATAGATGCCTCGAATAAACAGGCAATCATCGATAGCGGCCTTGCGCCAAGCGACAAACTCGAAGCGGCGATCTTGACCGCGCTCAATCCGGGCTCTTACACCGCTATCGTTCGCGGAGTCCAAAATGGTACCGGGGTCGCATTAGTCGAAGTTTTTGGGCTCAACTGACTCGGAGTTAGAGACACCCGCCTGCAATGCTGTTTCACTCCGTCGATATCTGGACCGGACAGTTAGCCCGCGAATAACGCGAATTGGTGCGAATCAATCTGGCAGATCCCGGCCGGGTCAGATGTTCCACGTCACCGCTTTCCGCGAACCCCCTCGAGCTTGACATTTGCTTGAAGCTGCATAAAAAGGCGCGTTCCGTCACGCCACCTTATGGGTTTTTCCTCCTGCTTTTTGTCGATCAAACGCCTTTTCCTCGTGGTCGCGATTGGCGGGGCGGGCTTTTTCAGTCTCGTTTCTTTGAAGGGCGCGCCGATCACAGCCGCCGCCTTCGACCGGACGTTGACGTTTGAAGAACGCGTGGATTACCAGCGGAAAATTGAGGAAGTTTATTGGCGTCATCGCATCTGGCCGAAAGAACGCACTGATTCCAAACCGGCTCTCGAGGCGGTGATGTCACACGGACAGATCGAAGAGAAAGTCCGATCGTATGTGCGAAACTCGCGCGTGCTAGAGGATTACTGGCAGCAGCCGATTAGCTTTCAGGAATTACAGGCGGAAATGGACCGAATGGCGCGGCAGACGAAGAATCCAGACATGTTGCGCGAATTATTCGCAGCGTTGGGCAACGATCTATTTGTCATCGCGGAGTGTCTGGCCCGACCGGCGTTATCGGAGCAGTTGGCAAATCAATTTTATGAAATGAAACCACCCTCCGGCGGGGCAACCAGGCTCGGGGTGGCAGGGGTCCGTTCTCGGAACGTGCCGGCCTTCACCGGCTACTCGCTCCCGGCTTTAGGCGGAATTCCCTCCGGCACATGCATAGACGACACCTGGTCGGCGCTGGCCGACCTGCCGGCACGCCGTGCCACACATACGGCGGTGTGGACGGGCAGCGAAATGATCGTGTGGGGTGGAAGTAATTATGATCTGCCGATAGGCACCGGCGACAGGTACAATCCAGCCACTGACAGTTGGTCCAAGGTGAGTCTGACGAACGCACCAACGGCCCGATATCGCCATACGGCGGTATGGACCGGTACGGAGATGATTATCTGGGGTGGCGCCGACCCTGGCTTTTTTTTAAGCAGCGGTGGCAAGTACAATCCGGCAAATGACACGTGGACCCCAACGAGTCTCAGCAATGCACCTACGCCGCGGTTTTTTCACACCGCGGTCTGGACCGGAACAGAAATGATTGTTTGGGGTGGCACTGATGCCACTTCCCCGATTACTGGTGGTCGCTATGATCCGAGCACCGATTCGTGGCAGGCAATGAGCACCGCCAATGCACCGGAAGGCCGCATCGAGCACACGGCCCTCTGGACTGGAAGTGAAATGGTCGTTTGGGGCGGCAGGAGCTGCGACACCTGCTACTTAAAGAGCGGCGCGAAATACAATCCGGTGTCAGACACCTGGACGAGCACCAACACCGTGAGCGCCCCGGTGGCGAGAACGGCGCAAGGCGCGGTCTGGACGGGCAGTGAGATGCTGGTTTGGGGCGGCTGGAATGGCGCTTTCGTAGGTGACGGCGCCAAATACAACCCTGCCGCCGACAGTTGGGTCGGGTTGAGTGCAAGCAATCCGCCTGCGGCTCGCCAATCGCCTGTCGCTGTTTGGACAGGCACCGAAATGATTCTTTGGGGCGGCATAGTCGACGGTCAATCCGGCGCGCCGGCGAATTCTGGGAGTCGTTACAATCCAGTCACGAATATCTGGAGCCCGATGAACACAAGTAACGCTCCGTTTCAAGGAGCGACAAATACCGCGGTTTGGACAGGGAGCGAAATGATCGTGTTTGGCGGCGGCTATGGTGAAACCTTAAACGACGGGGGGAGATACAATCCGACGGCCGATAGCTGGACCCCAGTTCCCACTACGAATAACCCAGCCGGCCGATATGAGCACCAAACAGTTTGGACAGGCAGCGAAATGATCGTCTGGGGTGGCCAGCTCAACAATGTCCTTACGACCAACAGCGGAGGCCGATATGATCCCGCTTTGGACAGATGGACGCCGACTTCGACGTTAAACGCGCCGGAACGCCGGGAATCTCATACCGCGGTTTGGACGGGCACGGAGATGATTGTCTGGGGAGGCTGGGGTCCGGATCCTTTTCGCATCCTAAACACAGGTGGACGATACGCCCCCGCGACAGACACTTGGACTTCTACGACCCTGACAAATGCGCCTGCTCCCCGACGATGGCACTCCGCTGCCTGGACCGGTAATGAAATGATTGTTTGGGGCGGGGAACTCGGAGGAGGCAGCGGTTTTACCAACACCGGTGGGCGATACAATCCGAGCACAGACTCGTGGATTGCAACCGGCACCGCAAACGCACCCGGCTCGCGAAAATACCATACGGCGATTTGGACGGGGACAGAGATGCTGGTTTGGGGCGGCGTTTTTCTTTCGTCGGGCCCTACCAATACAGGTGGAAGGTATAATCCGGTCGACGACAGCTGGGCGGCCACTAGCACTATTGGGACTGCCGCGCGAAATCGGCATACCGCGGTATGGACGGGAGAGGAGATGATTGTGTGGGGAGGTTCTGCTGCCGGTCCTTCTGAAAACGGCGGGGCGCGGTACGACCCGAGAACCAATACCTGGGCTTCGACAAGCCTTTTCAATGCGCCGGCTGGTCGAGGCTCTCATGCCGCCATCTGGACAGGGGACGAAATGATCGTGTGGGGTGGAAATGGTTTACACCAGGACCCCTATTTGAACACCGGTGGACGATACCGTCCCAAGACTGACAGTTGGATCCCCATTACTACCATCAATGCCCCTCTCGGCGTCGAGCTCCCGACCGCCGTCTGGACCGGCGATCGCATGATCGTATGGGGAGGATACTTTAGCTATTACGACCCTTTGCACCATTTTCATGCCTTTGTCGCCAGCACCGGAGGACAATATTGCCCGGGCTCCGGCCTACCGCCGGGGACGCTCGCTAATATCGCCACTCGCGCCTTCGTCCAGACTGGCGACAATGCTATGATTGGCGGATTGATCGTCACCGGGACCGGACCGAAGAAGGTGATCCTCCGTGCAATCGGCCCGAGCCTGTCCAATCTTGGGATTACGGATGCGTTACCCGATCCGGTTTTGGAACTGCATGATTCGACGGGAGCAGTGCTTGCCTCCAGCGACAACTGGGGCGACGCGCCGAACAAACAAGCGATCATCGATAGCGGCCTGGCGCCGGGTCACAATCTCGAAGCTGCGATTTTGACCAATCTAAATCCCGGTGCTTACACGGCCGTTCTTCGCGGCGCGAACATGGGCACCGGGACCGCGGTGGTCGAGGCGTACGATCTCGAGCAAACAGCCAGTTCCAAACTTGGAAATATTTCCACGCGTGCTTTTGTGCAGACGGGAGACAGAGTGCTGATCGGCGGGTTGATCGTAACGGGCTCGGGTCCCGAAGTCGTGGTCGTACGGGCGATCGGGCCATCCTTGGCGCAGGTCGGAGTGGCAAATGCGCTAGCCGACCCGGTGCTCGAATTGCGCGACAGCAATGGCTCCTTGCGCGCTTCCAACGACAACTGGATCGACGCGGCTAACAAACAGGCGATCATCGATAGTGGCCTTGAGCCACGCCACAATCTCGAGTCGGCGATTTTGACGAGTGTCAGTCCCGGCTCTTACACCGCCATTGTTCGCGGAGTCCAAAATGGTACCGGGGTCGCATTAGTCGAAGTTTTCGGGCTCGATCACTGACATGTGACGAGCACGGCGACGCTGCGGCCGGCTAGGATTTCTGAAAGATCTCTTTTGGCAGGAAGGGGAATGTCTTCCGTATGTTCTTCTGAAAACCGGGGCCGTACTCCTCCTCGTTGGGGTTTGGCGGAACTTTCGAGAGATCGAGTTCCTTCCATCCTTTATCGGCGCCGTTAGGGCCGCGCACGTGATGTAATACCGCCACCTTCTGCTCGGCGAGCGGGTGGCCGGCCTTGTCGAGCGGCGTGACGTCGGCAAAGGCCCAGTCGCCGCTGATGTTCAGGATGTTCACCTTGAACGTCGCCACTTTGCCGTTCGGCGTCATTTTGCTCAGGGCCGAGAGGACGGCTCTGCGCTCGGGCGTCATGCGCGAGATGACGGGCTTGGCCTTAACACCGGCGATCAGGCTCAGCGATAGGAGCGACAGGGCGAGGTAGCGTAATGTCATATGGACCTATCGTTCAGATGAGGTGTTAGCCTGGGTAGTGTATCAGTTTGAATCGGAATTGCCCTCGCGCTTCACGATGGCTTGCCAAAAGTAAGGATGTGCACCTTCATCGGCATGTGCAGCAACGCCCCCTATCGGCTCCCATCCCTCGGCAATCGCCTGATTTACGAGGATCACCAAGTTTTCGATTCTGCGACGCTCCCCAATGCCAGAAGAACTCAGAATTTTGTATTCGACGATTCGCCCGATCATGGCCTTAGCCTGGGTAGTGCCTTAATTTGAGCGCGGCTTTCGAATTGGGCGAGGTTCGATCCGCGTCGCGAACGGAGGCTTTGCCGGGACGTGGTATTTGATCTCTTTTTCTAGGTCAAACAGGCCATGAACGAGGTCCGGGTGATCCTCATCAAATTGTGGATCAGGCTCGCTTGTGTTCCATCCACGAGCTTCTTCGAGTCCTCGCATTACAAATTTCATCCGCTGGTGAAGATTGCCAAATTGTTTCGGCTTGGCTGCTTCGTATGCTCTCGCCACTTCTCGATCTTTTGGGCTGATTTTCATAAAACCATTGTCTGGCCTGCGCCGCAATCGACGCTCTGACCGCCGCATTCGGGTGGCGCGTTAATTTGAACTGTGGTTTGCCTGTTTACGCTGTTCGAGCGCCGTCCGGGCTGCTTCTTCGTTCTCAAAAAACTCGAAACGCACCGCGTCCTGTTGCCTCGATGCGCAGAACCAACGGCCCTGCTCGTCCATCGCGACCATCGGCAGCTTCTTTTCTAACTCCGCGTCGAAGTTTTTTCGGTTCATAACTGAAATTAGATCAGTCCTCGCTCCGAGAGGTGTTCCAAGCCTGCGCGCAGGATAAACCACTGGCGCGGTGTGTTGAAATTAGGGGCGGCTTTATCGCTTGCCATGTTTCTCTGGCGTAGTCGCACCAAGAGAAAAAGTGCCATTGGAGCGGTGCCGTGCAGCGACTCGGCAACTTCGTCTGGGGATGCGCCTTCGCTTTCGTTCCTTGCCAGCAACAGCAATATCGTTTCCTCACTGCTCGTAAGCTCCCCGTGCTGCGAGCGCTGTGGCTTTATCTCTTTTGGCTCCTCCTCGCCCGCCCAGCGCTTGGACACGACGAGTTGATTTCCTTTCGGACTCCGGCGCCATGTCGTCCCCTCCATTCGATTGTGGAACCGATTAACGAATCCCTGGGCCTCCAAGCTCTGCGTGTAGAGTTCGGCCTCATCTACTGGCACGCTGACCGAGCGACCAATTTCATGGATATCCATCGCTTGCCCGCTGTATTCACTCGGCAATTTTCTGAGAATTTTAAGCTGAATTGGGTCAATCTCGCGCTCGGCCTCTTGTTGTTTCTCCCTTTCTGCGCGAAACGCCTCTACTTCGGTCCTGAGGGGTTGTAGCTCGGTCTTAAGATTGCGCTTCTCCTCCTCCAATTTTTCAAGAGCCGCCTTCTGAGCCTCTATCTGAGCTTCCAAATCGCGTACGACCGTGCCGTCCTCCAGGGTCTGCGTGAGGCCGAGGCAAGGAACCAGTTCGCCCTTGATGTCGGCCATGCTCGGCGTTGGCAATTCGCCGACTCGATTTATGAGCGCGGAAATGCGCTCAGTCAGGCTTTGATCTTTCTTTTTGGCCATAGGGGCAGTTCTACCGTTCTCGACCCTAGAGCAACGCGATCACTTCTTCCAGAGTCGAGACACCCTCTCGCGCGCCCATGCAGATTCCGACGCGCAAACTGAGCCACTGCCTGATCCGGCAATCTTGCGGCCGACCGGCCGCGTTTGTTTCTAGACTATCCGAGTCATTCGCGTAAACCGCAGTCGATTTGGCGGGGTGGGTGAGCGGTTGTCGTAATTTCCGAGCTCGACCATCGCGCGGCGAATCAGGGCGTCCCAAATCCGGCGCTTGAGCGAGGGGGTCAAAACCAGCGGGCGGGTCACTCCGCGCCGGACAACATGAAAATGGGGATGGCTCATGTCGCGGGAGATTGAATCGTCGAATCCGATTCTGCCCGATCGCGCGCGGTCGGCAATCGGACCTTGGTCCAATTGTCTAAAGGAAGAAGGAAAATTAAGAAACGTGTTCGTCTTCGGAGGATGACGATCTTTCGATCGATTCTGTGCGGCGCCGTTCTGGTATTTAGTTTTGGGGCGCTCGGCGGCGAGCCGAAAAGCATGCCGGCCTCCATCGGGACGGCGGAGATGAAAGCCGACGGGACAATTCTGTTGCGACTGCGGGGTGAGCTTCCGGGTGGCGGTAACGGGGAAGGACAGCTCGTTTATCCAAAGACCCATCCCGATTACAGAATGATCCTCGAACACATCAGTCCCATCGCGCCCGGCCAGAGTGTTTCGGCGCGTCCCTGGCCGGAGCGCAAGTCGTCTCCAATTTCGGCCCCTGTTTCCGCTCGCTTACCTGATCCGACGCGATCTTAAATGACGCACCTATGGAATCTTCATTCGATCAAGTCAGGGTATTTCTCTCCATGTTGGTGGTGCACGTGCCGACGCTTGTTGTCTGCGCTATCGCTCTGGTGGTGATCATGGGCCGGCGTCAGGAGGGATCATCGGCTTCGTTCTGGGCGATAACCGGGTTCGGGGCAGCACTGCTGTTGTGCTTTGTTATCCCGGCTGTGCAGACAGCGCTGCAACAATGGGTCTTTGCAAGCGACGGACGAATGGGCCGGGCGTGGGTCTTTACCGCGTTCGGGTTCGTCGTTTCCGCCCTGCACGCCGGGATCTATGGCTGCCTTTTGATGGCGATAATCGATGACAGGCGGGTGCAGCGGTAAGCGAGGACCGCGGGTGAACGCGAAGCCGATCATCTATTCGGTCGTTAACCTCGTCGGGGCGGCGTGGATTTATTATTATCTGAAGACGGGCGGCTGGCTGACCCACCATTATCAGTTGAATGATCCGAACGTCGTCAATCTGGCCCTGGCGATTTTCGAGCCGCTTGTGGTAGCCGGCGTCGCCGCTTACTGGATCTGGCGGACACCGTTCTTTTACAGACTCCTCTTCATTTTCTTCATCATCCAACTTGTCATCGACGCCGGGTTTCTCGCGCTCATCGGGTTCTTCGCTTTGACGTGGAAACCGAAGATGATGTGAGGACAAAGCAGTGACATGTCACTGCGAAATTGGCTGGAAGGAGAAGTTCAGTTTTGTTAGAAACATCGGGCATGAGAAAGTTATTCTGCGGGATTCTCGCGCTGGCGCTGATGGCTGGCGCGGTAGCGAACGCGGCCGAAACCCCGGGCCTCGAAGTGCGGAAGCAAAGCGCCATCGGCCGGATGGGTCTGGTAAACGTTGAGGTCGCGGTCAAGGCGGAAGCGGACGGAAGTTTACTCGCATCGTTCCAGGCACCGGATGCCGGGACTTACATTCTAGTTTACACGAGCGGCCGGCACACAGGGAAAACGGCGACGAGGATCAACGTTTCAAGACCGGGACCGGTGACGGCGAAGATCAAGGGATAGTGACGAGCGACATGTGACGAGTGACATGTTGGGCGTCGCGGGTGCCGCGCTCATCCGACCTCCGACCTCGTAAACCAAGACCGGTCATACTCCGCAGTCACTCTGATTGGCGCCGGGTTGATCTCGTCACACGTCACATGTCACTCGTCACTGCATTGAAAAGGGTTATTTCTGGCGGGCAGACGGGCGTAGACCAGGCGGCGTTATGCGCGGCGAGGGATTGTGGATTGGAAATCGGCGGGTGGTGTCCGCCGGGACGCGTGAGTGAAGACGGCGTTATTTCGGCGGAGTTTCCGCTGGAGGAAACGGAACGGGAACGAAGTCCGGATGCGCCAGATGTGCCTCGATCGCAACGGACGGAATGGAACGTCCGCGATGCGGATGGAACACTAATAGTTAGGCGGAACGATTGCTCCCCAAGCGCCGACGTTGACTGGACGATCGAATGCGCGAGGCGTTTCCAGCGGCCGCTGCTGGTTTGCGACGTGGGCGATCCGGAGGCCAAACAGAAGATCGACCGATGGCTGGCGGTAAACAAAATTACAACGCTGAATGTGGCCGGACCGAGCGAAGCAACCGCGCCGGGAATTGGCGAGAAAGCCTACGCATTATTAAAGCAGGTTCTAACCGGGTTGTGATTTGGCTCAGGAAAATTCGCGTTTATCCGCGTTATTCGCGGGCCCGCTGGTTTCCCCTTGTCATGGGCTTCCCCGATTTCCTAGTCTGCGGCGCTTCCGATAACCACTACTCAAAATTTTATGCAAATTCATATAGCCAAGAACGGACAACGGATGGGACCCTATTCCGACGTGCAGGTGAGAGAGATGCTCGCGGCCGGATCGATCGCCGGCACGGACCTGGCCTGGCACGAAGGAATGGCGGATTGGAAACCCGTTAGCCAGGTCCTCCCCGCGAGCACACCACTGGTGGCCGGAGCTCCGCCCGCCGTCTCACCTGTTCCCGGCACTCAGCCGGCCGCTGCCGTCGCCGTGCGACCGATCGATTCAAACCTGGCAGGCCGCGGGACCCGGTTGGCGGCCGTTTTGATCGATGGGTTGCTCTTCTGCCTCTGCTGCGCTCCGGGAGGCATAATGCTGGCGATTGGAGCTGATGATAACAATGACACACTCCAAATAATCGGCGGCATCCTGCTCGGCCTTGGCTTCCTCGCGCTGCTCATCGTGCAGATTTATCTGCTGAGCACCCGCGGCCAGTCAGTCGGCAAAAAGATGATGAAGGTGAAGATCGTGAAGTATCTCGATGACTCCAGCCCGGGGTTTGTCCATGCCTGCTTGCTCCGGCTGATCGTTCCCGGATTCATCAACGGGATCCCCATCGTGGGCAGCATTTTCCCGCTGGTGGACGCCTGTTTTATCTTTAGCGAGGAACGCCGCTGCATTCATGACTTGATCGCGGGCACCAAAGTCGTGAACGCGTAGGCGACGGGTTCAGCGCTCTACCCGTAGCCGCGGCGCTCTGTCGCCGCGTCAGGCGCCCCGAGAGCGGGGTGGCTACAGCGATTGCTCTACGTTCCTCGCGAGCCGCCGGCGGATGCCGGCTGCGTAAGCGAGATAATAACCGATCACCAGCGCGCCGACGGCCATCGAGCCGGCAATACCGGCCGAAGCCAGCCACGAGGCGTCGGGTCCCGTTGTGCGCCAGTGGTGCCAGACACGCCACAGGCTGTAGAGGAGCCGGCTCGTTAGGGCGAGCGTGATGAGCAACACCAGCCAGCGATTAGGCGTGTAGTGAAGAGCTCGCGGCGATCGCTCCCAACGGGTCAGGGCCAACCCGAGGAGCCCCAGCAGCATCCCGGCAACGAGACCGGCGAGCGAGTAGAGGAGCGCCCGGGGGATCCAAAGCCCTGTGATGGCGGCCGCCCAAAGAAAAAGTCCCGCCGATGAAATCATCATGATGAGATTGGTAGTCGCGACCCAGGGACGGCCCATCCGGCGAGCGGTGCCGACGCGGTACCGCAACACCAGCAAAAGTGGCATCGCGAAAATCAACGCCACGATGAGGAGCAGCACTGCAAGCAAGGCAATCAGCGGCACGCGGACAACTTACCCCGAAGAGGAACCCTGGAAGCGAGGAATCTAAATTTAACCGCGGATTACGCGGATCAAACGGATGAAGAAAAAAGATTCGGGCAAGATGCCGGGTTTTTGAAAATCTGTGTTATCCGCGTCATCCGCGGTTAAGAGTCTGGAAAAGCAAACGGCAGCGTGGAATTTGCGTCGGCGCGATCGTCCGCCGGAGCGGCCGATCCACCAGGAAATGCATTGATGAGCCAGATAACAAATTCGTATTCGGAGAATTGGTTCCGGTTCTTTCATGCCGGCATCCCGGAGAGTCGCACCAGGCAGGAAGTGGATTTCATTTGCGCGTGCGCGCCTTTGCCGCGGTTTCGGGATGTCCTTGATGTCTGTTGTGGAATGGGAAGGCATGTCCGTGCGCTGGCTCAGCGGGGTTATGCGGTGACAGGCGTCGAGCGTGATGCCGCTGCGATCGCCGCGGCGCGCGAACGGGAGGGTGGCGTGACCTACGTCGAGGCCGACATCCGCGACTACGCACCGCGTCTGGACGCTTATGATCTCACGATTCTGATGTCGCAAAGCTTTGGTTATTTCGATCCGCCCGCCAATCGCGACCTGCTGAAACGATTGGCGAACGGGCTACGCGAGGGCGGTCGCATGATTCTCGATCTGTGGAACCCGGAGTTCTTTGCGAGGCATCAGGGAACCCGGGATTTCGAGCTGCCGTCCGGGATTGTGCGCGAGCAAAAAGAAGTCAGGGACGGGCGGCTCTACGTCCATCTCGATTACCCCGGAGGCGGTGCCGATGCGTTCGAATGGCAATTATTTACGGCCGAGGAAATGCAATCGCTGGCTGAATCAGTTGAGCTCTCCCTCGCCATTGCGTGCACAGATTTCGACGCGGCGACAAAGCCGGACAGCAGTAATCCCCGTCTTCAGTTTGTTCTCGAGCGGCAGCCAGAATCTTGACGGCTTAAAGCCGTCAAGATTGCGATGGAATGGAAGCCGGCACGGCATCGTGCCGGAGGCGGAAAGCGAAGCTGCGGTTTATCTCACCGGCCTGAGGGCAGGCCGTCTCCAATATTTCTGTTTCGAATCAGAGACGGCCGCTCGGCTATTTCAGAATCCGGAAGCGGAAGCGGAGTTTTTTGTGCTCGAGGAGCTGGCGCCAATCGACGAACAGGAAAGCGCTGATAATGATGAGGCCGGCGGCGAGGGTCAGGATGCCTTTCCAATTCGCCTCGCCGTGAAGAAGCTCGCTCAGGTTCTTGCTGGCGTATTTGCCGGAGAAAACCAGGACGCCGTCGGTAATGAGGCGCCCGAAAAAGAAGGGGATGAGGATATGAAACGGACGTTTCAGTCCGGCCATCGCCACCGCGGTGAAGAGAGCGGTCGTCGAGAGTGGCGTGAGAGTATAAAGAAAGACAAAAACTGCAGAGGACCATTTCGCTTTCCCGATTTTGTTACCGATGTAGCGAAGGTTGGCGTCCTCGCGCCGATTTACGAGGCGTGACGAAATTTTCGGGATGTAACGAGTGAGAATGTAGCGGCCGATGGTCGAGCCGGTCACGCCAATGGCGACGGTGAGCCATGGATTGAGCTTAAATTTCACCAGGAGAACAACGAGAAGGATCCAGGCCGGCGGGGCGAAAACCGGGATGGTGTCGACCGCCAGGGCGGCGAAGAAGACGAGGAGGTACGGCCACATTGATATTGCGAAGACGCCGCGAACGAAAAGGGCTCAGCGCTGCGTCTTCTTCGAAAACTTGATTCCCTGTTTCTGGACTTCGGCGTAAGGCAGCATCCAGACAAGGGATTCGTCGTGGAGATCGACAACCTGGATGCGATTGCCAAAGGGATCGCGGAAGTCGCACCGAAATCCGGGGATTAGTTTGATTCCGTATTTACCCGTTAGCTTCTTGCGCACTTCGGCGATCTGCGCTTCATCCCGAACCATGATGCCGAAGTGGCGCATCCGGTCGCGCCTCAGCTTTTTCACTTCGAAGATCGCCAGGAACTGGTGCTGCCCGAGCTTGAAGAAAGCGTCGCCTTCGCCTTCATCGAGCTTCCTGAGATTGAAGACGTCCCGGTAGAACGCGACCGCTTTTTTTACGTCGTCGACTTCGATCGCGATATGGTTACAGCCGTAAACCTGGACGCTCATGGACGGTGTCGGTGACGAATCATCTTTCGCATGCGGGAAATCGGCGCGCAATGGGGTGAGCCGGGCGTCTGTAGTTCCGCTGGAAATTCCACGAGTCGGCAGCCAGAGTGGAACGCGAATGAAGAAATGGCTTCTCCTTTCGGTGTTGGTTTTCGCGGGCTCGGCGTTGGCGGCTCCGGTTAATCCAAATGCGTTGCGGGCAGCAGCGGCTTATTCGCGGAGCGCGGGAGGAACCTCGTTCCTCGCTTTGCAGAATGGGCAAGCCCTCCTCGAGCAGAATGCGAACGAAGGGCACAAGATTTATAGCGGGACGAAAGCGTTCTGGTGTCTGGCAGCCCTGGCGGCGGCCGAGGATGGATTGCTCAGCCTCGATGAAAACGTCGCCAACACGATCCCGGCGTGGGCCAGCGATTCGCGGAAGTCTCGGATCACGATCCGGCAACTCCTCGATTTCTCCGCCGGCTTGGAACCGGTCAACGGCCTTCACAACAACAATCCGGGCGACCGCGACGCGATTGCGATCCGGGCGCCGATCGTCGCCCGGCCGGGCAGCACTTTCATTTACGGGCCGGCGGCGCTCCAGGTCTTTCACGCGGTTCTGAAAGCGAAACTGAATGGCGAATCGCCCACGCATTATCTGGAGCGGCGCGTTCTGGGCCGAATGGGACTGGGTTCGCAGCGTTACCTGACCGATAGCGCGGGCAATCCGCTCCTGGCGGCCGGTTGGGTTTTGAGCGCACGGCAGTGGTCGAGGATGGGTGAGCTGGTCTTGAACGGCGGCGCCCCCGTGGTCAGCCCGAGCTCGCTAGCGCAATGCTGGCGCGGTTCGGGCGCGAACCGGGCCTTCTCGTTAGGCTGGTGGAATAATCGAAATGCTCCCGGAGGCCGCGAGTTCGACATTGAAAAGATGCTGGTGCCTCCGTGGCATCGGCAGAGCTGGGGCGGGACCGTGCTTTGCCGCACCGCGCCTTCGGAGGTGGTGGCGTGTATTGGATCCTATTACCAGCGGCTCTACGTCATTCCGTCGATGGGCCTGGTAGTGGTCAGGAATGGCGCCGGCGGGAGATTTTCTGATGGGCAATTCCTGCGACTACTGGTCGGGCGATAGGGCCAAGGAGCGGCGCTTTCCAAACCGCCGACTGGTTGATTGCGGCGAAGCCGCCACACTTCAAAATAAGGCGATGCGATCGCCTCTAAGAACGGCGGTTTGGAAAGCGCCGCTCCTTGCTCACTTCGGCGTGGCGATCATGATGGCCGACTGGCTCGGTTTCCATTGGTAGCCAAAGCTGAAAGGCAAAGGCGCCGGGTGGCTGGCGTTGGCATCCTTCTGGAGGTCGAGCTGGCCGTGTTTCAGGAAGCGGTTGATCGGCCCGATGTAATGTCCGTGGAAACGAATGTCCCACTTGTTCTTCGCAAAGTAGCGATAGGGAATTCCCGAATCTTCCTGGACGATCATCTTGCTATGGGTCAGTAGGTAATCACGAACCTGGGAGAAGTTGTCTGAGTGCATCAGATAAGAGGCGGCCTTTAACAAACTGACGCCCGTACCTTGCTGCTCGCAAAACTTCATGAAATTCGGGTTCACTTTGATGGCCCAATCCGCCAGGTCGGTCGTAAAATAATAAAGCGTTTGGGGCCGGCCGGCCGGCCCGGTGAACATGATCTTCACTCCCGGGGTGGTGCCTTTCCCTTCCGGGACAAAGGCGCCGGCCTTGTCGAGCGCGACGAGTTCGACCGAGTCGATTCTGCATCCAGCGCGGGCGAGGAAAACGTAGAGGACCGGCAGGGTGCCACTGAGCTGCTGTTGCCGCAGATCGACCTTCATGTTTTTGGTGATGAAAAAGCTGAAGCTGAGGACGGAATCCAGTGACTTGCGCAGATTTGCCAGGGCCGAAGCGAGGGCAGGGTGCGCGACTTTCGTCACATCGGGGATGGGACCGACGGGTTCGACGCCGCAAAGAATGTAAGTGCTGGCGTTGGGAAAGAAGACGTTGGCGTAAAGAAAGTCCGGGCCGCTGAACATGTAGTACATTGGGCCCTGGTCCTGATAAGCGGGGCCGAGGACCTCGGGTGTCCAGGTGCGAAGTTTCGAAAGCTGCCGCTGCTCCAGTTGGTTCCACGCCTTGTCGAGATCGGTGGCGTGGGTGGTCCAGCCGGCAACGTTCACGTAGTTCTCGAGGGGAGTGTCCCGGACCGGCAATCCGGCGAGGTATTTTGCCGTGGCATCGGCGACCGGATCGGCCGCGAAAGCGGAAGAACAGGACGCAATCGAAATAACTAAAAGGAGTAATTTATTACGCAACGCGTGTAACGATAAGGTATTAGCTAGAATAGCTTTACGAAGTGCGCTCACTTGTGCGTCGCCAGCATCAGAATGCCGCGGTCCCGTTGCCAGTGGTAGCCAAAGGCGAACCCGAGCTCGGGCGGCGGCGGCTCCCGATTGTATATCGCCGCCAGATCGGGTTGATGATATTTCCCGAACATCTCCGCGTGCGGCACATAGCGCCCATAGAAATCAACCTTCCAGCTCTTCGGAAACGCTTTCAGAGGAAGGCCGGTATCGTCCTGGATAATTACGCGGCTGTGTTCGAGCAGGAAATTGCGGACGCCTGAGAACCCCTCGGTGTGCATCAGGTAGGAAGCGGCTTTGAGCAGGCTGTTTCCCGGGCCTTGCTCAGCGCACCATTTCAAAAACGGGCTCGGACCGCCGGAGAGATCGGTCTTGAAGTAATACAATGTCTGGGGGCTGCCGCCCCGGGTGGTGAAAGTAATTTTCACCCCTTCGGCCGGGGATTTGACGTAGGTGGTGGAGAGAACGGTGCAGTTCAGCCGGGCGAGGAAAACGTAAAGGATGGGAAGGGTGCCGCCGAGATTGGGGCGGGTGAGGTCGGCCCGCATGTCCTTGGTGATGAAGTAATGGGTCTGGAGGACGGTATGCATCGAAGCGCGCAACGCGTTGAGATCGGTCCGCAACGCCGCGATATCCATCTTGTTTAGATCGGGCACCGTCCCGACCGGTTCGAGTCCGGCGAGGATGTAAGTCTTGGCCTGGGGATAGAAGAGGTTGGCGTAAAGGAAATCGGGGCCACCGAACATGTAATAAACCGGCTTCGTGCTCGAATACGGCTCGGGCGCGTTGGCCAGCATCCAGGCGCGGATCGGGCGGATCTGGAAGAAATCCTTTTTCACCCAGGCGCCATCGAGGGTGCGGGCATGGTCCTGCCAGGCGGGATCGTGGGTGAGCGGCTCCAGCGAGGAGCGATCTCCCTGGGTGCGAATGCCGGCGAGAAAACGCGCGGTTTCGTCGAGGGTGGCGGCCGGAGCGAAAGACGGGAGAGCGAGGGCGATAAGTAAAATGAGCAAGAATCGTTTCATGAACTCGGTTAGGACGCGCGCGGGGCCGCAGTTTTCGGAGAAAGAAAATAAACGGTCAAACCTAGCGCCATTGTGGCAAGTCCCCAGAGGGACGGCGCACGGGTGGAGGCATCGGCCAGGAGATGTTCCAGCATCCAGAGGCTGATGGCGAGAAAGATCAGCGGCGTGACCGGATATCCCCAGGTGCGATAAGGGCGGGGGAGATCGGGGCGTTTCCAGCGTAAAACGAAGACGCCGAGCACGGTCAGGGTCGAGCAGAGGGTGAGGCTGAATTGCACGTAGTTGACCGCCTTTTCAAAAGTCGCCGTCAACAACAGGACGATGACGATGGCAAACTGGGTCAGGATCGCGTTGACCGGGACCCCGTGCGGATTGCGGCGGCCGAGCCAGCTCAGCGCGCGCAGGTCTTCGCCCATCGCCGCGGTGATGCGCGGCCCGATCCACATCATGCCGCTCACGCTCGAAATAAGGCCGAGACAAATGAAAACACCGGTAATTTTGCCACCGGCCGAGCCGAAAATATGGGAACCGGCGATGAGGGCGACCTGCTGTTTGCCCGCCATTTCCGCAGTGGGCGTCGTGCGGAGGAAGGCGGCGTTCGTGGCCACGTAAAGAAGAATGACCAGGATCGTCCCGAGCCCGACCGATAAGGGCACGGTCCGAGCCGGATTCCGCAGCTCGCCGACGATGTAGGTCGACGCGTTCCAGCCCGAATAAGCGTACATCACCCAGTAAAGGCTCACCGCGAACGGGGCGCTCAGGATCAAAGCTCCGTCGCCTTTGGCCGGAAGAAATGAAACCGGCTGGTCCGCTTTAACGAAAAGACCGGCCGCCACGATGATGAGGATGAGCGCGATCTTCAAAATGGTGGAGCCGTTTTGAAAGACGCTGCCCAGCTGGAGATCGCGCAGCAGGACCAGCGTGCAAATGGTCACAATGGCGAGTGAAAGGACGAGCGGGTTAAATCCTGGGAAAACGTCGGCAAAATAAGTGCCGAACGCGATCGCAGCGATCGCCACCGGCGCGGCGAACCCGATGGTGGACGAGATCCAGCCGGCGAGAAACCCGAGCGACGGATGGTAGATTTCGCGAAGGAAATGGTATTCCCCGCCCGAGCGCGGCAGGGCGGCTCCGAGCTCAGCGTAGGAGAGGGCCCCGCACAAGGCGCAAACTCCGCCGGCGATCCAAAGCGCGAGGATCGAAAAGCCAGTTGGCAACCCGGTGACCTGGAAACCCAGGCTAGTGAAAATCCCGGTGCCCACCATGTTGGCGACCACGATGCAGGTGGCGGTGAGCGGCGAAATTGTATGAGGGCCGTTCCGCCGCGAAGTCATGCGGCGATCATTTAGAGGGGGAGAGCGAGCGAGTCAATGCCCGCCGTTCGGGTGGTCCGGCCCGGGCATTTCAAGTTTTCACGATGCGTCTCGACATTCGTGGCGGACGGCGCAGCGCGCCGTCCCTACCAGATGGGGTGGGGTCTCGCTTGGCGAAGGGGCGTCTTTGGTAGGGACGCCGCGCTGCGGCGTCCGAATCGCAGCCCAAGGACCGACGCAAACCCTACTTCTCGGAGGCGCTGAGCTCTATTTTGCCCAGCCCGGCTTTTTCCAGTTCCTGGTTCAGCGCCGGCAGGTCGTGCGAAACAACCGCTTTCCATTTTTCGATGATGGCCGGCGCGGTCCGAAGAACGTCCGCGACGGCAGTCTTCGCCGCGGAAGTCGGTGCGGCGTCGGCTCCCTGGAGGATACCGAACAAACGTTCCAAGGAGTCTAACAAATGAAAGGAGAGCGGCGCGCCCGGGCGGGGATTAGGCGGCGCGAATTCCTCCAGTTTCTTTGCGAACGCATCCAGCTGTTCTTTCGCCGGATTGTTTGCGGCGCGCCCTTTGGTCTTGGTCACTTCTGCCGCCAGATCGCCGAAAGCTTTGCCGATCGGTTCCACCGTTGGCCTTAACTCGTAAAGTTTGCGCGAGAGATCGAACTGTTCCTGTAATGCCTGCGCGGTCGCATGCACTCGTGGATCCATTTTCACGGTCAACGGTTGCGAATAGCTCTTCCCATTCGCGGTGAGCACCACCCGATATTCTCCCGGCAGCGCCCAGGGTCCCGTCGCAGCCGGCGGCGTGTTCGCGAAAATCGCCGACATCGGATAGTCGGGCTCAACGTTGGGAACCGGCGCGAAGTGCAGGTCCCAAAGGAAACGGTGCAGGCCGCGCGTCACCGGCAGCGGTTGCGGCGGCCGGATCCAATATTCGGGGATGCGCAGCTTTTTCGCATCCGGTAGAATGGGTTTGTCGGTGTTGGAATAGCGGCGGACGAGGTTTCCCTTGCTGTCCTTGATCTCGATGGTCACCGGGCCGGACGAATCTTCGGCGAGGAAATAATCGATCATCGCGCCATCGGGCGGATTTTCAGCGCCCGGTTCGTCTGGCGGGAGAGGAGTGTCGGTGTTCAAACTCCACCGAATGCGGAGCGCGACCTGCGGCTTGAAGAGCGCCGTAGCCTGGTTCTCCAGCGCGATCTGGCGCAGCGGCGTGATGTTGTCGAGAATCCAAAATCCGCGGCCGTGGGTCGCGACCGCAAGATCGTCGTCTTTGACGATGAGATCGCGGACGGAGGTCGCTGGCATGTTGAGGCGCAACGGCAACCAGTTCTCGCCGTCATCGAAGGAAACGTAAACGGCGCGCTCCGTGCCGGCGAAGAGAAGGCCTTTCCGCTGGGGATCTTCCCGGACCACATTCACCGTCTGCCCGTCGGGGATTCCCCGGACGATTTCCTTCCAGGTCTTGCCCGAATCGCCGGTCCGGTAAATATGGGGCCGGAGGTCGTCGAGCCGAAGCGTGTTCACTGCCGCATAGGCGGTGTTGGCGTCGAAATGGCCGGCCTCGATGATCGAAATCTTTTGCCAGGCGGAAATCAACGAAGGGGTCACGTCCTTCCAGGCTTTGCCGCCGTCGGTCGTTAGGTGAATCAGGCCGTCATCCGTTCCGGCCCAGATCCGCTTCACGTCGAGCGGGGAAGGGGCGACCGCGTAAATGACTCCTCGCCGTTTCGCCTCCGCTGTCGGCGCGGTTCGATACTTCCCGATACTGACCGGCAGCTCGTAGGTGGTACGCGAAAGATCGGGACTGATTCGCTCCCAATTATCTCCGCGGTCGCGCGTTTGCCAGAGCGTATTCCCGGCAAAGAAAAGGAGGTGCGGATCAATTGGCGAGAAAACAACCGGCTGGGTGCGCAGCATCCGGAAGTCCGGCGAACGGAGCGGCACCGGCAAAATGTTTTGATCCTGCCCAGTTCGGCGATCGTAGCGGCTCAACTTTCCACCATAGACAATGTCGGGATCGAGCGGATCAGCGACGACATAGCCGTATTCCTCCGCGCCCACCGGCCGCCAATCGCGAAAGTTGATCGCGCCATCATTTCCGCGGCTGGCGATGCCGACCGACCCACTCTCCTGCTGGCCGCTGTAAAGGCGGTAAGGAAACGCGTTGTCCGCGCTGACATGATAGAGCTGTGCGGTGGATTGGTTGTACCAGGAGCTCCAAGTCGTGCCGCCATTCAAGGTCACAATCGCTCCCTGATCGCTGGCGAGTAAAACGATGTTGGAATCGTTCGGATTAATCCAAACGTTTTGATAATCGTCGCCACCGGGCGCGCCTCGCCAGCCGGTCCAGGTCTTTCCTCCATCGGTCGATTTCCAGCAAACGATACTCGCGGAATAAACGACGTTGGGATCCTTGGGATCGATGCGCACGACCGGCAAATCGCCGCCACCGATTCCAGAGCTGGGCCGCTTGTCTTCCGTCGCTAGCCGCCAGGTTTCCCCGGAATCGTCGGAGCGATAGAGTTTGGAACCGCCCGGCGCGGCGACCGCGGCGACGAGCGTGTTAGGAGAACTCGGTGCGATGGCCAGGTTCGCCTGGATCAGATTGTCCGGGAGCCCGCCGCCGAGGCGCTTCCAGGTCTTGCCGCCGTCGACCGATTTGAAGATGCCGCCGCCGTCGCCGGTCCAGCTGCTGTTTTCCCAAGGACCTTCGCGCGCCTCCCAAAGCGACGCGTAAACGATCTCCGGATTGCGCGGGTCGATCTGCACATCCGCGCCGCCGGTGTTCTCGTCCTTGGAGAGAACTTTCTCGAAGCTCGCGCCGCCATCGAGGGAACGAAAAATTCCGCGCTCTTCGTTAGGCCCGTAGGGATGGCCCGCGACGGCAACGAACAGACGGTTGGCATCCCGGGGATCGATCGCCAGTTGGGCGATCTGTTGTCCATCTCGGAGACCGAGATGCGTCCAGGTCTTGCCGCCATCGGTCGACTTGTAAATGCCATCCCCAACCGAAAGGTCAGGCCGATGCAACCCTTCGCCGCTCCCCACATAAATGATCTCCGGATTGGAAAGCGACACCGCCATCGCTCCGATCGAACCGGTCGGTTGGTCGTCGAAAATCGGCGTCCAGGTCCGGCCGGCGTCCGTCGTTTTGAAGACGCCGCCATTGACCTGCGCCATGTAAAAAACGTGCGGCTGACTCGGAACTCCAGCGATGGCGCGAACGCGTCCGCCGCGGAACGGCCCAACGTTCCGCCAGTGCAAAGCAGTGCCGAAGTCCGTTTGCGCATCCAGTTTGGCCACGAGGAAAAACAACGCCACCGTGAACGCGGCGGTCGAAATACGAGCATGAGAAACGGAGCGGAAGAACGAGAAGAGCATCGAGCCCGCCACCATCAACTGCGCGGAAGTTGAGCGCAACCAGCTCGCGCCACACGAACCAATTGGGAATGAAGTTGAGTTCATTCATGGGGAAGATGCCGGTCCCGTTCGCGGTGCACTGGTGGATGCTGGTTCTGACCGGCCTCCTGTTGGGAGTGGTGGCGACCTTCGTCGATCTCAAGCCGGTGGTGGAAGAGAATTTTTTCTTCGCCGCAAGTGATCCCGGGGTCCGCCAGTCCCAAAAGATCGAGAAGCGTTTTCCGGCTCAGCCCGAGATGATCCTCACGGTATCGGCACGGGATATTTCTTCTCCAAAATACCTCAGCAGACTTCAACGGCTAACCCAGAAAGTCGAAGCGATCGATGAGGTGAGTAGCGTCAAAAGTTTGACGAACGGTCCGAAGAGTTTCCAAGACGCGCGAGCCAGCCCGTTTTGGAGCCGGCTGCTGATCGCCAAAAACGGCAAGGCCAGCAATCTCATTGTCTTCATGGAACGCGGCAAAGACCCGGGCAAGCCCATCAAGCGTCTCGAGGAGATCATGCATGAGCTCGAGGAGAAGGATTTTGAAATTCATTTGGCTGGCGCGCCCTATGTCGTCGAGAGAATCCGGCGCAGCCTGACCCACGACTTCTGGTATTTCAGTCTTACCGCCGTGGTTCTCTTTGGGCTGACCATGGCGGCGATGTTCCGATCGGTGCGCGTCTTTCTCGGAATGCTCGCCACCTGCACGAGTGCGGTCTTGTTGACGTTGCTCCTCCAGTCACTCTTCGGGAAAAAGATCGGTGTCCTGACGGTCAACCTCGGCACCATCGTGTTTGTGGTGGCGCTGTCGCACCTGGTTTACCTGACCTTCAATTGGCAAACCCTCTCCAAACGCCTTGGAAAGGAATCGTCCAGCCTCGTGGCGGCCGCGTTGCGCATGACCTTTCCCGCTTCTTTCTGGTCGATGATTTGCGCTTCGCTTGGGTTCGCCAGCCTGTTGATTGTTCAAGCCCAGCCGTTACGCGAATTGGGATTCGGCGGCGTGCTCGGATCTGTGGTGGCCTTGCTTTGCGCCTACCTGATGTATCCGCCGTTTCTGCGCTGGGCGGTCCCGCACAAAACCAAATTGGTCGAGGTGGAGCCTCCCCGCCGTTTTTGGTCGCGCCGGTTCGTTCTGCCCGCGGCTGCGGTCATTCTGATCAGCGTCGTTTTGGGGTTTGGCCTGTTTCGAGTAAACACCGATCCGAGTCTGCTCGACTACTTCAAGCCGAACGAAGAATTGCGCGAAGGACTCGAATACGTGGACCGCAACGGCGGCTCGAACCCGCTCACCCTTGTCGTCTCCGCGGCGGATGGCAGCAAATTGAACACAGACGCCGCCTACGAGAAGCTCTGGACGCTCCAGGCGGCGCTGGAGAATTACAAAAGCGTGGGAGCGGTAGTTTCCCTTCCGATTCTCCTGGCCGAAGGCGATCGCGCGCCGTTCTCATTTTTCATCAGCTACGAGACGATGATGCGAATGCTCGAGCAGCCCAAGTACTCGCGGATTGGCAAGAGTTTTGTAAACGAGGATCGCACCCAGGCGGTGTTCCTCCTTCGCATGATTGAAACCCGCCGGGACAAACTCCGGTCAGAAGTGGTCGACGATCTGCGGTCCATCGTTCGAAAGCACGGATTCAAGCCCGCCCTGGTCGGCGGCATTTATTATTTGCAAGGTCGACTGGCGGAGATGGTCGCTTCCAGCCTGGTGACCGGCCTGTTTTGGCTGAACGTCTTGTTTGTCGGGATCGCCTGGGTCGTCGCCCGGTCGGTCCGCGGGGCCCTGGCCATGATTGTGAGTTTATGCCTGGTGCCGCTTTGCATGCTCGGCGGCATCGGTTGGTTGCACGTGCCGATGGATATCATCTCCGCGCCCGCCACTAATGTTTGCATCGGGATCGCGATCGATTCGATGATTCATCTCGTCTTCGGCGTTCGCCGCGCTCAACGCGACGGGAAAAAAGGATGGGAAGCCTGGGTCGCGGCCCGCGAGGAACAGTGGCGCGGAATCGTTTATTCCGACGTGATCATTGCGGCCGGTTTCGCCATTTTTGTGTTATCGGATTTCCCCCCGACGCAGCGTTTTGGCCTGGTAGTGCTCGCCGGCACGATTATCGACATCCTGGCCAATCTTGTCGTCCTGCCCCTTCTTGGCGGCGCCCAGTGGAAGACGAAACGGACCGCATAGGGCATCTCTGAGGCACAGCCGGAGCATTTGCGGTTGCGTTCGAAGTCTGATGCTGCATAATCACGCTCCTAGACGCGGGGTGGAGCAGCCTGGTAGCTCGTCAGGCTCATAACCTGAAGGCCGCGGGTTCAAATCCCGCCCCCGCAACCAATTTCTGAATGGTAGGGCGAGACTCTGTCGAGCCGTCGATCGAATTCGCGCTTGCCCATTATGGGTCGGCAGGCATTTTACGAATCGCCATCACGATCCAGCGTAGCTCAGTGGTAGAGCGGTCGGCTGTTAACCGATTGGTCGTAGGTTCAAATCCTACCGCTGGAGCCACTCCGGAGGTCTCTCCACGATTTACTTTCGCTGCGAAAAGGAATCGAATCGCGACGTGGGGAAAAAGGCTAAGACGGAATCCAACATCCTCGTCGGCACGGCGAGCTGGTCGGACCCGGGGTTCGTCGAGCATTGGTATCCGAAGAAAATGCCGGCGGGCGATCGGCTGGGTTGGTACGCCGGGCATTTCGAGATGGTCGAGGTGAACTCGACGTTTTATTCGGCGCCGGATCCGCGAATGGTCGAGCGCTGGTGTTACGCCACGCCAGCGGGGTTCGTTTTCGACGTGAAACTGCATCAGTTGCTTTCGCGGCATTCGACGAACCTGAAGCTGCTTCCGCCGGCTTTGCAGAAAGCCGCCGAGACCGATGCTAAAGGCAAAGTGACGCTGACGCCGGAAATCGAAATGGCGATGGTCGAACAATTTCGCCGCTCGCTCGCCATCCTGGAGGCCGCGGGAAAGCTCGGCGCGTTGCTCCTGCAATTGTCGCCCGGCTTCTCGCCCCGAAAAAACAATCTAGGAGAGCTCGATGATTTGTTGGACGCGCTCGAAGGTTACCGGCTGGCGATTGAGCTCCGGAATCGAAACTGGGTGAGCGACGAAAATCGCGAAGCGACCTTCGATTTTTTCCGGCGAAAGTCCGCAACCCTCGTGGCGGTGGACGCGCCGGTGGAAAAACACTTCACCATCATGCCGCCGGACCTCAATACGATTACCAATCCGAAGCTAGCTTACTTGCGGCTTCACGGACGGGATGCCCGCGCTTACACGACCGGCAAGACTGTCGCCGCGCGCTTCAATTACGATTACAGCGACGAGGAAATCGACGAAGTCGCGAATCGTGCTCGCAACCTGGCGAAGGAGACAAAAGAAGTGCACGTGGTGTTTAACAACAATGCCCGAGACTATGCGCCGCACGCCGCCTTGCGAATGCGGAAGGCCCTCGGCCAAATGATTCCGCCCACGGCCCGGCAATCGGAGCTATTCTAAAATCATGAGCGAGCCGGCCTCGAAGGAAACGAAACCGGAAGACGCGAAAGAGCGTCCCGGGCTCTGGCGCCGGCTGAACCGCTGGATGCGCGCCCATCACATGACCTTGATGACGCTGCCGGATACTCCTCACGCGATCGCGCTCGGATCGGCCATCGGGATGTTTTTCGGGTTTACGCCGCTCTTCACGATGAAGACGTTGCTCGCGTTTCTGATCACGTGGCTCTGCCGCGCCAACAAGACGGCCGCTGTGATCACGGTGACGTTGCACGACGTTCTCCTGCCGCTCGTCCCGGCGATGTTCTTCTGGCAATACCGGCTTGGAATGTGGGCCCTGTATGGGCGCATGCCCCAACGTCCCGGCTTCCGGCGAGTGGCTCTCTGGGACTTTATGGAATGGACCACCTTCCTGACGGTGGGCCGGCCGATTCTGGTGGGATCGCTTTTCTTCGCCGTTCCCGCGGCTCTTCTCGTCTATTTCGGGCTTCGCGGAGTTCTCATCCGGGCCCACGCGCGCCGGGTGGAAAAAACAGAATAATTACTGCGAAGACCGAGAGTCGCCTCACTACTGAGCGCCACGGTCGTAGACCTCGACAAGACCGACTCCGGTTCCGCCGTTCAGTCCGGCCAGGATTGCCGTGTAGGCGCCCGCCGGGAGCATAATTGCGATCGCGGCGTCCTCCGGGAAGAGCGGGGCAAGGTGAGCTGCGCTCAATTCCGCGGCTTGGGCGGGATCGTCCTGCCAATTGTTGTTGGCGATGAGAAGCGCTCCGTTGCTATCGCGCAATTCCAGGGTCGGATCGGCCAGCGCGTTTGGAATACCATAAAGGGCAAGAATCGGCCCGAGACCACGGATCACGATTCGGCCCGGGCCGGTTGCGGGAGGATTTCTCCATTCACCGCTGAGGATGAAACCCGCAATCACGACATCGTTACCCGTGCCGACCAAGCCGCGGGTGCTGATATTTTGCAGCGGGAAGTAAGGGGTACGTCCGAGGTTATAAATCTCCACCAAAGCCGCCCCGGACGTATCATTTTTGCCTTGCAGGATGGCGGTATAACTTCCGGCTTCCAGCAGCACCCCAGTCGCTGCTTCCAGATCGTAAAAGGGCGCCAGATTTGAGCCTTGGATCAAAATCGCCTCTGGGTCGTCTCTCCAATTATCGTTCGTCCGCACGTCGAACCCGAAGGGGCCATGCAACTCCAGGACGGGATCGGCGAGAACGTTCGGGACGCCGCTGATTTCCAAGGTAGGTCCCAGACCTCGAAGGACTATTCTGGTGCGGCCATTGATGATAAACCCGGCGATAGCGGCGCTGTCCCCAGTTCCGACTCGCATCCGCGTCGATAGGTTGAGGGCGTGCATGGGGTAGCCATTCGGGATGGGGGTTGCGGTCGGGACTGGTGTCGGGGTGGCGGGGGGTGGCGTCCCGGTCGCGCTTGGCGTGGCTGTCGGAGTTGCATTGCTGGGATCCGGACCCTGAATCGCAGCCACGAAAGGGGTCCCGGTCTTGAAGAAGCCGATCGTCGCCGTCGCCGCATGCGGGGGGCGGTTGGAATCGAACCGGAAATTGTACAACGTCCCCCAGCGAATGGCGTTCGCGTTCTGGTTTTGCGCGAACGTCTCCGAACTCCAGCTGAGCGAGCTGGCGGTTTCGTTCGAACTCCAGGCCGCGTTGCTGTAACCCGCATCCCCGAGAGTTCCATCGTGGGGGAACCCAGGATGATTCAGCGGCGCATGGAACCCCGCGTTGCTCACCGCGATCGTGCCTCCCAGGGGCACACTGACGGATTGAATCGCGCGATCCAGATTCATGTTGTAAATCGCGTACTCGTAATGCCACATCCCGCCGGCTGGGCCGGAGACTTTGCTGGCGATAAAGGCCCGGCCATCTTCTCCCGGCACGGGTTCGATGGCGGTGATGGTGGCTCCGGACCAGGCGTTGAGCGCAGGGGACATTCGGACCGTGTTTTCCGCTGGGGCAAAGGTTATATCCGCCCCTACCGAGAACCGGCGATACGAAACGTTGTTGAACATGTTGCACTCCCCAGGATGCGCCTGACACCACGCATATTCGCTTGGGGTGACGTATTGAACCTCGGCGTAATAGGTCGCCCCGGGGTTCGTCGCAGGCACCAGGTCATTGCGTTCGACAAGGAGCCGATGAGATGTGCCGGTCTCGGTGTGGCCAGTGTGGTCCATGGCATTCGACGGAAAGACACCTGTAAAAGGATTCACCCAGGCTCGTGAGCCCAGGCCGTTCTGCATTGCATTTTGGGACGAGAAGTAGGGGTCGGAGCACCCCGGCTCGAGATGAGTGGATTCGCTGGCGCTGCAGCCGAAGCCGCACTCATCGGCGTTCGCCGATCCGAACGTGTGCTTGATCCAGGCCTGGCCCACCTGCTCAAAGCGTTCGGCGTTACCGGTTCCTCCGCTCATTCGATAGAGATTCTGTGCTATCACAGCGTGGCTCGTATTGGGGAGGGGTATAAAATCAACCTGGACGTTTCCGGCGTTGCAACTGTCCGTTCCCATGCCGAGACCGAGCTGGGAGGACGATGTTCCGCTGGCGCCATACACAGCGAGGTTAGGGACATCGCCGACAATGATGTCAGGACCAGGGACAAGACTGCCCGCCACGCTGAAATCGGCGGCCCCAAGCCAGGCGAATAACAGTGAGAGTGCGAAAGTGAAATGCCGGGATCGCCTGGTTAACATCGTTGGAACGCTCCTACTGCAGGGCCCATTCGGAAGGCGATGGAAGTCCCCGTTTAAGACGCCAATCGCCCCCGCGCAGGCGGTGACTTCGCTTTTAGAAGTTTTGGGCGGGAAAAGCGATCTTTTTTTCTGGTCCTGGACGTGGCATCGATAAAGCGGCCGAAAGCCGGTCGGCCACCGCTTCCTGGTTGTTCGGCCCGCGGCAACACTGCCGATCAGGAATCTGCTTTGATCAGGGGAAGGGGGCGGATAGTTTGCCCCATGAAATCCAAGATTATCGCGTTCGCTCTGGCCCTGGCATTCTTCCTTCCCGGTCTTGCGAAGGCCAAGACGCTCAAGTTTCCCAAGGACGATCCGGAATTCTCGGTCACCTTCACGAATAACTGGAAGGCTGAGATCACCAGCGCCGGAATTATTAGCGCCCAGCCCAAAGGCGCCGGCTACGCCCTGAGCATATTCCCGGTCGCTTCGAAGAACGCGCGGGACGCGATCGATGAAACGGCCCAGGAAGTGGAGAAGCGTTTCACCAACATCAAGCCGGATGAGCCGGTCGAATACAAGAACGCCAATAACATTACCTTTCTCGAGCGCGACATGACGGGCAAAGACAAAGGGGAAGCCCGCGCCCTGGCCATTGTGGCTTTCAGTCCGGGCGGGAAAAGCTTTTATGCGCTTTTCCAGGCGAGCACGCCGGAGGCCGACAAAAAATACACGCAAGACGTCATCGCCATCGTCAAATCAATTACGTCATTGAAAAAGAGCAGCAATGACGACGACGAATAGACTCCGCGTGCCTTGTTGGAGACGGCCTGCCTTCAGGCCGTTGAGGGAAACCGTGGCCTTGCGTTCCGCCACCGGCACGATGGCGTGCCGGCTCCATGAAGGCGGTTGCGGAAAGAGACTGGCAGCGCGTACGGGAATCGAACCCGTCTTTCGGCCTTGAGAGGGCCACGTCCTAACCGATAGACGAACGCGCCACGCTTGTCGGCGAAAAGGCTAGCGGCAAATCCGAGTTCGGCAAGCCGTCGCCAAGGGGAGCAAATTCGTTAGGCTGACCACCAGCTCAACGAGGGCGGGCGGTCGCTTCCGGGTGAACTCTTGGTTGGGCGAGGCTGTCGAGGACCGCTTTCTTTTTTCCTTCGAGATAGGCCTTCACGTCGGGCGCCGAAGCGAGCGATTGCATGCGAGCGTAAAAGACCCGGTAGTAGGCGCGCATCCGCTCGCGCTTTTCCAGGTCCGTCCGGGCGGTTTTAATCTCGGCTTTCGCCGCGATCACTTCCGGATCGAGCGACGCTCGATTCTGGAGCTGGCGCCATTCGACATGGAGCCGGTATTCCTCAGCCGCCTGGCCGAGAGAGGATTTTTGGAACGCGGCATCGAGCTCGGTCAACGGAGGAACGCTTTTCTTCGGCGCAGAGGAGGAGGAAGAGTTGGGGACATTCGGAGCCGGCACCAGCGGGGAGGGTTCCACGGCCATAGGGATTTCGGGAATGTTGAGCTGAGGGCGAGCGCTGGCGCTGGGGGAAGGCGCTTCCGTCGCGGCCGGGAGTGGCGGTTCCTGCCCGCGAGACATTGGCCGGCAAAACAAGAGGACTGCGCACACAGTCGTCACCAAAAGAGATTTCATTCGAGCCTTTGACGATGGTCGGGGTGACAGGATTCGAACCTGCGACCTCCTGGTCCCAAACCAGGCGCTCTACCAAGCTAAGCTACACCCCGGGGTCGCGCGTCACTTACCACGCTCCCGGTCAGGTTGCACCCGGAATCTCAGTTGCGCGTCCGATCTCGAGAGATCGGACGCGGATTAGTAACGTGTGCGCGCGCGATGAGGTTCGGAAATAAGGCCTTGCGGCTCTTCAGATAAGGCCGAAGCTAAGACCCTCGATCGCAATTCCGGAACGTGCGCGGGCGTTCCAAACGCGCCTCATGTTTAAGCACGATAAGCTCAACCTTTTTCTTTTCATCATCCTGGTCGGGCTTCAGGTGCTCGGATTCATTGCCCTCTGCACGCAGTTTGAATGGATTTATCTGCCGATCATGCTCGCCATTTATTTTTGGGCGGGAATCAGCACCACGCTTTATCTGCACCGCTACCTGACGCATCGCGGGTTTGAAATGCCGGGCTGGCTGAAATTCTTTTTTGCCACCGGTTCGGCCGTCGCCCTCTCAGGTGATCCGGTGACGTGGGTGGGAGACCACCGCTATCACCATTTGAAATCGGACACCGAGGAAGACATCCACAGCCCGCTGCACGGATTTCCCTATGCCCATATGATGTGGCTGGTGCGTAAGCCGCCCGGTTTTCGGGACCGGTCGCTGCGTTACGCGGCGGATGTGCGGAAGTTCTGGTACTGCCGGCTTTGGGAACGCCCTTACCTTTATGTGATCCCGCATCTCTGTGTCGCCGCGCTGTTCTACTTCACCCTGGGAGGAACAGGCCTGCTCTGGTGCCTCTATGTTCCGATGCTGGTCGTTTACAATTTCACCTGGGCGGTGAATTCAATCTGCCACATGCCGTCGTTAGGCTACCGCAGCTTCGAGACGACGGATCACAGCAAGAACAACTTTTGGATCGGGCTCGGCGCTTTTGGGGAAGGGTACCATAACAACCATCACGCCAAACCGCGTTGCGCGGCCCACGGCTTGAAATGGTGGGAGTTCGATCTGACCCGCTACTTGATCTGGGCGCTCGAGAAGTGCGGGCTCGTCTGGAACGTGGTCTGGCCAAAACCTGATGACGTTCCCGTAGATCCGGTCACCGCTGATCAGGCGGGAGCGCTGCTTCTCTTCGGCGCGCAAATTCGGGATCCTCGTCTCGATGCCAAGCGAGAGAAATCCGGCCGTCAGTAGTCCAGGTTAGGCGCCAGCCACTTCTGGACGAACTCGGGACTTACCTTTTTCCGTGCCGCGTAGTCGCGCACCTGGTCCTCGCCGATTTTGCCGACCCCGAAATATTTGGAGTCGGGATGGGAAAAATACAGACCGCTCACGCTCGCGCCGGGGTGCATCGCGAATGATTCGGTCAGGCTGATCCCGGTAGCGCTAGTGGCATCGAGCAACCGGAAAAGCGTCTCCTTTTCTGTGTGATCCGGCGAGGCCGGGTATCCCGCCGCTGGCCGGATGCCGCGATATTTTTCGCGGAGCAATTCGTCCTGCGAAAGTTTTTCGTCACGGCCAAAGCCCCAGGCGATTCGGGCTTCACGATGCAGGAATTCCGCGAAGGCTTCCGCGAGCCGGTCCGCGACCGCCTTGGTCAGGATCGCGTTGTAGTCATCGTGATCGGCGGCGAACCTGGCGGCCAGTTCATCCGCGCCGATTCCGGCGGTGACGGCAAAGCCGCCCAGGTAATCTGTGGTCTCCGGAGCGATGTAATCCGCCAATGAATGATTGAATTGATCGGCGGGTTTTTTCATCTGCTGTCGCAGGAAATGGAAGGTGGCGAGCCGCTCCGACCGCGTGTCGTCGTGAAAAACTTCCACGTCATCGCCCTTCGCGCGGGCAGGCCAGAAGGCGAAGACGCCGCGCGCCGTCAGCAATTTTTCGTTCCGAATGCGCTCCAGCAATTTCTGCGCGTCATCGAACAGTTCGCGGGCCTGTTGGCCGACGACGGGATCGTCGAAAATGGCCGGGTAACGGCCGCGCAATTCCCAGGTATGGAAAAAGGGCGACCAATCGATGTAGGGGATGAGATCATGGAGCGAGATAGTTCCGGCGTCGGATGAATAGCTGCGTGACCCTGCAAATTCCGGTTTCGGCGGCGCGTAGCCGGTCCAATCGATCGGCGTCCGGTTCGCCCGCGCTTCTTCGAGCGGGATCAATTTCTTCTCGCGCGATTTGCTGGCGTGTTCTTCCCGGAGCCGCTCATAGTCGGCCCGGGTTTGTTTGTCGAACGATTCCTTCGTCTCCGCGTTCAACAAATTGCTGACCACCCCGACCGCGCGCGAGGCGTCGAGAACATGCACCGTGCTGGCTCGATAATGCTGCGCGATTTTCACCGCGGTATGCGCCCGGCTCGTTGTCGCCCCGCCGATGAGCAGCGGCAGCGTAAATCCTTCCCGTTCCATCTCCTGGGCCACATGGACCATTTCGTCGAGCGACGGCGTGATGAGTCCGCTCAAGCCGATCACGTCGGCTTTCAATTCACGCGCCGTTTCCAAAATCTTCGGAGCCGGCACCATCACCCCGAGATCGATGACTTCGTAGTTGTTACACTGGAGCACGACACCCACGATGTTCTTGCCAATGTCGTGCACGTCGCCTTTCACGGTCGCCATGACGATGCGCGCCTGCGGTTTCGCGTCGGCGCGTTTCTCGGCCTCCATGAACGGCAGCAGATAGGCGACGGCTTTCTTCATCACCCGCGCGCTTTTTACCACCTGCGGCAAAAACATTTTCCCGGCCCCGAACAAATCGCCCACCACGCTCATCCCGGCCATGAGCGGCCCTTCGATGACCTGGAGCGGGCGGCTGAATTTCTGGCGCGCCTCTTCGGTATCGGCTTCGATAAAATCGACGATGCCTTTGACCAGCGCGTGGGAGAGCCGCTCTTCGACCGGCCCGTCGCGCCACGCTTCTTTTTCGGCAGCGGTCTTGCCAGTCGCTTTGACGCCTTCGGCGAACTCGACCAGCCGCTCGGTAGCGTCGTCCCGCCGATTCAGGAGGACGTCTTCGACGCGCGTCTTCAGTTCCGGCTCGATCTCTTCGTAAACCGCGAGCTGTCCCGCGTTGACAATCGCCATGTCGAGCCCGGCCTGGATGGCGTGATAGAGAAACGCGGCGTGCATCGCTTCGCGCACGGTGTTGTTGCCGCGGAACGAAAACGAAATATTACTCACGCCCCCGCTGGTCCGCGCTCCCGGCAGGTTCGCCTTGATCCAGCGAACCGCCTCGATGAAATCGACGGCGTAATTGCGGTGCTCTTCCAGACCCGTTGCGACCGTCAGAATGTTTGGGTCGAAAACGATGTCGCTAGGCGCGAGCCCGGCGCGCTCGGTCAGGAGCCGGTACGCGCGTTCGCAAACTTCGATGCGCCGCTGGTAGTTGTCCGCCTGGCCGGTTTCGTCGAAAGCCATGACGATGACCGCGGCGCCGTAGAGTTTCACCAGCCCGGCCTGGCGGAGAAATTCTTCCTCGCCGTTCTTGAGACTGATCGAATTCACGACCGCTTTTCCCTGGACACATTTCAGGCCCGCTTCGATCACGCTCCATTTCGAGCTGTCGATCATCATCGGGACGCGGGCGATCTCGGGCTCGCTGCCGATGAGATGGAGGAATTTCGTCATCGACGCTTCGGAATCGATCATTCCTTCGTCCATGTTGACGTCGAGAATGTTGGCGCCGCCATTCACCTGCTGGCGGGCGACGGCCAGCGCCGCTTCAAAATCGCCGGCCAGAATCAGCTTCGAGAATTTCGGGGAACCGGTGATGTTGGTTCTCTCACCCACGACGACGAACCCCATCTCGGGAGTGATGTTCAGCGGCTCGAGCCCGGAGAGTTGGAGCGGCGCTCTCGGAGCGTCGAAATTTTGTAGCGGCGCTCTCTGAGCGTCGGAATTCTGTAGCGGCGCTCTCTGAGCGTCGAAATTGTCCAAGCCTCGACGGTCAGAGACCGCCGCTACAGGAATCTTTCTCGGGGGGAGATCGCGCACTCTTTCGGCGATCAACCGGATATGGTCCGGCGTCGTGCCGCAGCAGCCTCCCACCACATTCAGCCAGCCGTTGCGCGCCCATTTTTCCAGCTGCGGCGCCAGGCTTTCCGGCGTTTCGGGAAAACCGGTCGGCGACAGCGGGTCGGGCAGGCCGGCATTCGGATACGCGCTGACGAACCGGCGGGTGGTGTGAGCCAGTTCCTCGATGTATGGCTCCATCTCGCCGGGTCCGAGCGCGCAGTTCAATCCGACCACGAGCGGATCGGCGTGCGCGATCGAAGTGAGAAACGCTTCCACGGTTTGGCCGCTGAGAATTCGCCCCGAGCGATCGGTAACGGTTCCCGAGATAATGAGGGGCACGCGCTTCCCCGATTCCTCGAACAATTCCGTGATGGCCGCGATCGCCGCCTTCGCATTGAGCGTGTCGAAAATCGTCTCGACCATGAGAAGGTCGACGCCGCCCTCGAGCAGAGCGGCCGCCTGTTCGCGGTAGGCCTTCCGGATCTGATCGAACGTGACCGCGCGAAAACTGGGGTCGTTCACGTCTGGTGAGAGTGAAGCGGTCACGGGGAGGGGACCGAGCGAGCCACCGACGAAACGACGCTGGCCGCTCTGGTTCGAAACGACATCCGCCGCATGACGCGCCACCCGCGCCGCGCTCAGGTTGATTTCGGCGACCAGGTCGCAAAGCTGGCGGTCATCGACGACTCCCTGGAAGAACTCAGCGTCCTTGCGCCCACTTTTCGGTTCTGCCTGGTAGAGAAAGTCGTGCAGGCCGATGGTGGTGCCGCTGAACGTGTTGGTCTCGATGATGTCGGCGCCGGCTTCGAAATAACGGCGATGAATTTCGTCGATGACCTCCGGCTTGGTGAGGAGGAGGATCTCGAGGCAGCCTTTGAGATCCTTTCCCTTCCAGTCTTTGAACCGCTGGCCGCGATACTCCGCCTCGGGAAGTTTGTATTGCTGGACCATGGTGCCCATGGCGCCGTCGAGCACGACGATGCGCTCGCGGAGGAGGGCTTCGAGAGGATGGAGACCATTATCCGGCATGGTGGACAACTAAACTGCAGTTCCCGTGCACGGCAAGGAACAAATTGACGCATCATGATGCGTAGATGTGTTAGCGAAGCATCGTGCTCGTGCTCCTACTCGTGCTCGTAATCGAATTGGCGCGCTTAAGAATCGAGCACGAGCACGAGCACGATTACGAAGAAGCTCGCAGCTTCTTCAGAAAAAGTTCGCCTTGACCCGCCAGCTTCGCCTCCAGCTTCGCGGTACAATCGCAATCGCAGCAGGCCCAAGGCTCGGTTCCGTTTTCGTGCCGGCAGTTCCGCCGGGAATGCGCGTCTTTCACGGAGAGAAGCTCGAAGTATTTCTCCCAATAGGGCCGCTCTTCCTCCAGCGGCGGATCGCAAAAACAGGTTTCAACCCAGGTCGCAACCCCGGCGGGATCGACCCGCGCCTGTTGCATGTCGTGCTGGTATTCGTCACCCGCGATGGAGCCTTGACCGAGCGTTCGCTGGTCGATGGCGCGGAGAAGCGGATTCTCCCGACCAGGTTTCACGCGGGCTTTGACGAGGTAGCGCATGGGACAAAGTTAGCGCGCCCCCAGGCCTTGTCATCCCGAGCGCAGTCGAGGGATCCCGTCGAGAGTCGAGCGGCGGCAACGGGGTCCCTCGACTGCGCCTTCCGCTCCTTTTGCGATGACACGCTTTTTTTGATTACACGCGTTCCGGCTGTGCGATTAAATTCGCCCCCATGGAATCGCTCCGCCTCTTTCGAGAACTGACCCCGGTCCAGCGGAAGACGTTCCTGGCCTGTTTTCTCGGCTGGGCGCTCGACGCGCTCGATTTCTTTCTCGTTACCTTCGTCCTCGCTCAAATTTCCCAGGACTTTGGCCGAAGCATTCCGGAGGTCGCCTTCTCGATTACGCTCACCCTGATGATGCGCCCGTTAGGCGCTCTCATTTTCGGCTGGTTAGGCGACAGGTTCGGCCGGCGGATCCCGCTCATGATCGATATCGTCTTTTATTCGGTCATGGAATTGGCGACGGCGTTCGCTCCGAATTTCACGGTGTTCCTCATCCTGCGCGCTCTCTTCGGGATTGGGATGGGGGGTGAATGGGGCCTGGGCGCGTCGCTCGCGATGGAGTCCCTGCCGACGAAGGCACGCGGGTTGTTTTCCGGGATTCTGCAGCAGGGCTATGCCGTCGGCTATCTTCTGGCGGCCCTGGTTTATTGGATTGTATTCCCTTTGTTCGGCTGGCGGGGTCTGTTCGTGGCGGGAGCGTTGCCGGCGTTCCTCGTGATCTACATTCGAGCGCACGTCCCGGAATCGCCGGTCTGGGAGAGACATCGCGAAACGCGCCAGCACCGGCCGCGGTTTTCGGTGCTCGTCCGGCAACACGGCGCGCTCTTTCTTTACGCGGCCCTCCTCATGACCGCATTCAATTACATGTCGCACGGCACGCAGGATCTTTACCCGACGTATCTGGAGAAACAGCGAGGGTTCGGGGTCAGCGCTAAATCCATAATCAGCATCGTTTATGCGATGGGCGCCATCTGTGGCGGCGCCATCGTCGGTTCGCTTTCCCAAACCTGGGGTCGCCGGCGCGTGATCATTCTTTGCGCCATCGGCGGCATGCTTTTGATCCCGCTCTGGATATTCGCGCCGAACACCGCCTTGCTCATGCTGGGCGGCTTCCTCATTCAATTCATGGTGCAGGGGGCCTGGGGCGTGGTTCCCGTCCATCTCAATGAGCTCTCACCGCCGGCGTTTCGCGGATTGTTTCCCGGCCTGGCCTATCAAATGGGAAACTTCGCGGCGGCGTACGCTGCTCAGCAACAGGCCTGGCTGGCGGAAAAATTTCGATTACCCAACGGCGAACCAAATTACGCGCTGACCATGGCGCTCGTGCAGTGCGTGGTGTTCCTGGCGGTGATCATCCTCGCTGCTGTTGGGCGCGAGAAACGCGGGATCGAATTTTAGGTGGATCGAGCGCTCCGTCGCTCGATGGGTGCAGACGACATTGGCGCAAACTCCCATCGAGCGGCGGAGCGCTCGATCCACCCCGAGAAACGGACGAGCCTCGCTCCGGTGCGATCCTTCATCGCCCCAGACGCGCACGTCGCATCTTGACGGCTTAAAGCCGTCAAGTTTGCGCCGGGTCTCGCTGGGGCAGGTAGGCAAATGGTGGATCGAGCGCTCCGTCGCTCGATGAGTGATCCACCCGAATTGGGGAACGAGCATCGCGCGACAGAGCGCGTGATCCAATTAATTCCCGTGCTCGGAGCTACTCGCGGCGGAATCGGACGCGGTGGAGGGCGCGTGATAGGTTCCCTTGCCGTAGCGTTCATCCACGATCGCCTCCGCGATCTTGTCGGCCAGATCATCGCGGCGACTCGCGCTTCGCGCAGCGGCGCCTTCCTTGCGGTTGCTCAGGAAACCGCACTCCACCAGCACCGCCGGGTAGGCAGCTTTTCGAAGGACACGAAAATTGGCGGTCTTTACGCCGCGATTGACCGCCCCGGGCAGCGTCATGATCCGCTCCTGGATTTTGTAGGCGAGATTCCGGGCGACCGGTGAGTGGTAATAAGTCTCGAAACCGCGGATGCCGCGGCGTCCGGAATCGTTGAAATGGACGCTGACAAAGATCGCGTTCTTTTGCCGGTTTGAAATCGCAGCCCGTTCGTCGAGGTCGACAAACAGATCGCTCGACCGGGTCATCACGACCCGGAATTGCGACTCGCGCAGCTTGGTGGCGAGCCGGGTCGCTACATCGAGCGTTGCGTTCTTCTCCGCGCCGCCAAAACGGCGAAAAGCTCCGTTATCCTTTCCGCCGTGGCCTGCATCGACCACCACGGTGGTGAAGCTTCGCGTGGTATCCTTGACCCGGATTTCACGGGTGGTGCCGCAGCTGGCGAGCAAAAGGCAGGCAGCCGATCCAAGCACCATGGAGAGGGAGCGCATCATGCGACTTGATAGCTGAAAGCGAAGAGAGCGCCACAGATTTCTAGGGGGAATGAACCAAAAACCGCTTGTTTTTTTCACGCGGCAAACTAAAGGCCCCTTACCTCACTTATGCGTAATCGATTTGCACTTTTAGCGCTGTTTTTTGCGCTCAGTTTATCTGCCTGCAAAAAGCCCGCCACGGCGGCTGATGCGAGCGCGGGCCCAAACCAATCGTCCGCGAAGGCCTCAGCCACGCCGTCATCCAATTCATCCGCTACTCCCACCCCGGCCACTTCGGTGGCCATCACCAAGCCGGCGGTCGATCAAAATGCGCAGGTGGTGATTTTTGGTTACCACCGCTTCGTTAACAGCGTGCGGCGCCCCGACACGGAGATCACGCCGGCGTTGTTCGAGCAGCAAATGCAGGAGCTGAAGAACAAGGGGATCGCCGTGATCCCGATGCAGGATTTCCTGGCCTGGAGACGCGGGGAAAAGGCGATTCCGGCGAAGAGCGCGATCATCACCTTCGACGATGGCTGGAAGTCGCAGTACGAAGTCGGCTGGCCCATCCTGAAGAAGTTCAATTTTCCCGTCACGCTGTTCATTTACACGGAAGGGATTCGGCCCGGGCATTTCAGCGGCGGCGAGTCGATGACCTGGGAAATGCTCGCCGAGATGCGCGATGCCGGCGTCGACATCCAGGGGCACACCGCAACCCATTCCGATTTGAGAAAGCCTTACGACAAGGTGGCCAAGAAAAAACTGAACCCGGAAGAGTATGAGCAATGGCTGAACCAGGAAATCGCTGGTTCCAAGCAGATGATCGAGCAAAAGCTCGGGGTGAAGGTGAACTGCTTCGCCGTGCCCTACGGATTTCACAACGACCACATTCGCGACGTAGCAATGAAGGCGGGATATGAAGCGCTCTTCACCGTCTACGGCCAGCCGATCACGATGCATACGCCGCTGAATTCCGTCGGCCGATACCTGATGGAGAATAACAAGCCGAAGACGTTCACCGATGCGGTGGCATCGATCGCGACGACAGCAGTCGGGCCCGCGGTCGCGGAGGTGGCGCCGTCGAACCTGCAAACGCAGCCGGCGGACGGCGAGACAATCAAGAACGCGTTGCCGCTGATCAAAGCGAACATCTCATCGTTAGGCGCAATTGATCCGGGCACGACTCCGGAAATGCGGGTGAGCGGTCTCGGGAAAGTCGATTCCAGCTTTGACCCGAAAACCTCCACCGTGGCCTACCAGGTAACACAAAAGTTGCGGGACAAAACCTGTACCGTGATCGTGAGCGCCACGTCGGGCGGCAAGAAGGTGGAAACGCATTGGTCGTTTAAGATCGATGATGGCAGTCCGTCCGCCGCGCCACCGGCGCCCATTCCATCGGTCGCTCCGGCCACGGCGCCGCCCGCCGCGCCTCCCGCGGTGAAACCCAAGAAGAAGAAAAAGTAGGCGGCCTGAGGAATTGAGGAGGAGACGCGCTTTCGGGGGCGCTCCCCGCGTTAACCAGTTATGTTTTCACAGCTCGGCGATAAGCTTCAGGACATTTTCAAGGATCTTCGCGGTCACGGGACGATCAGCGAGAGCAACATAAACGACGCGCTCCGTCAGGTGCGGCTCGCCTTGCTGGAAGCGGATGTCGATTTTCAGGTCGCGAAGAATTTCATCGGACGGGTCAGGGAAAAGGCGCTCGGCGAAGAGGTTCTTCGGAGCGTCACGCCCGGTCAGCAAATCGTTAAGATTTTCCACGATGAGTTGACCACCTTGCTGGGGAGCGATGCCGCCCCGCTCAATCTCGAGAAGCCAGCCCGTATCCTGATGGTCGGCCTGAATGGCGCTGGCAAAACGACCTCGTCGGCAAAGCTCGCCCGTTATTTGAAAAAGCAGGGGCGTGCTCCGTTGCTCATTGCCTGTGACTTGCAGCGGCCGGCCGCAATCGAACAGCTTGCTACCCTGGGCCGGCAGGTGGAAGTCCCGGTTTACACCCCTGCGCCGGAGGAAAAAAATGTGCGCCGGTCAGCTGCCGCGAGCCTCGAATGGGCTGCGCAACAAACCGGCAACGTCCAGATCTTTGACACGGCCGGCCGGCAGGAAATCGACACGGAGCTGATCAAGGAAATCAAGGAGCTGAAGGAATTCCTCAAGCCGCAGGAGATCCTCCTCGTGGCCGACGCGGCGACGGGGCAGCAGGCGGTCAGCGTTGCCACTCATTTTCACGAAGCGCTCGGCCTCACCGGGATCATCCTGACCAAGCTCGACGGCGATGCGCGGGGCGGGGCGGCGCTTTCCATGCGGGAAGTGACGCAGCGGCCGATCAAGTTCGCCGGCGTGGGTGAGAAACTCGATCAGTTCGAGGCCTTCGTGCCGGATCGCCTGGCCGGCCGGATCCTGGGCATGGGCGACATCGTCGGCCTGGTGGAAAAGGCGGCCGAGGCGGTGGATGAGGAGGAAGCCCGGCGGATGGAGCGCAAACTCCGAACGGCCTCGTTCGATTTCAACGATTTCCTGGCCCAGTTCAAAATGATGAGGAAGATGGGCCCGCTGGAGAATATCCTTGGCATGATCCCGGGGATGAGTAACGTGCAGGGCCTCTCCGTGGACGAGAAGCAGCTCAAGCGGACGGAAGCGATTGTGCTTTCGATGACGCACGAGGAGAGAACGCGGCCCGACATTCTAAATGCGCGGCGGCGTCAACGAATCGCCCGCGGCAGCGGCAGCAGCGTCACCGAAGTGAACGACTTGCTCCAGCGTTTCAATCAGATGCGAAAGATGATGAAGAACGCCGGGAAAATGAAGAAAATGATGGCGCAGATGGCGCGGATGAAAAATTAACGATATGGCAGTTTCAATCAGATTACGCAGAGAAGGCGCGAGGAATCGCCCGTATTACAAGGTGGTGGTGGCCGACAGCCGCAGCCCGCGCGACGGCAAATTTATCGAGATCATCGGGACCTACGATCCGAAGAAGCCCGATCCGAACAGCGCCCTCGACCTGGACCGGATCGATCACTGGATTTCCAAAGGCGCGCAGCCGTCCGATACCGTTCGGAGCCTGATCAAGAAGAATAAGAAGCAGAAGGCGTCCGCTCCGGCGGAAGCCGAGGCTCCCGCCAGCCAGGCAGAGGAAGCAAGCGCTCCCGTGAACGAAGCACCCGCTGCTCCGGCAGCGGAAGAATCCGCTCCGGGAGAAGAGGCGCCTGCGGCGCCGCCAGCGTAATTGTAGCGGCGGTCTCAGACCGCCGAAACGATTCCAGGTTCGCGTTGTCGACGGTCAGAGACCGCCGCGACAGGAGAGGCGAAACCGACGGAAGCGCTCGACTTTGAAAAATCTTTTCAAGTCCGCCAGCGGCGTGCGTTGATAGTGCAAATGAAGCACACAAGCCTCCTCTTGGCCCTCCTGACCGCGCTGATTTCCCCGGCTCTCGCGCAGTCCGTCTCTGTGAAAGACGGCAACATCCAGTTCACCGATCAATCCGGAAAGACCACGGCCCTGACCTCCGGCGGCCGCGATTCTGATCCGATCCTGGCGCCTGACGGCAAATGGGTGGCGTTCGTCCGCAAAGTGGACGGTAAGAAAATCGCATCCGGCTCGGAGGAGATGAACCCAACCGAGCTCTGGCAGGTTCGCATCGATGGAAAAGAGCCGTCGCTCCTGGTTAAGGTCCGGGAGTCCGAGAAGGTGGAGTCGCTTATTGCCGCCTTCCAAAACCTGCAGTTTTCGACTAGCGGGAAGCTGCTTTATTTCGTCACGCCAGCCTGGGCGACCTCCGGGGCGGTCCACGTGGTCGATACCACCAATCGCAAAGAACGTTACCTTTTCCCGGGCAGCGACTTGAAACTCGTTCCGGCGGGTGAATACAAGGATTGCCTGCTGACCCAGCAACACCGCTATTTCATCGGTGGCGGAAGCTACGATTGGTACTGGCTGCTGCGCCCGGATGGCAAGGAAATCGGTCCGGTCGGGGAAGACACTTCGAATTTCGAGGCGTCCTACCAGTAGGTGGATCGAGCGCTACGTCGCTCGATTTTTTCACGCGTCTGATTTATTAGACAGTGAATTTCCAGGGCGACGCCGCACTCATCGAGCGGCGTAGCGCTCGATCCACCTCGTGACAAATTCGAAAGTTCGAATACACTCGGGCTCGTGAAAGAGTTCCTCGAGTTTGTCATTCGCCAGTTGGTCGAGTTTCCAGATGAAATGATGCTCTCGGAGATTCCGTCGGGGAAGACAACGATTTTCCGGGTGCAACTGCGCCAGACCGATGTCGGCCGAATTATTGGCCGCAATGGCCAGACGATCCAGGCCATTCGCGCGCTTCTGGCCAGCTCCGCGGCCCGGCACGGCCAGCGCGCCACGCTCGAAATCGTGGAGTAGGGCCCGCATTCGTCCGATGCGGATCGACATCCTGACGTTGTTCCCGGAAATCTGCCGGGCGCCGCTAAACGAAAGCATGATGAAGCGAGCCCAGGAATGCGGGGCCTTGGAGCTGCACATTCATAACCTGCGCGACTGGACCACGGACAAGCACCACGTCGTCGATGATGCGCCGTTTGGCGGAGGCCAGGGGATGGTCATGAAGCCCGAGCCGATTTTCGCGGCGGTGGAGGATTTGAAGAAAACGTCCAACGCCCAACGTCCAACATCCAACGCCGAATTACAGAGGCCGAAGGTGATTGTGATGTCTCCGGCGGGGAGAAAGTTTGATCAGCGGGCTGCGACAGAGTTTTCGAGCGAAGAACACTTGATCATTATCTGCGGGCATTACGAGGGAGTAGATCATCGCGTCATCGAGCACCTGGTCGACGTTGAAGTTTCCATCGGTGATTATGTCCTCACGAATGGTGCGATCGCGGCGGTCGTGTTCGTGGACGCCGTCGTGAGATTGCTGCCCGGAGTGCTCGGGGATGAACAGTCAGCAGCTGATGACAGCTTTGCCGGCGGTTTGCTTGAAGGACCGCAATACACGCGGCCGTCGGACTTCCGCGGCATGACCGTTCCGGACGTGTTGTTATCGGGGAACCACGGCGAGATCGCGAAGTGGCGGAAAGAGCAGGGATTGAAACGGACGCAGAAGAATCGGCCGGATCTGCTAAAGGACAATTTGTAAGGCAAGCGGTCGCCGCGGCGACCTTGCCTCGGATTGGCATTAGACCAGGCAGGCGGAGCGCCCGCCCTACAATTCAACCGCTACACCCGCCCGAGAATCACACACGAATTGATCCCGCCGAAACCGAAGGAATTGCTCAGGACATAATTCAATTCGGCATCGCGACCCTGATTTGGCACGACATCGAGATCACAAGCGGGATCGGGCTCGTTACGGTTCAAAGTGGGCGGTATCCATTTTTGTTCGATGGCCAGGGCGCAGATCGCCGCTTCGATTGCGCCGGTCGCGCCGAGGGGATGCCCCGTGTAGGCCTTGGTTCCGCTGGTCGGCAAAGTTTTCGCGTGCTCGCCGAACACCTGCTTAATGGCCATGGTTTCGGTGCTGTCGTTCAGTTGGGTCGAGCTGGCGTGGGCGTTGACGTAATCAATCTGCTCGGGGCCAAGCTGAGCGTCGGCGAGGGCGTCCCGGATCGCCCGAATGCACGATTCGCCGCTGGGAAGAGGTGAAGTCATGTGGAACGCATCGTTATTCAAACTGTAGCCGAGCACTTCCGCAAAGATGCGGGCGCCGCGTTTCCGCGCGTGTTCGAGCTCCTCAATTACGAGCGAGGTCGCGCCTTCTCCCATGACGAACCCGTCCCGCCGGAGATCGAACGGCCTGCAGGCCAGCGCCGGGTCACCTGTCCATTGGCTCATTGTTTTGATGATGGCAAAGGCGCCGAAGGTGAGGGGACTAAGGGGCGCTTCCGCTCCCCCCGCCACAATGACGTCCGCGAAGTCGTCCCGGATATAACGAAGCGCTTCGCCGACGGCGACGGTCCCGCTGGCGCAACTGTTTGAGTTGGTCGTGCCGACACCCCGAAACCCAAACTCGATCGCAATATTCGAGTGCGCCGAGCCGCCAAAAACCTGGAGCGCGAGCGTCTGGTTCACGCCGCGGGTCCCCTTCTTCAGGAAATGCGCGTGCTGGTATTCGGCATTCGCCACGCCTCCGAGAGCGGTCCCAAAACTGACGCCCACGCGATGTTGCGGCGTCTGTTGCGAATAGGGCAGGCCGGCGTCGTCGAGCGCCATTTTTGCCGAGGCCACCGCGAACTGGGCGTAGCGGTCGAGCCGCTTTAAGCGATGCGGCGGAAAGTGATCTTCCGGGGTCCACTCCGGAATCTCACCGCCGCAATGCGCGTTGAACTCCGAGGTGTCGAAGCTGGAAATGCGCTGAATGCCACTCTTCTCCGCGCGCAGGCCATGCCAAAAATTCTCCCGCCCGATCCCGATGGACGTGATTGGGCCGATGCCGGTAATGACTGCGCGACGCCTAGGCATTTTCGATTTTCGATTCTCGATTTTCGATTGAGTTTTCCAAGTATGCTTTCATGCAACGGAGAGTTTTGCTGGCCACCGGATGGATGAATCCGTGTCCGATGATCGGCTCGGCGACGGGGGCGAGGATGGGGATTCGGAATCGAAGATCATGCACAATCTCCACCAGAACGCCCGCCGGTGTTTCCTGGAAGGACCAGACCACATGCATCCCTTTTGTCCAAGCTTTCAGGTGATGGAAATGAACTTCCATTTTCTCCCGATCGATAATTTGTTCGGAGGTCCACGAGATAGGGATTCCCCCGCGGACGGCGGCCATGACCACGAGATTGCGATCGGGGCCGCGCTCGAGGTATTTTATGTAGCGGTAGTGGGGCAGAATCTTTGGCCACAGTTCGAGGTTCGCGGCCGTTTCGAAGATAGCGCTCCGGGGGGCCTGCATGAGGATGGAATTGCCGGTATGCATGGAGCGGATTCGCTCGTGCTCATCCGCCAGTGAGGATAGACTCGCCCTGAATGAGCGCAACGCAGTGAAAGGTAACAATGGCCCTTGAATTGAAAAAATCGTGTGAGAAGTGCGGGCGCAAACTGGAGCCGAGAGATGAGGCGCACATCTGCGTCTACGAATGCACTTTCTGCCCGGCTTGCATGGAAACGCTCAGCGCCATCTGTCCGAATTGCGGTGGTGAGCTGGTGCGACGACCACGACCGGCGGCGAAGGAGCCGCCGTTGTTTTAGTACCAAGGAGGGGCGCTTTCCAAACCGCCCTCTGGCCTACGGAGGCATTGCCGCGGGATTTAAGAATGAGGCGATGAAATCGCCTCTTGCAGATCGGCGGTTTGGAAAGCGCCGCTCCTTGGGCCTTATCGCCGCGGACGCTTGATTCGATACGTCAAAAAACATTCCTCGCCGACGGTTCGCATCTCGGTCAGCGTGCACTGAACGCTTCGGGGCAAAAATTCCTTGCTCAGGCCGGTCAAGGTTGGGGCGTCGGCGCCACCAAAGAGGAACGGGGCGATCGTCAGATTGAGCTGGTCGACCAGGTCTTTCTCGAGCAAGGCGCGAAAGAGCGTGGCCCCGCCTTCGCAGGCCACCGATCGAATGCCGTAGTCTCTTCGCAGCTGTTGCAACATCCACCCAAGATCGACTGACCGCGCGTCGCTCAGGTGAAGCGTCGCTTTTTCCCGGAGCGCTTTCTGATACCGGGCCGGCATCCGGAGCGTGGAAAAAATGACGATTGGTGAAATGTCGGTTTGGAAGAGTTTCAGGTCCGAATCAATCCGGCCTTCGTTTGAGACAATCACGCGTAGCGGATAGGGCGTTTGTCCTCGCGCCACGCGGGCCTCGCGCATTTTCGGATCGGGCACGCCGAGCCGGACGTTGTCGTGCTTGAGGGTGCTGTGGCCGATCAGGACGGCGTCGCCCAGGGCGCGTTGCCGCAAAAGATGAGTCTTGTCTTCGCGCGAAGTGAAATCGACCGGCGTGAAGTTTTTCGTCGTGATTTTGCCGTCGAGGGTCATCGCGAACGTCACCGCAACGAACGGACGCCTGCCCTTCGTAGAAGATTTCCTATTCTTCTTTCTCGGCGATTTCATGCTCGAGGGTGGCGAACTCCTCCTTCATCTCGCGCATCCTCACATGGCCGGTGGCGCCGCTCGGTTTGTAGAAGAAATAGACAATTCCGCCGGGGAGGCAGCAAACCACGATCACCAGAAAGCCGGTGAGCCCGATCATTCGCGCGACGGCCGGAGGAACCGCGCAGAGATTGAAGAGCATGACCTGGAGAATGAACTCGCGCGTCCCGACCCCAGCGAAACTGATCGGCAACGATGAAATCGTGCGCTCGATCGGCATGATGGCGAAGAAATCGACCACTGCGACGTTGGCCTGGAAGGCGTAGGCGACGCAAAGGAAGGTGGCAAAGGTCCCGAGGTGACAGACCCATGATGCGGCGAAGGCGGCGGCGGTCGCGCGCCAGTGCCGCGCGTAAAGATGATAAGCGGCCGAGATTTCAATCAGCTTGTCCCGGCCCGGAAATCGATGGGGAAGTTTTCGCAGGAGATTGAACCCGCTCACGATAAAAGTTGTGCCCAGGAAGAGGACGGATGCCCCGAAAACGGCCAAAACGACCCAGACGTAAAAGCGCGGATTATGAAGCGGATTGGTGTCGAGCTGCGCGGCGGTTTCGCGGGTCAGCCAGCCGTAGCGCAGGAAAATCAGAATGCCGGTGATAATGATCAAGGCAATCAGCCCGACCATTCGATCGAAGAGCACGGCGAGAAGCGCCCCAGGCCTTTGCTTGGGAGTCTCCTTCCAGAGCAGGTAGGTTTTGATGATGTCGCCGCCCGTGCCTCCGGGAAGAAACTGATTATAAAACATTCCAATGAGAAACAGTGCACCGAGCCGTCCGGTGCTCAGGTTGATTCCCTGGACTTTCAAGAGAATCTGCCAGCGGACGACTGCGGCGAGCTCGACCAGGAAGTAGGCAAACATCGCGGCGACAATCCAGCGGTAGTCCGCGTCGCGAATCGCCACCGCCATCGCGCTTCGCACCGCCGGGTCGTGAAAAACCCAGTAGAGGAGCCCGCCAGTGACGGCCAGTTGGATAATCGTCAGGATCGTTTTTTTCATTCGCCGAAGTGTTCTTTCCAACGCGCGACAGATTGGCGGATTTCCTCGGCGGTCCTGCGCGGGCCCATTTCCCAGACAAATAAGCAGTTCGCCGGAAGAAGCGGAACAAGATTCTCCAAATTCACCATGCCGGTGAACGGCGCCTGGTGGTCCTGCGCCGGCCATTTGCAATCCTGGAGGTGACAACCGAAAGCCCGCGGTCCAATTGCGCGCAACCACTCGGCGTGATTGAGGAACCCGAGATTTTCCTTGATCTGGATGTGGCCCATGTCGTGCCAGTAGCCGAGTTGGGACGAGTTCAATTCGTCGAGCAACGCGGGCAGCTCGCGTTCGGTCGGGATCTCTTCGTAGCCGCGCCGGCCTTCCACTCCGAGCCGGATGTTTTTCTTCGCGGCGTATTCGGCGATGCGCTTGAGCGAATCCTTCACGCGTTCGAGATAAGGTGGCGCGGCGGCTTCGCGCGTTTGGACGGATTTCACTTTCTTGCGCACATATTCGCGGGAGAGCAGCTGTCCGGCCTTAGCCAGGGCGATCAATTCGTCCGTGATGGGATTCATTTCCACTTCGCCGCAGTGCAGAACCACAAAGGGTGCGCCGAGCCGCTCCGCGAAATCGATGGTTTTAAACGTGTGTTTGATCGCGCGTTCCCGTTCCTTCGTGTAGGCGGCCGAGATTTTGTAGCAATCGGGTGAGGCGTGCGTGATCTCGACTGGGAGCGGACAGAAATTATGCAGGCTCGTGAACTCCACTTCACCGGCTTCGAACATTTTCTGGATGCCCGGCATGAGCGAAATGCGGATGCCGTGCCCGAGCTCGACGCGGTTGAAGCCGAGGTTCTTGATCTCGCGCAGCATTTCGGCGCCGTCGGTATGGCGGCCGGAGTTCCAACAGGTGGAGAAGGAGATCATGTTTTCAAGGTAGGGACGGTGCGCTGCGCCGTCCGTAGGCGTGCAGCGGGTCGCGGAAACGGACGGCGCAGCGCGCCGTCCCTACCAAAGGCAATTCAATTCGCATCGTTAAGGAACAGTTGCTGTCGCTGGACTGGCGGGAGTGCCGATATGCGCTGTGGCCATTCCTGGACCCGAGCATTCCTTGCGCACGCGCAACAACACCAGGACCGTGATCGCGCCGTACGCGGTCGCGGCGATGGCCAGGGCGGTTTTCATTCCAATGAAGTCGGACAAACTGGTGACGCCCAGGCCGGCGATCGGCATCAGGCCGACGAAGCTCAGCATGAACACGGCCGAGACGCGGCCACGCAAATAGTCGGGCGCCCGTTCCTGGACGATGGTGCTGGCGAGCCCGAAATTCGTCGCCAGACCCAACGAGTTAACTACCAGCAGCGCCGTGGCGACGTAGAAACTCGGTCCGAGCGAGAGCCCCAGGATTGCTCCGGTCACGCCCAGCGCGCAGAAAATCATGAGCGGCACCCGTTTTTCTCGCGCCAGGCCGATGAGAAAAATCGAGCCGACCAGCGATCCGATGGCCGAAGCGCCCATGAGAAAGCCGAGGCGATCCGGGCCCAGTCCGAGGACCAATCGCACATAGAGCGGCATCATCACGGTGATGATCGGAAAGATGCAGACCGACTGGGTGGCGATCAGCGTGACCATGGCGAGACTCGGTCTGTCGTTGGCTACAAAACGGAAGCCGTCTTTGATTCCGCTGGTTCGCTTTTCTTCCTCCTCCGCGCTGCCTTTTGAACGAGGTGGCAGCGAGAGCAGCGCGATGATCAGGGCCACGAAGGAAAGGGCGTTGGCGAAAAAGGCGGAGGCGGTCCCCCAGAGACTGATGAGAATGCCGCCAATCGTCGGCCCGAACACGCGGGAGCCGTGGAAGACCGAGCGATCGATCGCGATGGCGCTTGGAATTTGCTCCTTTTCGACCAGCTCGGGCACAAGCGCGGAGAGCGTCGGCATTTCGAACGAATTCGAAACACCGAGGATCGCCGCGAACGCCAGAATATGCCAGATGGCGATCTGGTTTTTCCAGACCAGATAACCGATGGCGAGAGCGAGCGTGATCTGGACGTATTGAGTGACGAGCAGGATTTTGCGCTTGTCGTATTTGTCGGCGGCGGCCCCGCCGACCATCGTAAGCGCCAGCATCGGGAGGCCCGCCGCGAACTGAGCCATGCCCAACCAGACCGCTTTCGTCGTCAGCGTGCTCATGACGTAGCCCTGCGCCATGACCTGCATCCAGGTGCCGGTATCGGAAATCGCCGAACCAATGATGTAGCGCCGGTAGGGCGCATTGCGCAGTACGCGCAATGCGCTTCGTCCCGTCAATTTTGCTTCCGCGCTCATCGCGGAGACTCATACGCGGGGATGAACAGGCCTGCAACGCGTGAACTCCGTCGGTGTCAATTACCAGATTGCCGAGGTCGGCGCACAGGCCGGGCCGAATCGCGTTGCATACCATCTCAATGGCGAAAACCCAAACGAGAAAATCGCAACGCTTTCCTAATTCCGACGGCCCCAGGAGATTCGCATATTACGTAGCCCCCACCTTTGTCCCAAAAGCGACCATTTTTGGTCTGGCTTCGCAAACTTTTGTTCTTAGTATGCAGTCGCATATGAACCCCAGATGACTCCTGATTCCGACGGACTTCACGAGATTGCAAATACTGCAGATTCACGCCGGCAGGCCGACGTCGTATTCGTTCATGGCCTAGGAGGTGGGTCACATGGAACCTGGACGCACGCGAAAAAAGGAAACCCGGCGTACTTCTTTTGGCCAGAAGAGTTGGGAAAACGCTTCCCACAGTGTGGAATTTGGGCGGTCGGCTACCCAGCAGGACTAACAACACTCGGCAAACCCGGAATGATCATCGATAAAAGGGCGGGCAACCTCGCCTTAAAGCTTGCCAACGCGGGTATTGGCATGCGTCCCGTAGTATTTGTGACTCACAGCATGGCCGGGTTGATTGTGAAATCTCTAATCGTAGGCAGCCAAACGCTTGCTGATACGGATCGGAAGCGACTAGTTAGTGTAATTCGAGGGATTGTATTCTGCGCCGTTCCCCATAAAGGCTCCGCCTTTGCCGACGCTGCGGGCGTATTGGGAAGATTTTTCGGCGGTAGTCAGGCTCATGTGAATGAGATGCGTGCCAATGCCGAATCGCTTGACATTCTTCATGACGAGTTCATCGAATGGCACCACCACCACCCGATTCCAATCGATAGCTACGCAGAGAGTGTTGGACTGTTCAGAGGACGGTGGTGGTGGCGACCCCTAGCTCTAGGCCTTGTGGTTCCTCGGGCGTCGGCAAATCCGGGAATCGCTGGGTATACCATTCACGACGTGGATGACGATCACTTGAGCATCGTCAAGCCGCGAGACGCCAAGCACGACGTTTGCGCGGGTGTGCTGCGGTTTGTTGAGAGAATTGTGTCTGTAATTTCAGCGGAAGGAAGTCCTACAACCTCCGTTGTTCTACCGCTTTCTGTTCGTTCTTCGGAGAGCGCCGCCAACTTCGACGTATCCCGCATAATCAAGTATGCACCAGTTGAACTCGTGGGACGCAAAGAAGAACTCCAGCTGCTAAACGACGCTTGGGGTAGAGCAGTTCGCGGGGAAGCGAACCGCCCTCATGTCCTTAGCATCGTTGCGGTCGGTGGGGAAGGGAAAACCTCTCTCGTGAGCAAGTGGGTTACAGATTTGGCTCGCAACAATTGGCCCGGCTGCGAAGCAGCTTTCGCATGGTCCTTCTACAGCCAAGGGACTAGGGAAAATTTATCTTCGTCCGACGTGTTTATCAAAGAAGCGCTCTCATTTTTCGGTGACTCCGATATGGCAGCTAGCGGCGATGGGGCGTTCGAGAAAGGACAGCGCCTTGCTCATCTAATCGGTGGGCGGCGGACGCTTCTCGTCCTTGACGGTCTTGAGCCGATGCAATATACGCTAACATCACCGACTCCAGGGGCACTAAGGGATTTGGGGTTAGCCGCGCTGCTGAAAGGTCTTGCTTCCGCGAGCAATGGCTTGTGTATCATCACTACACGCTATTCAGTTTCCGACCTGCATTCTTACTTGCAGACAAGTGTCGCTGAGGAGCGACTAAACCAGCTTTCAAAACCGGCCGGCGTGGCGCTGCTCCGATCCCTTGGAGTGTTGGGAACACTCCGAGAGTTAGAGTCACTCGTCGGGGATGTCAAAGGCCACGCATTAACGTTGAACCTGCTCGGGAATTGGCTTCATACCGTTCACGCCGGAGATATTCGTCGGCGGGCGTTGGTGAAGTTGGAGCAAGCCGATTCGGAGCAACAGGGAGGCCACGCCTTCCGCGTCATGGCTGCATACGGACGCTGGTTCGAGTCCGAAGGCGAGCCAGGAAAATTCGCATTCGCGATGTTACGGCTGCTTGGATTGTTCGATCGTCCAGCGACCGCAGACTGTCTCGCTGCTTTGCTTCAGAATCCCGCAATACCGGGGTTAACCGACGCACTTGTCGGTGCCAGCGAGGCCCAATGCAACGCGGCATTCATTCGATTGGAGGCTGCCAGCCTGCTTGCAGTAAACCGAGGCTCGAACCGAAGATTGATCTCGCTCGACGCTCACCCGCTGGTGCGCGAATACTTTTCTCGCCAATTACGCACCAACAACCCAGAGGCGTGGCGTATTGCACACCGGCGGCTCTATGAACATCTTTCGCAGAACACGGCGGACAAGGCCGAGCCCACGCTGGAGGATCTCCAACCTCTCTACCAAGCGGTTGCCCATGGCTGCAACGCAGGACTGCAGCAGGAGGCCTTAGAACGCGTATACTACGATCGGATCAAGCGGCGAGCCCAAGGCTACAGTGATAAGAAACTTGGCGCGTTCGCTTCTAATTTAGGAGCTGTTGCGTGCTTTTTTGATCAACCTTGGAGCCGCCCGTCGGCTCTGGTTGCAGACGGGGCACAAGCGTGGCTCCTGAATGAAGCCGCGGTATGTTTGCGCGCGTTGGGTCGACTGACCGAAGCGCTAACTCCGATGAGGGTATCTGGGGAAATGGATGTCAAGGTTGGGCGGTGGAATGGTGCGGCCATCAGCTATGGTAATCTGAGCGAGTTGGAATTGACATTGGGCGACGTTGCTTCGGCAGTGGTGAACGCCGAGCTGTCCGTGGCCTACGCCGACCGAAGTGGCGAGTTGGAGGAGCGCGTGACCAAGCGAGCGGTGCACGCTGAGGCTCTCGATCGGGCGGGTCGCCGAACTGAGGCGCAAGCGCGCTTCGAGGAAGCCGAGCGGATACAAGTCCAGGAGTGTCCGGACTACCCACTGCTCCATTCGGTGTGGGGATTTTGGTATTGCGACTTCCTTATGGGTGAGGCGGAACGTGTCGCGTGGCAACTAATTCTAAAACTGCCCCTTTGCTCCGCCGTTAAGGACGCAGCGCTTTCTTGCCGTGCAGTCGCCGAGCGTGCTGCCCAAACCTTGAAATTAGCTGAATATTCTGGCGCGGACATCCTTAGTATTGCGCTTGACCGTCTTAGCGTAGGCCGCGCTGCAATTTGCGCTGCTATTCTGGAAGCAAATCGTTCAGACTTCGCTTTTGGCGTACGCCGCTCAGAGTTAGACTCGGCGGTGTCGGGACTCCGACGCTCTGGCAATATCGACGACCTTCCTCGCGGACTTATCGCGCGCGCCTGGTTGCGCTCGCTCACCGGCGCACGCACGGGAGTCGACAGCGCGCAGTCAGACCTAGACGAAGCTTACGACATCGCTGAGCAGGGACAGATGAAACTTTTTCTCGCCGACATTCACCTGCACCGCGCGCGGCTATTCTTGAATGAGGAATTCTACCCTTGGCTGTCTGCCGCAGGCGATCTAGCCGCCGCGAAGCAACTCATTGAAAAATATGGCTACGGGCGAAGAACAGACGAATTGCAAGACGCAGAAGAAGCGTTGAGGCGCGCCTAGGCTAGTCACTCATCAAACGCGATCTCCTCGCTATTTACGAACCCACAAGCGCAGGCCTTGATCACAAGCACGTATTTGCGGAAGTGATCGCAAAGACTACGTGTACATCATGCGGCCGGATAAATTTACCCAGAAGATGCAGGAGGCGCTGCACGCGTCGCAGACGGTGGCGTCGGACCTCGGGCATCAGGAAATAACGAATGAGCATTTTCTCGTGGCCCTCCTCGACCAGAGCGAAGGGGTGACCCGGCCGCTCCTGGAAAAAATGGGAGTGGCGGCCGGTGACTTGCATCAGCGCCTGATGAAGGACCTGGAGCGGCGCCCGAAAATCCAGGGCGGCAATCTGAACCAGGGGATCGGCAACGATTTGCGAACGACGATCGACGCGGCCGAGAAAGAAATGGCGCGGATGAAGGATGAATTCCTCAGCGCCGAACACTATCTCCTGGCGCTGTCGGACGGCAAGGGGGCGGCGGCGAAGCTGTTGAAGGACGCCGGCGTGACGCGCGATAAGCTGATGCAGGCGCTCCAGCAGGTGCGAGGTTCGCAGCGCGTGACCGACCAAAACCCGGAAGGAAAATATCAGACGTTGGAAAAATATGGGCGCGACCTGACGGAAATGGCCCGGCGCGGGAAGATCGATCCCGTCATCGGACGCGACAACGAAATCCGGCGGGTGATGCAGGTGCTGTCCCGGCGGACAAAAAACAATCCCGTCCTGATCGGCGAGCCAGGCGTGGGGAAGACCGCCATAGTGGAAGGCCTGGCTCGGCGCATCATCAGCGGCGACGTCCCGGAATCGTTGAAGCAAAAGAAGATCATCGCGATGGACATCGGGTCGATGGTCGCCGGCGCGAAGTTCCGCGGAGAATTCGAGGACCGGCTCAAGGCGTTCCTGAAAGAAGTGACCGATTCGCAGGGCGAGATCATTTTGTTCATCGATGAGCTGCACACTATTGTCGGCGCGGGCGCGGCGGAAGGATCGGTGGACGCGTCGAATCTGTTGAAGCCGCAATTGGCCCGCGGCGAACTGCGAACGATCGGCGCCACCACGCTCGATGAGTACCGAAAATACATCGAGAAAGACGCGGCGCTCGAGCGGCGTTTCCAGCCGGTCATGGTGGAGGAGCCTACCGTCGAGGACACCATAGCCATCCTGCGCGGACTGAAGGAACGCTATGAAGTCCACCACGGCGTCCGAATCCAGGACGCGGCCCTGGTGGCGGCGGCGGTGTTATCGCATCGTTATATCAGCGATCGATTTTTGCCGGACAAGGCGGTCGATCTCGTGGACGAAGCGGCTTCGCGGCTCAAGATCGAGCTCGATTCCATGCCGACCGAGGTGGACGTCGTCGAGCGCGAGATCATGCAGCATGAGATGGAGCGCCAGGCGTTGAAGAAGGAGAAGGACGCGGCCAGCAAGGAACGGCTGAAAAAACTGGAAAAGGAATTGGCCGAATTGAAGGAGAAATCGTCGGCCCTCAAGGCCGAGTGGCAGAAGGAAAAGTCGATCATCGAGACCCAGCGGAAATTCAAGGAGGATCTCGACCACGCGCGGACGGAATTGGAACGAGCGCAACGCCGCGGCGAGCTGGCCCAGGCGAGCGAACTGCAATATGGCCGCATTCCCGATCTCGAGAAAAAGCTGCGCGAAGTCGAGGAGAAGATCAAAGAGGGCGGCAACCGGTTGCTCCGCGAAGAAGTGACCGAGGAAGACATCGCCCAGGTCGTCTCGAGCTGGACGCACATTCCGGTCTCGCGTTTGCAGGAAGGCGAGCGCGAAAAGCTAGTCCGGCTGGAGGAGCATTTGCATCAGCGCGTCATCGGCCAGGATGCAGCCGTTAATTCGGTGGCGAGCGCGATCCGCCGGGCCCGGGCTGGATTGCAGGACGAGAACCGGCCGATCGGCTCCTTCATTTTTCTCGGGCCAACCGGCGTCGGCAAAACGGAGCTTTCGCGGGCCCTGGCCGAATTTTTGTTCGACGACGAGCAGGCCATGATCCGGATCGACATGAGCGAATACATGGAGAAACACACGGTTTCGCGCTTGATCGGGGCGCCGCCGGGCTACGTCGGTTATGAGGAGGGCGGGCAGCTGAGCGAAGCGGTCCGGCGCAAACCGTATTCCGTGGTCCTGTTCGACGAGATCGAGAAGGCGCACCAGGATGTTTTCAATGTGCTCCTCCAGGTGCTCGACGACGGCCGGATCACGGACGGACAGGGGAGGACGGTGGATTTCAAGAATACCGTCATCATCATGACGTCGAACATTGGGTCGCAGTACATCATGGAGGAATCTTCGCCCGAAGCGCGGGAGCGCCTGGTGATGGACGCCTTGCGGCAGCATTTCCGGCCGGAATTCCTGAATCGGATCGACGACATCATCATCTTTGACCGGCTGAACGAAGAGGAGCTGAAGAAGATTGTCGAAATACAGCTGAAGCGCCTGGTGCGCCGGCTGGAGAACCAGAAGATCACCCTGCAGTTATCGGACGCGGCCAGGGCGCTCATCGCGAAGCACGGATACGATCCGGTCTATGGCGCGCGCCCCTTGAAACGCGCGATCCAGAAATTGGTTCTCGATCCGCTGAGCATGGACATTCTCGAGGGAAAATTCCGGGAGGGGCAAACCATCAAAGTCGACGTTGCGGGCGAGGGTCTGACGTTCGCGGCGGGATGAGAATTCGAGCGACACGGGCGGGCTGATGTCTTAGGCTCCACCCCTTGAAAAGGTTTACTGCAATCGCTTTGCTGGCGGCGACAGCTTTCGCGGTGACGCCTGCCTTCGCCGGCGATAAAGAGAAGAACCGCAGTTGCTGCGCGGCAAAGGGCGAGATGGATTGCGCGGCGACCTACGCGAATCTCAAACTCACCCCGGACCAGAAGGCGAAGATGGATGCGTTGGTGGAGAAGTGTAAGGGGGCTGGCTGCACGAAGGAAAGCACTGCGGAGTTCATGAAGTCGGCCGAATCGATTCTCTCGAAGGAACAGATGGCTGTTTTTAAGACCGAGTGCGCCAAGGCGCACGAGAAGAACAAGGCTAAGTCGTGACGCGCGCTGCGCCGCCTGCACCTCAGTCCCGAAGGGACGTCGGAATAAGGCCCGGAGTGAAGCGAACCGAACTCCGGGGGACGCAGCCCTGGCGGTCAAACCCCTGCAAGGCGTGACGGACCGCGGCAGCGTGCATCGGCGTCTCGATCCGTCGCCCCTTCGGGGCTGGCTTCGTTTTTGGGAAGCCGTCCCGGAGTTCCGCTTCGCTTCACTCCGGGCTTTATTCCGGCGTCCCTACCGGACTCAGACTCGGAGCTTCTGCGGTGTCCCTTTGGGACTGAGAAGCGCCGGAGGCGCGAAGGATTAGAGCCCGGAGTGGAGCGAAGCGAAACTCCGGGAGTCTCGTTTCGCAGCGGGATCAGCCCCGGAGGGGCGACGGACCGGGAACACGACGGCACCCCGGCAACAGCAATTGAAAATTTGAACGACAAATCCCCGAGGCTGTCTTATTTGTCCAATATGAGCAAAATTACACGACTAGCTTTGATAGCTGCTTTGGCAGTTGCCGTCACCTCCGCCTATGCCGGAGACAAAAAGAGCTGCTGCGCGAGCCACGCCAAAAACGACAGCAAGGTCTGCATGACCGAGACCTTCGCGAAGATGAATCTTTCCAGTGAACAGAAGACGAAGCTGGAAGCCCTCCACGCCGAGGCCGACAAGTCCGGCTGCACCAAGGAGAGCATGGACAAGTTCCTGAAATCCGCAGAAGGCTTCCTGTCGAAGGAACAGATGGCGACGTTGAAGGCCGAGTGCAGCAAGATGCACGAAAAAGAGGCCAAAGCGTAACCGACAACGACCTGACAATTTGAGCGGCGATCCGGCGAAAGTTGGATCGCCGTTTTCTTTTGAGCGCGTAAAAGAATAGATAAGCATTTGACGACCAGCCTTCAACGCGTTTGAGCTAACTCGCGAATCGGAACGGCACGGCGACCGAGCGCCGCGGCTACAGCGCTGTCAGCGTTGCTCGAAGAGTTCGGCGCGGTTGACCCGCTCGCCTTTCAGGAACACCGCTGAGATCGACGAAAGCACGCGAACATCCCGAAGCGGGTCGCCATCGACCATGAGAAGCGTAGCTTCCTTGCCCTTTTCGACTGTGCCGATCCGGGAATCGGTCCGGAGCAGCTTGGCCGCGTTGCTCGTGGCGGCCTGAAGAGCCACCTCGACCGGAATCCCGGCCGCCACCCAAAGCTCGATCTCGTGTTGGACTGTCGGCCCGTGCATGACCAGGAAATTTCCGGCGTCGGACCCAGTCACCAAAAGCACGCCGGCCTGCCAGGCTTTCAGCAGGTTTCGGCCGCCAATTTCCATCGACATGGGGTAATGCTGCAAACCTTCGCGCAGTCCTTTGAATTGATCGCTGGTGGCCGCCTTTGCCGTGCCGTTAAGCAAATCCTTCTGGGTCACCTGCTGGACGAGGGAACGCTGGAGCAGCGTGGTGTCGCCCTTGGAGAAGTTCGAGAATCCTTCCACCACGCTTAAGGTTGGGTCGTAGGCGATATTCTTCGCCTTCATTTCCGCGATCGTAGCATCGGGGATTTCGTCAATGAACGAGCCGTGCTCGATCGAGTCCGCGCCCAGCAGGACCGCATCTCCGACATCCCTGGCGTTGCCGGTGTGGATGGCGACCGGGAGCTGCTTCGCGTGCGCTTCCTCAACGACCGACCGGAGAACTTCGACATCCATCCGGTTGAATGAATATCCGGGGACGCCCGCTTCCAGGACGCCTTTGATCGCATCGACGTGCTGCCCGGCCAGATCATTCACTTGCTTGCGCGCTTCTTCAGCGTTCTTCGGCGTCCGGACAAATTGAGCGTTGAACTCGGCCCGCATCGCTTCCGGCATGAACCTGGCGTATTCCGTTCCGTGCCCGCCTTCCGCGGTAAAGAGCGGCCCGCAAAATAGCAATTCGGTCCCGAGTTTTTCGCCGGTCCCAAAGCGACCGCGCAATTTCAACATGCTATCGAGACGATCGCCTGCGCTTCGGACTGCCGTCGTGCCGCAATAGAGATAAGCCTCGAGGGCGCGCTCGGAGGTCTTCGCCGGATCCATCTTCGTCATGTCCTCGGGGAAGCCGCCACTCGCGCCGAGATGGACATGCACGTCAATCAAACCCGGCAGGATCGTCTTGCCGGCCGCTTCGATCGCGTCGGCATTGAGTGATTTCGGGTCCGGAATATTTCCTTCGTAGATTTCTTCGATCTTCCCGTGGCGGATCAAAATCGCGCCGGATTCGATCACTTTTCCATTGCCGACAAAAATTCGGGCGTTGCGAATCAGCCAGGTATGACCGCGGGCCCGCTCCCGATCGAGAATCCGCGCCTTGGTCAATTCCTGCCGGCTCCAGACCTGATAACTGCCGAGAAGAAAGAAAGGGAGCAGAACGGCCAGGACCCAGAGTTTAGCGGATGGCCGGAGCTTTTCCTCCTTTTCCCAGCGGAAAAGTTTGGTCGCGATGAAAAGGGCGACCAGCATGGTAACAATCAGGGCGAAAACCGACGGCAGGTTCTGCATGATCGATTCGCCGCGTTGCAGAATTCCGGACATGCCGGTCACCAGGTAGGTGGCGGGGATGAACTGGGTCACGAGTTTCAACCAGTCCGGCATGAACGCGAGAGGGAAGCTCGCGCCGCTCAGGAAGAGCATCGGCATGTAAATGATCTGGATCAGGATGTTGCCTTCCTGCGAAGTATTGACCACTGCCGCGATGATCAAACCAAAGGCTCGGAAGGCGGCCACTCCGAGACAGACAAAGAGAAGCAGCGAACCCCAGTTCCCCGGGTAAGCCATGCCGAAGATGTTGTGCGCCAGGAACAACATCAGGCCCACCGTGGGGATGTAGAGGATCACGCCCATGGCGACCGACGCGCAGAGGAGCGGCACCGGCGTGATGGGGGTCACTTTGTAGCGCCGCAGAATATTTTCTTCCCGTTCCTGGACGGCGCGCATGCCGGCGCCGAAAAATCCGGTCCCTAGGATTCCGATCGTCGTGACCATTGTCACAACGAGGAGGATGCCGCTGCCAAATCGGCCGAAGGCGAAGCCGAAAGCGAAAAAGAAGATGAGCGGGAAAAGATAATTGAAGAAAAGAACGGCGCGATTTCGCCGCGCGAGCTTCAGATCGATCTTAAGAAAGGCGAGAAAGGCTTTCATGAATTCAGAAAATGCATGGCCTCAATCCCTCAATTTCTTCCCGGTCAGCTCGATGAAAACATCCTCAAGCGTGGGGCGGTTTAGGCGCACGTCATCGAGTTCAAGGCCCTGGGTGTCAATCCATTTGACCATCTCCACGAGGGTCCGGGCAGGACGCTTTGAATAGACGGTAATCCCCTGGAGATCCTCGCTCACGACGGTCCGAATTGCTTCCGGCCACTGCGGCAACGCGGAATCCTTCAGCGGTTGGTTCACACGAACTTCGATCGCCGATTGATTGACGCTTTTCTCCTGTAACTCCCGCGGAGAGCCGATCGCGATGATCTGGCCGGCGTCGATGATCGCAACCCGATCGCAAAGCCTTTCCGCTTCTTCGATGTAATGCGTGGTCATCAGGATCGTGCGTTTATCGGCGCGCAATTCTTCGATCAAATCGCGAATCTCCAGGCGCACCTGCGGATCGAGCCCCGTCGTCGGCTCGTCCAAAAAGAGCATTTGGGGGTCGTTAATCAGGGCCAGGGCAAGGGCCAGCCGCTGTTTCTGGCCACCTGAAAGCGTCGCGTATCCGGCATCTTTCTTGTCCTCCAGTTGGAGGCGTTTGAGGAGGGCGCCGGTGTCCGACTTCCGGGAATAAAGCGATCCAAAGAAATCCAACGCTTCCAGCACGGTGATCTTGTCGGGGAGATTGGTTGCCTGGAGACAGGCTCCGATTCGATCCTTGAGCTGTTTTTTTTGGCGATCCGGATCGAGATCAAGCACTCGTACTTCGCCGCCGGAGCGAGGCCGCAATCCCTCTAGGATTTCGACGGTGCTGGTTTTGCCGGCGCCATTTGGCCCCAGCAATCCGAAAACTTCGCCAGGGCGCACTTCAAAGTCGATTCCCTTGACCGCCTCGAACGTTCCATAGGCTTTCCGCAAGCCGCGCACATAAATCGCAAACTCTCCGTTCATGGCCATCTGGGTTGGCAAGACGAATACCGAACGAGAGACGCGGCGCTACAACTTTCGCCGCTTTTGACGCTCCCAATCTTGACGGCTTAAAGCCGTCAAGATTCCCTCGCGCCGGAGGCGCGAAGCACTGGAGCCGGCACGCCATCGTGCCGGAGGCGGGAGGCCAAGGTCACGGTTCCTCTCAACGGCCTGATGGCTGGCCGTCTCCAACGGACACTCTCCGCGTGAAGCGCCGCACTATGAGAAATGCGACCGCTAACGCGGTTATGCCCAAACAGACATGGTCGAACCACTCGCCGTAGCGGACGTAGAAGGTTGGCGAAGCGTTTACCGGAATAGCTACCTGGCCGGCGAGCGTGCCTTCAGTGAACTGGCTGCCGGATTCGTCCGTAAGCATTTGGGTAACGCTCCCGAACTCGTTCACGAAACAGGTGACCCCGGTGTTCGCGGCGCGGACCATCGGCAGGCGCGTTTCCACGCAACGAAAGACCGCGTTTGCCAAATGCTGGCGTGAGCCGGCGGAACGAAGAAACCAGCCGTCGTTCGTGACGTTGACGAGGAGGTTCGCGCCGCCGAGGACAAACTGCCGGGTCAGATCGCCGATCGTGTCTTCAAAACAAATGAGCGGCGCGATTTTCGCCTTGTCGCCGCTCAGGTGGAAAACGGTGTATTCCTTTCCGAAAGCGAAATCGTAGGGAACCTGGTCGCCGACCACGCGGGCGAGCAACGGAATCGTGTTTCGACCCGGAACATATTCGCCAAACGGCACGAGGTGGACCTTGCGATAGACCTGTCGTTTCGCGCCGCCGTCGGAAACCAGCAGCGCGGCGTTGTAGGCGAGCGGGGGATCGTAATCGAGCGTGCCCAGCATGAGATCGGTCTTCGCGGCAGCGGCGAAATCCATCACGAACCGGTTGCTGGTATTTTCGAACAGGACCGCGTCCGGCATTGAGCTTTCCGGCCAGACCAGGAGATCGGGGCGCGTCCCGGCTTCGAGCACCGGCAGGCTGAGCCGGCGGAATCCATCGAAGATTTTATTTTCAAATTCGACCGTGAATTTTTCGTCGCGGGGAACGTTGGGCTGGACGAGAGCGACGCTCAGCGCCCTGGTTTCGGGCCGGATATTGAGGGCGTGAAGGCCGAACCCCATGACGCCGACCAGGCCCGCCATGGTCAGGGTGAGATCGAAATGCGGCCGCATCGGTTTGACCTGCGTCTCCAAAATGAAGCGCCGGACCGTTGCGAGCAGGATCACGTTCGTGAACGCGACCAGGAAGGATAGCCCGGCCACTCCGGTGAATTCGGCCACTTGAATCAGGACAAGCTGCGCGTGCAAAGCGTGGCCGAGCGTGTTCCAACCCCAGCCGGAGAAGATCACGCCGCGGAGCCATTCCTGCGCGACCCAGGCCGCGGCGAGAAAAAGGGCGAGCCGGAGATTGTTGAAAGAGCTAAGCCACGGAGAGCGCCGGGCGGGAGAATCCAGGGGCGCGATCGGTTCTTCTGGCCCGAAAGTCTTCAAGCCGTGTTCGGCCGCGTATTTTTCGTTGAGCCGGCGGGTGACCGCGTCCACGCCTTCGGGCGCTTTCGGGGGCCGAGCCTTTCGCAATCGCGGCCGGAGCAAGCCGCAGAGCCAGCTCCAAAGCGCCACGTAAAGCGACATGTAAGCGCCGACCATCAGCCAGCCGGGAACAGTCACAGTCTGCAGCCAGGAAAAAACGGTCCAAAAAAAAGAAACCCCGGCGACGAAGCCAAGGAGAAGATCGCGAGCCCAGCGGCGTTTCAAGTCCGCCCCGGAAAACCAGACCGCGGCGAGGAGCGGGGTGAGCGCGATCCAGCAAAGCCAGTCGTAATTGAAAGGCGCGAAACAGCCGGCATAAAGGAGCCCGCTGACGATCGCAGCGATCCAGGGCCAGCAAACCCGCAGGAGTTTACCGAAGCGCGCCACTCGATTTTAACGTCGGCGCTGGCGCTCCTGCCGTTCGCGTTCGCGCTTCCGGGCCGGGTTCACCGCGTCCTGCAGATCCTTCGAGTAAGAGGGATTAACCCGGAAGGATGCTTTCTCAACGTCTTCCATCAGACGAATATTGACCTTGTTGGCAAGGACGTAGCCGAGATCGATCAATCCAATCAGCGTGTCGAGGAATTCGCCGGTCTCCATCTCTTCGATACGATCGATGAGCAGTTTGCCGAGGAGCGGGGAACCGGAGAGCCCGATTTTTTTCAGGATCGAGATCTCTCCGCCATCGAGTCTAATGTCACGGGCCATTTTGAAAACCTTTCCTTCTCTCGCGCAGGATGTCGAGCGTGTTATGACGCCGTCCGCGCGGCAGCGTCTTCCCGCAGCCAGTCCCATACCCGTTTGAGGTGTTCGCCCACTTCCGTTTTCATGGCCGCCAGCTCCGCCGCGGTGAATTTCGCACCCTTCGGACGGCGCTGGGCAAAGATATAATATTTGATCTTCGGCTCAGTCCCGGATGCCCGCACGGCGATCCGGGTGTGATCTCCAAACTCGTAGGTGAGCATTTTTTCCTTCGGAATTTCATCCCCTTCGATGTCGCGATAGGTATCGGTTTCGAAGTTTTTTACCTGGATAAGTTTCGCGCCGAGCATTTCATACGGTGGCTTCGACACATACGACGCCAGGAGCCGCTGGATGGTCTCGGCGCCGTCTGCGCCTTCGAAGGTGAGGGAGCCCGTGTATTCGTTGAAGTAGCCGAATTCCGAAAAGATCTCGTCCAGCAAACCTGCGACCGTGATCCCGCGCGATTTGGCGTAGGCGGCGACCTCACAGAACATGATCGCCGCGCCATTTCCATCCTTGTCCCGGACAAAATCCCCGCCGCTGTAGCCGTAGCTCTCCTCGCCGCCGAAGACATAATACGAAGCGAGCTCGAGCCGGAGGCGCCGGGTTTCCTTCTCTGGCATCTCCCGGTAGGGAAGGTGTGCTGCGCGGTCCGCCGACCCAGATAAGGAATCTTTTATTGACCGCCGCAGCGCGACGTCCCTACCAAGCGCCGCCAGCAACTCGCGCTCGTACTTGCCGAGTTTCGCGCCGATGTACTTGAACCCGGTCAGAGTTTCGACACATCGCAAGCCGTAATGCTGGGCGATCGCCTTTTGCAGGTCTGTAGTCACGAATGTCTTGATAATCACGGCGCGCGACGCGTTCTCCCTATTTAGAATGCCGAGCTCAAACAGGGTTTTGATCCGGTAATAGGCCAGGAGCGATCCGATCTGGTTGCCGGAAAGAAGTTGCATCGTCCCATCTTTCGCGCGCACGGCGACTCCCACCCGATCGCAATCGGGATCCGTGGCCACCACCAGGTCCGCCTTCTTCTTTTCCGCCAGGTCCACGCCGAGCTGGAGCGCGGCCGCGTTCTCCGGATTGGGTGACGCGACGGTCGGAAAATTTCCGTCAAACGTGTCCTGCTCTTTAACAACCGACGAATTGAAACCGAGGCGCTTGAGCATCGGCTTGATGATCACTCCGCCCGTGCCGTGCAGTGGGGTGAAGACGATCCGTAACGATTTCGCGGCGCCGATCAATTTCTTGTTCAGGATGAGGCTCTCGACCCGTTTCCCGTAGGCCGCGTCGATTTCCCGACCAAGGATTTTGACTTTCCCGCGCTCGCGGGCCGGGCGGGGGGTGTACGTTTCCCCCGGGATCGAAGAGACTTTTTCAATGATGGCGTTGGCATGTGGCTCGATCACTTGCGCTCCGTCATCGAAATACGCCTTGAAGCCATTATCATGCGGCGGGTTGTGGCTGGCCGTGATGACGATGCCGGCGCTCGCGCTCAGATGCCTCACCGCAAACGACAGCTCCGGGGTCGAGCGCGGACCCTCGAAGATCGCGGCATCGCAACCATTCTCCGCCGCGGTTTTCGCCGCCAGCTCTGAAAATGCGCGGGAGTAATGCCGGGTGTCGCACGCAATCACGAGCAGGGGCCGGCCAGCGATTTTTTTTCGGGCACGCCACGCGTGAAGGTAAGCCACGAGCCCCTGAGTCGCGCGGCTGACATTGTAGAAATTCATCGCGTTGGTTCCGACACAGGGAAATTCCGGGGGCTCGTTCTGTTCCGCGTTGCCCCGTTCTGCCTTGGTCACGATCTTGCCGATGGTCCGGCCGCGCAGGCCCCCAGTTCCAAAGGCGAGCGTTCGGAAGAAGCGATCGTTTAGTTCGTCCCACTGATTGGCCCGGGCGAGTTCCGAAACTGCGGCGAGATAAAGGGAAGAATTCGAGGCGGCGAGCAGGCCGCGAATGTTGGCAGCCGCCGAATCACGCAGGGCGCCGGATTTGACCGCTGCCTCCAGGATCGGTTCCAGATTTTCGGGTGTGCCCGGCATGGTCGCGAACTTGGCGACGCTATCCGGGCATTGCAAGCGGTTGTGGCCGGATCGGCCGCGCCGCCAGCGACCCGGCAATAATACTTACGGCGCGCTGAAACCGGTCGTGTCCGCGGGCGCCGCTAAAGAAGCTTGCAGTCTTTCGGTGAATCTTTCACGGTTCGAGCCCGAGCATGAAAAGGTGTTTCCTTAAATGAGCGATTGGTGGAACGCGCTTCTTATCGAGAAGCAAATTTTCTACGCGATCGGCCTTTTCTCCCTGGCAGTCCTGCTTCTTCAAATCCTTCTCACCCTGGTTGGCGTCGGCCACCACGATGCGGATTTCTCCGGACACGGCGATCACGATACGGGAATGGGTTTGCTCACGGTGCGAACCGTTACCGCATTTTTCGTCGGGTTCGGATGGGGTGGGGTTTTCATGCTCAATCGCGGCTATTCGATGGTGGCAGCGATTGCGGTAGGCGCGGCCACCGGCGCGGTTTTTCTTTTAACGACCGCGTTCCTCATTCGCAATCTGCTCCGGCTCCAAAGCAGTGGAGGCAATATCGATTACAACAACGCCATCGGAGCGGTTGGAACGGTTTACGTCACGATCCCCGGCGCGGAAGCGGGCGGAGGCCAGGTTGAGCTAAACATTCAAGGCCGCCTTATGACGGTGGGCGCCTACACCAAAGCCGCTTCCGCTCTTCGGCCAAACAGCAAAGTAAAAGTGGTCGGCTTGATTGGCGGAAGCACTCTGCTGGTCGAACCCCTGACGAATTCACCCAATGCCTGATCCCAACAACCCTGCTTCGCATATGGACATCCTTGTTCTCGCCGGTGCCGCGTTCGTCATCATTTTCGGCACGCTGATCGCGTTCGCCTCTCGCTACAAAAAATGTCCCTCGGATCGCATCCTCGTCGTTTACGGAAAAGTGAGCAGCGGACGGTCGGCCCACTGTCTGCATGGCGGGGCGGCCTTCATCTGGCCTATCATTCAGGATTACCAGTTCCTCGATCTCACCCCGATGCCGATCGAGATCAATCTCCAGGGCGCGCTTTCGAAGCAGAACATTCGTGTAAACACGCCCTCTACTTTCACGGTAGGCGTAGCGACCGAGCCGGGGGTGATGGAAAACGCCGCCGAGCGTTTGCTTGGTCTCGAGCTGCAGGAGCTCAAGGAACTCGCGAAAGACATCATCTTCGGTCAGATGCGGGTGGTCATCGCCACGATGAACATCGAGGAGATCAATTCCGATCGCGACAAGCTCATCGCCAATATCGCGGAGGGCGTCGAAGTCGAGCTGAAGAAAGTCGGGTTGCGGTTGATTAACGTTAACATCCAGGACGTCACCGACGCATCAGGTTACATCGATGCCCTTGGGCAGGAAGCCGCCTCAAAAGCGATTAACGAAGCGCGGGTCAAAGTCGCCGAAGCCGATCGGAACGGACAGATCGGCGCCTCCGAAGCACAACGCGACCAGCGCATTCGTGTGGCGACCGCGAACGCGGAAGCAACCAAGGGTGAAAACCTGGCCCTGGTTGATATCGCCAATTCCAATGCGGCCCGGCGGAGCAACGAAGCCGAAGCGGAACGCATCGCGAGCGCCGCGGAGAAAGTTGCGCACGCGCGGGCTCTCCAGGAAGCGTACACGTCCGAGCAGAAGGCAGAAACGCAGCGGGCCGAGCGCGACAAGGCCACCCAATACGCGAACATCGTTGTGCCCGCCGAAATCTCGCGCGACCGCGTTATCGTGGAAGCCGAAGCACAGGCCGAGCAAACCCGCCGGCTTCGTAAAGGCGAAGCCGATGGTCAACGCGCCACGAAACAGGCGGAAGCGGACGGGTTGCTCTTTGTTAAGAAAGCGGAAGCGGAGGGTCTGAAGGCACGTCTGCTGGCCGAAGCCGATGGCACGGAGTCCATTTTGACCAAGAAAGCCGCTGGTTTCCGCGATCTGATCGACACCTGCGGAGGCGCTGCCGGCGCCCAGAACATGCTCATCACCGAGCAACTGCCGAACATTGTCCGGGAACAGGTCAACGCCATTTCCAATTTGAAGATCGACAAGGTCACGGTTTGGGACGGCGGCAGGAACGCCGACGGCAAGACCGGCACCGCCGATTTTCTTTCCGGGATAATCAGCGCGCTCCCACCTCTGCATGAGTTGGCGCGCAACGCGGGGCTTGATCTGCCGACTTACCTCGGCCACCTCCAGCGCGAAGCCGAAAAATCACCGGCGCCGATGAAGTCGGCCGCACCGAGTGACGCGGGGACGTCTAAAGTGAAACCGGAAACCCCGGACCCGCAAAAGCCGAAGCCTTGAATCAGCGGCGGGCTGACAAATTAAAAACGGGTTGCCCGGCGCGCGCCAACGGCGTCGACTCAACTTAGCCTGGGGCATCGCCCCCAGGGTTTCGATATCCACTTCCGAATGAGCGCTGAAGGCGCGAATCAACGCCGTGCTGCAACCACGAGATGCATCGCGCTTTCAGCGCTACCCTGGGGTGCACGGCGATATTTCCTGGGGCGCTGCCCCAGGCTATAGAATGAGATAGCGCCTTTGGCGCGAGGCTGGAACTAACGATCTCGGGTTCAGAAAACGATTGCCGGGCGCGATGTTCGACGGCTTAGTGGTCCTCTAGCGCGCGAATGAACATTCACGAGTACCAAGCCAAGGAACTTCTCCAAAAATTCGGGGTGGCCACGCCTCCCGGCAAAGCGGCTGGCAGTCCGGCCGAAGCCGAGCGCGCCGCGAAAGACCTGGGCGGCGGAGAGCTTGTGGTGAAGGCGCAGATTCACGCCGGCGGCCGCGGGAAGGGAACCTTCACGAATGGCTTTAAAGGTGGCGTTCACCTGTGCAACTCGGCCGAAGAAGCGCGCGACCTTGCCTGGAAAATGTTGGGGCAAACGCTTGTTACCCACCAGACCGGTCCGAGCGGCAAAGTCGTGAACACGGTGCTGGTCGCGAAGTCGGTTAACATCGCGCGCGAGATCTATTTTGCGATTCTCCTCGATCGCGCGACAGCTGCGCCTTTGATCGTTGCGAGCACTGAAGGTGGTGTCGAGATCGAGGCCGTGGCTGAGAAGTCTCCCGAGAAAATCATTCGCGAGCCGGTAAATCCGCTGGCTGGTTTTCAGCCTTTCCAGGCGCGAAAGCTCGCGCGCCAGCTGGGCTTCGAGTCGTCACAAATCAAGGCGGCTGCGCAATTGTTCGACGGTTTGTATCGCACGTTCATCGGGCTCGATTGCTCGATGGTGGAAGTGAATCCGCTGGTGGTGACCGACAAAGGCGAAGTGGTCGCGCTCGATGCGAAGTTCAACTTCGACGACAACGCGCTTTACCGGCACCCGGAAGTCGCGGCCTTGCGCGACATCAGCGAAGAAGATCCGCGCGAGGTGGAAGCGTCGAAGCACGATCTCAATTACATCGGCTTGGACGGCAACATCGCCTGCCTCGTGAACGGCGCTGGTCTCGCGATGGCGACGATGGACATCATCAAGGTCTACGGTGGCAGCCCGGCCAACTTTCTCGATGTGGGCGGCAGCGCGACGGAAGAGCAGGTTACTGAAGCGTTCAAGATTCTCGTCGGCGACAAACGGGTCGAGGCGATCCTGGTGAACATTTTCGGCGGCATCGCGAAATGCGACGTGATCGCCCAGGGCATTCTCGCGGCAGCAAAGACCGTGGGACTCAGCGTTCCGCTAGTCGTGAGGCTTGAAGGAACGAACGTTGAAAAAGGCAAACAGTTGCTGAAGGAAAGCGGACTGGCGCTGATCACGGCCGATGATCTCGCCGACGCAGCGGAAAAAGCCGTTGGAGCCGCGAAAGCCAGAAACAAATCATGAAAGCTACTAATATAGCGTTCACCGGCATTCCGGTGACGGACATGAAACGGGCGCGCGCTTTTTACGAAGGCGCGCTTGGACTGAAACTCGCAGGGGAGTTCGCAGAAGGCATCTGGGTCGAGTATGAACTTGGGGACGATACCATCGCCCTAGGGAGCGTGGGCGATCAATGGAAACCGTCGCCGGACGGAACCAGCGTCGCGATTGAAGTGGAGGACTTCGAGGGCGCGATCAAGGATCTCAAGGCGGCTAACGTGACGTTCGCGGCGGAAGGAATCGACAGCCCGGTCTGCCGCATGGCCGTTGTTCAGGATCCCGATGGAAACAAAATCATCATTCACAAACTAAAATCGTCATGATCAAGGAAGTCGCATTTGTTGCCATCGCCGTGACCGACGCCGAGCGGGCGCGGAAATTTTACCAGGAAACCCTGGAGCTGAAACCGACCACCAGCGCAATGGAAGGCGCTTGGGTTGAATACGATCTTGGTGCGACAACGATCGGGGTAGGATGTCACCCGGCCTGGCAACCTTCGCGCGAGGGGACCACGGTCGCGTTCGAAGTGGACGATATCGATGCAACGATCGCGAAGCTGAAAGAGCGAGGGGTCGCGTTCGACATGGAGAAAATGGAGACGCCTGTCTGTTTCATGGCGCAGTTCCGCGATCCCGATGGGAACAAACTGGTAGTGCACAAACGCAAGAGCACCTGACGCATGGCCGTTCTCGTCGATAAAAACACCCGACTCGTTGTCCAGGGGATCACCGGAAGTGCTGGCGGTTTCCACGCGCGGCAATGCATGGAGTACGGCACGAACGTGGTCGCGGGGGTGACCCCGGGAAAAGGGGGGCAAAAATTCGACGATAAGGTGCCGGTGTTCGACACGGTCTCGGAAGCGCGCCGGGAGACGGGCTGCAATGTTTCAGTGATTTTCGTCCCGGCGGCCGGAGCAGCGGATGGAATCCTGGAAGCGGTCGACGCAGGAATCGAGCTGGTGATCTGCATCACGGAAGGAATTCCAGTGATGGACATGATGCGGGTGAAGGCCCAGATGGCTGGCAAGAAGAGCCGACTGATCGGGCCAAATTGCCCGGGGATCATCACTCCCGGCGCCTGCAAAATCGGGATCATGCCGGGCTACATTCATAAGCCGGGAAAGGTCGGCGTAATTTCGCGCTCCGGGACGTTGACCTACGAAGCGGTCTGGCAACTTACTTCGCGCGGCTACGGGCAATCCACCTGTATCGGCATCGGGGGTGATCCGATCAATGGGATGTCGCATCGCGACGCGGTCCAGCTCTTCGCCGAAGATCCCGATACGGAGGCGTTAATCGTCATCGGGGAAATAGGCGGCTCGGGGGAAGAAGAAGCCGCGGAATGGATCAAGGAAAATTACCGGAAGCCAGTCGCCGCGTTCATCGCCGGGGCCACGGCGCCTCCGGGCCGGCGGATGGGTCACGCGGGTGCGATTGTCTCGGGTGGGAAGGGGACGGCCGCTGGAAAAATCGAAGCGCTTAAGGCCGCGGGCATCGCCATAGCCGAAACACCAGCGACGATGGCGGACACCTTGATTGCACGGATGAAGAGCCGCGGGTAGCTTTGATCTACCCTCCTATGAAAATTACCAAGTTACGCGACGCGATGCATGCAGCCCCATTTCAGCCCTTTACGATTCACACCGGGGATGGACGCTCCGTGCACGTGCCGCACCCTGACTTCATCGCCCTGATGGGCGATGGCCGAACTGCCGTGGTGACCTCTCCCGAAAAGGAGGCATCCCCTTCGTACTTACTGATCGACGTCCCGTTGATCACGCAATTGGAAATTCAAGGGACCGCTACGAATGGCGCGTAGCGGTTATTACAGCTGATGACTGTTTCACGCGGACTCGAAGGCGTCATCGCGAATTCCACCGCCCTGAGCGACGTGCTCGGCGACAAGGGACAGCTGATTTATTGCGGCTACGACATCAACGAGTTGGTGGGCAAAGTCAGTTACAAGGAAGTCGTTTACCTGCTTTGGCACCGCAAGCTTCCTAACCGGAAAGAGCTGGAAACTTTCATTCGCGAACTGCGCAGCCAGCGGCAATTGCCGGGGCCGGTCATCGATTTCCTGAAGTCCGCCCCGAAAGACGCTAATCCCATGGACGTGATGCGGACGGCGATCTCGATGCTCGGGCTTTACGATCCGGATGCCGGGAAAGTCATCACCCCGGAAGTGAACCGGACCCGCGCAACTTCGATCACGGCGAAGATCGGCGTGATCGCGGCTTACTTTCATCGAGCGCGCCAGGGGAAATCGCTTCCGCCGGTGCGCGACGATCTGACCGAAGCGGAACACTTCCTCTATTTAATGTGCGGCGAGCCGCAATCGAAGGAAGCGAGCGACACGCTCGATGTCGCGTTCATTCTCCATGCCGACCACGGGATGAACGCCTCGACTTTCAGCGCCCGCGTCACGATCTCAACCCTCTCGGATTTCTATTCGGCGATCACGGCGGCAATCGGGACGTTGAAAGGCCCGCTCCACGGCGGCGCGAATGAGGGCGTAATCCACATGCTCGAGGAAATCGGGAGCGAAGACAAAGTCGACGCCTACGTCGAGAAACAGCTCGCGGAAAAGAAGAAAATCATGGGCATTGGCCACCGGGTTTATAAGACGCTCGATCCGCGCGCGCCCCATCTGCGCGCGATGGCGGTGAAACTGAGCGAAAAACTGGGCGAACCGAAATGGATCCGGATGTCGGAACGGATCGCCCAGATCATGAAGGAGAAGAAGAACCTGAACGCGAACGTCGATTTCTATTCAGCGACTGTCTATTATTCCCTCGGCATTCCGACGGATTTGTTCACCCCGATTTTCGCGATTGCCCGCTGTTCCGGGTGGTGCGCCCAGGTCCTCGAGCAACTCGAAGATAATCGCCTCTATCGGCCCCTGAGCGAATACGTGGGTGAGCCCGTCGGCAAGAAAGTCGTGCCCCTCGACGAGCGCCCGTAGGTCGACCTGCCGAGGCTCCGATTGCCAGGGGAGGAGTTTCGTTTGGTTGCGAATGAGCAGGGAAAATCTTGACGGCTTAAAGCCGTCAAGATTGCGCCGGCGGGCGGACAAGTTATTGGCGCCGGTGCGCGTTGCCCGCTGCGGCGCGTTGCTCGCTGCCGGCGCGTGATTGAGCCGGAAAGCGACGCTGCTCTGAACACTTCGCACAGCAGCGGCGACAGAGAATTATCGAACTTCTCAACTCGCCAAAGAGGATATCAGGCTTTCACACGCGGCGAGAATCTTGACGGCTTAAAGCCGTCAAGATTTTAGCGGGCCGGCGGGACGTACGTCCTCGTTTTGACGGGAGCGGTGCTCCAGGGTCCACCGCGGCCCCGCACAGCGCGCTAGACATTTTCATCGCGGCCGCTAATCTCGGCGCGAATGAAAGCCGTCGCGCTTCTGATTATGCTGGGGTTCTGCGCGGTCGGAGGTCTTTCGGCGCAGACTGGAAGCCTGGACGTCGGAGCTGATCCGAAGCTGCACGGACCGTATCCCACCAATTACCAGGAGGTCATCAACAACTGGCTCCAGACCGTGCTGATCGATGCCCCTAGTGCGCAGATCGAATGGATCAGCGGTCCCAAACCCGGCACCATGCCGGAAAAGAAGGGCGGGAATCCGCTTTTTGGCTACCTGGTGGAGTTCAGGCTGAATTCCCGGAATCGCTTTGGGGCCTACACCGGGATGCAAAGGAAAACGGTGTTGATCCACGACGGCCAGGTCGTTAAAGCAAAAGGGTTCGGTCTTTAAATGAAACTTGCTCGGAACACGCGGATCAAGGCGGAGGGGGCGATCGCCCTCTGGGTAATCGTGGCTGCCCTGGTGGGAGGCGTTCTTTGGTTCCTCTATTCGTCCCGTCAGGACGGCGAAAAGAACGCGCGGGCGTTTGCCGTCGAAGCCGTCAATCGCGTGGCCGTGCACTACGATGAAAAATATCTTCATGTGCATCTCAGTCCTCCCGCGCAGGTCAAATATTTGCAGTCGTGGCGGGATCGCTTGATGCAAAATCTGAAGTCACTGGGACCGGTGAAGCAACCGATCGAGGTGAAGGGCGACGTCCACTTCACCTCCGGATTCTTCGAGCCGGTCGGCAACTTCCGGGCGGAATTGACTTATCCAACGACGACGGCCGTCATGGAGCTGGCCGTTACGCGGGGAATGACGGTCTGGCAGATTGAGGACATTAATCTCGTCTGGACGCCGGTGGCGACACCCACTCCCACCCCCACGCCGGCGATGACGCCGACCGCTACGCCCACGCCGCCGCCGGAGCAGCAGCAGCGGCGGAAGCGGGGTAGGTAATCGGGGTCGCCGAGCGAGCGGGCAAGGGGCCTGGCGACGCTAGGTCAGCAATCGATCCAGTGAATCGACGCAAAGCTGGGACCACGTCTCGAGGTTTTGCCGGCGGGCCAGCAAATCGTTCTTCGTCAAAAAAGCGAGATTGGTGATCATGGCTTCGCGTTTCTGCACTTTCGGCTCGGCCAACCGGAAAACGTGGACGATCCCCAAATGGACCCGGCCGACTTCGGTGGTGTCGTCGTTCAGGAGCGCCACGATTCGATCTTCAAACGGCGATTCGATTTTGATCTCTTCGTTTACCTCACGCTCGACTCCAGCGCGGTAGGCATTTTCATCCCACGCGAAAAGGGATTCGTCCGTATCGTTCATGTGGCCGCCGATCCCGATCGATCCCTTAGCCACAAGGCGTTGTTCGCCCGCTTTTTTTCCCCGGACGTAATGCAACACCGTATCGCCATGCGCGATCACGGCGTAAGGAATGATCTGCTTGTGCGCCGGATCGTTCTCCGCCTGGGCGCGAGGGAGGAAGAAATTGTTCCCGCGAGAGAGCAGCGACCGGAGATATTTGTCCGGCTTGAAATTGAGGCCGTGAAAGCTGCCCAGCTCATCGAACAGGCTCCGGCGAATAACCAGGACGTTTTCCTCGGGAGCAGCCACTAGAAGACGTAGGTAACACCGACCTGGGGCCCGAGAAGATTCACGCTCGGGTTCGGATCGGTCTGGCCGCCGTTGGAATAATGCTGGTAAAGGATTCCGGCATTCAGTTTGAAATGGTCGTTCACCTTGTAGGAAACGCCGGTGGCCGTGAGGATGTTGAAGGTGAAGTCCTGCCCCTGCGCGCCGAAGATTTCCGAGTGGCTGTCGAGCCAGCCGAGCCCGATCCCTCCCGAGACGTAGGGAACAAAACGCGCCCCCGGCTTGGCGAAGTTGTAACGGAGCCCGACCGAGATGCCGTAATAGAAATTCTCCGGTCCGCGGAGGAGCGGCTCGACCATGAAGAGGGCGTAGACCTGGTTGTAACCCTGGAGCCAGCTGTCGCGTTCGACCACTCCCCAGCGCCATCGGGCGGTGAAGAACTGCGCGGCCACTTCGTAGCTGTTGGGGTTCCCGATGATGCCCAGCATGTAAGCGGTTTCGGCCGCAACTTCAAAGCTCGGCGCTTCCACCGTCCCACTCGTGAAGTGGGTGGAAATGCGATCCGTCCCCGCACAGGCCAGCGGCGCCAGCGAGCCCAGCAAGAGAGCGAGAAATGCAATTCGGAAACTTTTCATGAAAGAGCGGGAACGATAGGGCGACTGGGTCCAATTGCAATTTTCTCGAACGCGCCGTCAAAAGTCAGGGCGAACAAAGGCGGCCAGGTCGGGCGGAAGATCGCTGGTCCATCGTTCCTGGGCATCGATCTGCAAAGCGGCCGAGTGAAGTGCGTGGCGGGGCAGCAGGAGTTGCCCCTGCAATTTCGGCGTCCAGCCTGTCTTGATGAATTCCAGATAAAGCTTTTCGTCGGGTCCATAAATTTTGTCTCCCACCAGGGGATGACCCAGCGACGCGGCGTGCACCCGAATCTGGTGAGTCCGGCCGGTTTTGGGAAAAGCGCGGATGATCGCGAAACGTTCGCCACCCTCGCCGGCGAATCGGGTTTCGACGCGAAACTCCGTCCGGGCAGGAACGCCCGCCGGGTGAATCGCCTGTTTAAGCCAGATTGCGGACGGCCCATGCGCGCCTTGCCGCGCCAGGGGCGCGTCCACGGTGGTCGTTTCCCAGCCGGGCCAGCCCCAGATAATCGCCCGATATTCTTTGGCGATCCGTTGTTGCTGCATCAGGAGACCGAAGCGCCGGGCTGCGTTCGCGTTCTTCGCCACCAGGACAAGCCCGCTGGTTTCCCGGTCCAGGCGGTTCACGATGGAGACCTGTCCGCCATTGGCGATTTCAAAGGCCAGAAGCTGTTTCAGTTCGCCCCAGAGCGTGCGCACGTTGCCAGGCTTCGTGGGATGGACCAGTAGAAACGGCGGCTTCTCCACTACGACAAAATCCTCGTGCTCGGCCACGATCGAGAAGTCGCTCGCCTGGTTTGCACCGGCGGCGTCCGTGGCGGATAAAGCTCCCTTGATCTCGCTCCGGAATGTCACGCGCGAATATAAGACCGGCGAGCGCACGGTGCACGCTCTTGGCGGCGTCTCGCTCGAGATTGCGCGCCGCGAGTTCGTGGCCGTCCGTGGCCCCAGCGGTTGTGGCAAGAGCACGCTCATTCACCTTCTGGCCGGACTCGATCATCCAACGGCCGGTGAGATTTTTGTCGATGACCTCGCTCTGCACACGGCGGACGATGCGGCCCTAACCCAATTCCGGCGCCGCCAAGTCGGCCTCGTCTTTCAGTTCTTCAACCTTCTGCCGACCATGAATGTTCGGGAGAACATCTCTTTTCCCCTGCTTTTGCAGGGGGTCTCCCCGCGGGAAATCGACGAGCGAGCCGCGGAATTGATCGAATTGGTCGGGCTGGGGGAGCGGTCGGAGCATTTCGTTCATCAACTCAGCGGGGGCGAACAACAGCGGACGGCGATTGCCCGCGCCCTGGTGCATCGCCCATCGCTCCTGATCGCGGACGAACCTACGGGTAATCTCGACTCGCAATCCGCGGCATCGGTCATGGAGCTTCTGGAGAAGATCGGACGGGAAGCGATGACGACGCTTATCGTGGTCACCCACAGCAACGAAGTCGCCCGCGCCGCCAGTCGCCGGGTGGAGATGCGCGACGGCCGGGTCGTGGGCGATTCCGCTTCCTAGTCATCCGCGTCCTCGTTCTCGTCCTTCGTCCTCGAAAGCCGGGATTCACAAAAGAATCGAGGACGAGCACGAAGGACGAGGACGAGCACGACTGGGGGAGAGGTGGCTGATTCCTTTACTTGACCGGCCGGAAGAAACCGCGTTACCTAAACGCCCAGCCTCGACCACGGAGCCAACGCACTTGGAACTCAAAGACATCAAAGCCGTCATCGACCTGATGAGGAAGAACGACTTGTCGGTCTTCGAAATGGAGAAGGACGGGTTTAAGCTCAAATTGCAGAAGGGCGCGGAACAGACCCTCTATTCGGCGGCCGCGGCTGCTCCTCCGGCCCCCTTGGCGGCGCCGGCACCTGCGGCTGCGCCGCTGGCTCCAGCCCCGGCGCCGGAAGCTCAAACGGGCGGAGCGCTCAAGGACATCCTCTCGCCCATGGTAGGCACGTTTTACCGGGCCGGTTCGCCGGAATCGCCTGCCTTTACCGACGTGGGCAAAGAGGTCACCGAAGAATCCGTCGTCTGCATTATCGAGGCGATGAAAGTCATGAACGAAATCAAAGCGGAAGTAAAAGGGGTGGTCGCCGAGGTGGTGGCCGAGAACGGCAAGCCGGTCCAATTCGGCCAGGTCCTGTTCCGGGTGAAATGATCGTCGCACGAATCGTTTTTTGTAGGGCAGGCGCATCGCCTGCCACCTCGCACTGACCCGGCAAGCGAAGCGCTTGCCCTACAAGATGTTCGAGAAAATTCTAATCGCGAACCGGGGTGAAATCGCGCTCCGCATTATCAGGGCCTGCAAAGAGCTCGGCATCCGGACCCTCGCCGTCTATTCCGAGGCCGACGTCGATTCGCTCCATGTCCAACTGGCCGACGAAGCCATCTGCATCGGCGCGCCCCCCAGCTCCGAGAGCTATCTGAAGATCGATCGAATCATGAGCGCGGCCGAAGTCGGCGACGTCGATGCGATTCATCCCGGCTACGGTTTTCTGGCGGAAAATGCGCACTTCGCGGAGGTCTGCGAAAGCTGCAAGATCAAGTTCATCGGGCCGCCCGCCAGCGCGATGCACGCGATGGGCGACAAGAATTCCGCGCGCGCCTGTGCCCGCAAAGCGGGAGTCTCCGTTACGCCGGGCAGCGACGGGATAGTCGAGACCGAGGAGGAGGCGTTGAAGATCGGGCGCAGGATTGGTTATCCGCTCATGATCAAGGCCGTGGCGGGTGGAGGTGGACGAGGAATGCGGGCGGCCCATAACGAAGCGAGCCTCATCCCCGCCTTTCACGCGGCGCGGACCGAAGCGGAAAAAGCTTTCGGGAATGGCGCGGTTTACATCGAAAAGCTCATCATCAATCCGCATCACATTGAGTTTCAAATCATGGCGGACCAGCATGGGCACACCGTTCATCTGGGCGAACGCGATTGTTCGATTCAGCGCCGCAACCAAAAGGTGATCGAGGAATGTCCATCGCCATTGATTCCGCCCGGGCTTCGCAAAAAAATGGGCCATGCGGCGGTCAAACTGGCGGAATCAGTCGGTTACCAGAATGCCGGGACCCTGGAATTCCTGGTCGATAACGACGGCCATTATTATTTCATTGAGATGAACACTCGCATCCAGGTCGAGCACACGATCACCGAGGAAGTTTACGGGTGCGACCTGGTTAAGGAACAAATCCTGGTCGCCGCGGGCGAAAGGCTTTCGCGTCATGTGGCCCACGCGGAGCCGCGGCTTCATGCCATCCAGTGTCGCATCAACGCCGAAGACCCGGAACGAAACTTCCAACCCTCCCCGGGCCGGATTGCGTTTTATTATGCGCCCGGCGGACGCGGCGTAAGAATCGATTCCCATGCCTACACCGGCTACGTCGTGCCGCCTTATTACGATTCGATGATCGCCAAGCTGATCACCGTCGGCGCGACGCGCGCTTCGGCGATCGCGCGCATGCGGCGGGCCCTGGACGAATATTACATCACCGGGATCAAAACTACGGTGCCATTCCACAGCGCCATTATGCGCAACGCCGAATTTCAGAACGGCACCTACGACACCGGTTTCGTGGAACGCGTCATGAACTCGGACAACTTCCAGTTGAAGCCGACCCCGACGCGATTGCACGAATAGTCCTGCCCTTGAGTCCCGCCGATCTTAGCCGCTGCCGGCTCTATGGCATTCTCGATTCAGGGTATGTGGAGGCGACGGATGCGGAACTAGTTGCCCGGCAAATGATCGAGGGCGGCGTCGATCTGATTCAGCTTCGCGCCAAAAAAGAGACGCCGGGCGAAATTTCCAAAATAGCGGCCGGCCTCCGCTCGGTGACGCGAGAGTTGGGCATAGCCTTGATCATTAACGATCATCCCGAGATCGCGCGAGCGACCGAGGCGGATGGCGTGCACGTCGGCCAGGATGATCTTCCCATCGCGGAAGTGCGAAACGTGGTTGGGCCCAATTGCGTGGTCGGAAAATCGACTCACAGTCTCGACCAGGCCATCCGCGCTTTCTACGAAGGCGCGGATTACATCGGCTTCGGCCCTATCTTTTCCACGCCGACGAAGCCTGATTATCAGCCGATCGGTTTGGAGGAAATTCAAAAGGTTCATGAACTGCCGCTCCCGATTTTCTGCATCGGCGGCATCAAGCTGGAGAATTTGCCGGAGGTCTTGGCGGCGGGCGCGCGTCGTGTCGTGATCGTCTCGGGCTTGCTTCGAGCCGAAAATATCGTTGCCTATGCCCGCACCGCCAAAGCGCTCCTCAATCGCAAATCGCAAATCGCAAATCGAAAATAAACCATGTCCGTTCTCATCGTTGGTTCCATTGGTCTCGACACCGTCAAAACTCCGGTCGAAGAACACGCCGACCTGCTCGGCGGATCGGCCTCCTATGCCGCGCTGGGCGCGAGCTTTTTTTCTCCGGTCAAACTGGTCGGCATCGTGGGAGACGATTTTCCGGCCTCGGAGTTTGAGTTTTGGAAATCGCGCCGAATCGACGCGGCCGGGGTGCAACGCGTGGCCGGGAAAACGTTCCGATGGTCGGGCGAGTACGCCTGGGACATGAACACGCGCGAAACCCGCTCGATTGCATTGAATGTGTTCGAGCATTTTCGCCCGGCCCTGCCCGAATCGTATCGCCAGACCGAGTTTGTTTTGCTGGCCAACATCGCTCCCGCGCTGCAGGCGCACGTCCTCGACCAGATGAAACGCCCGCGCTTCATCGTAGCGGACACGATGGACCTCTGGATTGAAACCGCGCGGGGCGACCTGGACGCGTTGCTGAAGCGGGTCGATCTCCTGATTTTGAACGACAGCGAAGCGCGCGAGCTGACCAAGGAGACCAGCCTGATCAAGGCGGGCCGCAAGATTCTGAAGTCGGGTCCGAAATACGTCGCCATCAAAAAAGGGGAGCACGGCGCCCTCCTTTTCGGTGAAAACGAATTCTTCAGCTGCGGCGCCTATCCGCTCGAGGACATTCACGACCCGACGGGAGCTGGAGACACGTTTGCCGGGGGGATGGCCGGCTACCTTGCCAGCAAGGATACGACGCCGGACTTCGCGCATCTCCGCCGCGCGGTCATTTACGGAAGCGTCCTGGCCAGCTTCAATGTCGAGGAGTTCAGCCTGGAACGAATGCGCACCCTGACGACGGAAGAGATCCGCGCCCGTTACGACCTCTTCCGCGCCATGACCGCGTTCGACGAAATGCCTGATTAATATCCGCTCGGTCGATTGGGAGTCTGAGGCAGATGGTAGGTCGGGTCGGGCTGGTGAGGCGCGGGACCTCGGGCCGCCGCGTATTCTTCGTCGGTCATTAAGGAATTGTCTGCGCATCCGCCGAGCAGCAGGGCGCAACAAATCGAGGCGAGGATGAGTGCGAATTTCATAGGATCCATTTAGCGTTCGGGAGGTTTGGGAAGATTTCGAGCGAAGTCTTCACGCGCGTTCATTTCCGCTTTCGCTTGAGCCGGATCCTGCGGCGGAGGTGGCGGAGGCGGACCACCGGAACAGGCGGCCAGGAAAACAGAGATCGCAGATAGAATCGCAACTCTGGTCCGCATAAGGGCAACATTCATGCCTGCGTCCCTAATCCACCTGGCCGAGGGAGGCAATTCGAAAAACAATTTTCATGCAGGAATTTCGGGCGGCAGCCTCGGCGGCGATTTCGAAACCACCAGTCGTCCAGACGATCAATGCTTGTCAGCCTGCGAACAACCCGATAGGTGATCCTGTCCGTGGGCCCTCGACCAACAATTTTTGTTTCCGCCGTCAGCAAGGAGTTACGCAGTGCCCGCCAGCTCGTTTCCAATACCCTGACCTTCCTTGGCTACGAACCGATCTGGCAGGACATTTTCGGTACGGAAACGGGGGATCTGCGACAGATGTTGCGGGACAAAATCGACCAGAGCAAAGGCGTGGTGCAGCTCGTCGGTCAATGTTATGGCGCCGAGCCGACGTCACCGGATCCGGATTTCGGCCGGGTCAGCTACACCCAATACGAGGCACTCTACGCCCGGAAAAAAGGAACCAAGGTTTGGTACCTTTTCATGGACGAAGATTTCCCGATCGATCCGCACGAGCCGGAGCCGGAGGAGCAGCGCCAGCTCCAGGCGGCCTACCGAGGTGCGCTCAAGGTTGACTCGCATCTTTTCCATCCGCTCAAGACCCGCGAAGCGCTGGAGGCGGGTGTCCTCAAACTCCGCGACGATCTCACGGAATTACGGAAAGGTGCGCGGCGTTGGGCCTGGGGGATCGCGGCCCTGATCGGTTTTGTGGCGCTTCTTGTTATCTGGCTGGTCTTTGGGCAGAGCAAGGTGTCCACGAAGATCGATAAAAGCCAGCAAACGCTGGAAAAAATCGCGGACCGGTTCGATGCGCTCGCGTCGAACGGCGGTGTCATCGCAAACGCGAAGACGCCTGAAGAGCATTATCACAACGCCCGGATCCACGAGCTGAGCGGGAATTTCTCATCCGCCCGCAAGGAATACGCTGAGTATTTGTCGGCCAATCTGGAAGCGCTCGATCCGTGGCTGAGTTACTCCGCCATGTTGAAGATGGCGGACGGCAAGGCAGGGGCTCTCGAAGCGATGCGGTATTTTGCCAAATTGACGCCCCGCACGGTCTCCTACGACACGGCGCTCGCCATGCTGGAAGACGCCGACGCTCGCGTGAAAAAGCTGGAGGCGCTCGCGCAAAGCCATCCCGAGTTCGGCCCGCTCCCGTGGCTGATTAGTCAGGAATACTCCGAGGGGCGCCGCGGCGAACAGACGCTGGCGGATCAGCGCGCGGAAAAAGAATGGCTCCAGAAGTACCGTGACGCCCAGGCCGGCGGTAAATTTCTCCGCTATTTCCTCGATAAGAAGGAGGCCCAAAAATGGATCGAGACCGCGGACGCGCGCTGGGCAAAGCTTTCCAGCCTCCCGGAGAATGTCCTCGAAAATCCGGTCACCTTCATGGTCCAGGAAGCGCGTGACGGTTGGGATGTCATTCTTCAGCTCGCCGATTCGAGAGCGAAGGAAATCTTCTACAGGCTCGATGGCCAGGGTGACTTTAAATCCACGGGATTTCTCCAGAACAAGAACCCGCAAACCGGAACGGACATGATCGACTCCCGGGTTCATTTGAAAAATCTCGCGCCCGGCGAACACGCGATCGAGGTGAAATACCTGGATCGAACGGAGAAAAGCAACGGGCCGTATCCATTCAAGTTTTCGACGGTGACCGCGCGACTCAACGTGGCGAAGACCGCTCTCAATGCCGACAAACCGGCGTGGCTGCTCTTTCTTCCGGGCCCGCCCCGGCGTCTTTGTTTCACAATTCTCCTGATGTATCGCCCCGCCATTAAAGAAATCCGGTACTCCCTCGGGAGCGATGCCCTCGACCAGACCTTCCAATTCAAACCGACCGACAAGATGATGACGATCGACGACGTGGCTTCAGTCGATCAATGCGTGGTGGTCCCAACTGAAACCCAATTCGCCTCTGTCCAGGTCATTTATGGCGACGGCACGAAATCGGCGCTCCGAAAATATGCGCCGGAGGAGGGGAAGTAGCCGGCCGGGCATTTCGACGACACGCTTGCTTCCGCGACGCATTTTCGCGTAACACTTTCTGGCATGAACAAGTACATCGCGGAATTCATCGGAACTTTCTTCCTGGTTTTGACGATCGGTTGCACGGTGATCGGCGCCGGGGCGAGTGTGATCGCGCCGCTGGCCATCGGAGCGGCACTCATGGTGATGGTGTATGCCGGGGGCCACATTTCCGGCGGCCATTATAATCCGGCGGTGACGCTGGGCGTCCTGATCCGCGGCAAGGTGATGGTAGCGGACGTCATTCCCTACATCATTGCCCAGGTGGCCGGTGCTGCGGTAGCGGCCCTGGTGGTGAGCAAGTGTCTGCGGGCCGGAGTTGCCGTCGTCCCGATAGCGCCCCACGTTGGGCCGGCTTTGCTGGCGGAATTTCTTTTCACCTTCGCGCTTGTTTACGTGGTGTTGAACGCTGCCACCGCGGAGGGGACTTCGGGCAATTCCTTTTACGGGCTCGCCATCGGACTGACGGTGATGACCGGCGCCTTTGCGGTCGGCGACATTTCCGGCGGCGCCTTCAATCCCGCCGTTGCCGTGGGAATCTCGGTGCTCGGGATCTCGAGTTGGAGCAACATTTGGATTTACCTGGTGGCGGATTTCGGCGCTGCGATTTTCGCGGCCATCGTTTTCAATCTGATTAATCCGCCCGCCCAAACTACGCCGATTGCGACCGACGAGCCGCCTTACGAGACCCCGCGGTAAAGCGGGAACCGGGCCGAAGAGCCCCCGCGATTTACGTAGATTGATTTCCCATCGGGAATGAAGTGGGTATCCTTGCTCCTTCGCTCTGGGCGTAATGAGGGAGGCTATGGAAATCAATCGCGAGACCGTGGTCGCCACCGGCAAAGCGCCTTCTGTGGCGCCAGCCCCGGCGGAATTGAGCCGGGTGATCACGGCCGCGGCCCTCGTTTTTGCCGGCTATTATTTTGGCGCGAAAATTGGTTTTGCGCTCACCTTCCAGCCGCACCCGATCTCGGTCCTTTGGCCGCCTAATTCAATCCTGCTGGCGGCACTGTTGCTGACGCCGCGCCGGACGTGGTGGATCCTCCTGCTGGCGGCGTTGCCCGCTCACTGGCTCGTCCAAGTGCAAAGCAACGTTCCCCCGCGCATGATTCTGTGCTGGTTTCTCAGCAATTGTGTAGAAGCGTTGATCGGGGCTGCTTCGGTCCGCGCCTTCCTGCCTCGGCCCATCCGGTTCGATCGGATGGGAAACGTCGCGATTTTCTGCTTCTTCGGCGTCCTCGTCAGCCCATTCCTTTCCTCGTTCCTCGATGCTGCGTTTGTAAAACTGAATCAGTGGGGGGACAGCGGTTACTGGGAACTTTGGCGCATTCGATTTACTTCCAATGTCCTGGCGGCCCTTACCATTGCGCCTCTGATTATCAGCGCGGGGACGCTGGACTTTAGCCGCTGGAAAAAGATTTCGCCCGCACGATGGATCGAGGGCGCAGCGCTCTTGCTCACGCTCTTCGCCATCTGTCTCATTCTATTCAATAAACTAACTGCGGGTGCGGACCCGGCCTTTCTTTACCTGCCGATGCCCTGTCTGCTTTGGGCGGCGGTCCGTTTCAAAGCCAGAGGCGCAACCGCCGCGATCGCGGTAGTTACTTTCCTGGCGATCTGGGGTGGGGCCCACGGGCGGGGACCGTTTTCCGACAACTCGGCCGAAGAAAATGCTCTCTCGGTCCAGCTTTTTCTCATTTTCATGTCGCTCCCTCTGTTGTTTCTCGCGGCGCTGATTGAAGAACGGGACAGCGGGGTCAAAGCGTTGCGCGAACGCGAAGAGCGAATCAGTCTCGCCGCCGAATCCGCCAACGTTGCCCTCTGGACCATAGACTTTGATCGAGGAGAATCATGGATCAGTGAAAACGGCCGTGCTCTCTACGTTCTGGGACCCGGGGAACCACTCTCGCGCGAGCTCTTCCTCTCCCGGGTCCATCCCGAGGATCGGATCAAGGTTAGTGAAACCATGGAGCGAGCGCGAAACTCAACTTTGTCCTACGAAGCGGAATATCGGCTGCTCCTGCCTGATGGTGAAACGCGCTGGCACATCGCGCGGGGGCGCTATCTGAGAAACGAGCGCGGGCAAATCAGCGAACTCATTGGGATCGCTTTCGACGTGACCGCGCAAACAAGAGCGGACCTGGACCTGCGGCTTCAGCGCGAAGAGATGGCGCGCCTCAGCCGGGTGGCTTTGATGGGAGAACTGACCGCGTCACTTGCCCACGAGCTGAACCAACCGCTCACCGCCATCGCCAGCAACGCCGCTGCAGGGAAGCGGTTCATTGCGCGTGGGTCGTCCGAGATCGATGTGCCGATGTTCGAGGAATTGCTGGGCGACGTTTTTGCGGATGCGCGGCGGGCGGGCCAGATCATTCACAGCATTCATCGCCTGGTGCGGAAAGGGGAGGAGCACCGGCGACCGGTAGATCTCAACGAGGTTATTCTTGAGGTGCTGCGGCTATTGCATTCCGACCTGCTCGGCCGCTCCACCACGGTGAAGACCGATCTGGCGCCCGGCCTCGCGCCGGTTTCGGCCGATCCGGTTCTCCTTCACCAGGTCTTGCTGAATCTGATTGTCAATTCCCTCGAGGCGATGCAGCACACGTCTGTTCCGCAACGCCGGATCCTGATCGCCACCGCCGCGGACGATGGATTTGTCCAGGTCAGTGTCCGCGATCACGGAATCGGTCTTCCGAAGGAAGATCCGGACAAGATCTTCTCCCATTTCTTTTCCACCAAACCCGATGGAATGGGAATGGGGTTAACCATTGTCCGCTCGATCGTGGAAGGGCACGGCGGCGAACTGAGGGCCGAAAACGTAGAAGGGGGCGCCCGGTTTTGCTTTCGCTTGCCTATGACCCCAGAAATTACTAAAATGCAATCCCCCCAATGAGCGCGGCCCCGGAGCTTGTCTGCGTAGTGGACGACGACCAATCGGTTCGTCGCGGTTTACGGCGCTTGTTCAAGTCCGCCGGTTACGCCACGGAAATGTTCGCTTCGGCCGAAGATTACCTGGCACGGGAAACATTTTCCGGCCCGATCTGCCTGGTGCTCGACGTCCGGATGCCGGGCCTGAACGGCCTGGATTTGCAGCAGGCGCTCGAATCCCACGGGGCCTGGGAGCAGATCGTTTTCATTACCGGGCACGCCCATGTGCCGACCTGCCGGCAGGCCATGAAAAATGGCGCAGTCGATTTTCTCCTGAAGCCGTTTGACGACGTGGAACTCATCGAAGCGGTCGCGCGAGCGTTTTTCCGGGCGAAGGAGGCTCTGCGCCAGCGCGCTGAGCGGCGGGCGGCGCGCGACATGATTGACAAACTGACGCCGCGCGAATTTGAAGTGCTGCGCTTCGTCATCGTGGGCCTCTTGAACAAACAGATCGCCGACGAGCTCAACACCGCCGAGAAAACCATCAAGGTTCATCGCGGCCGGGTGATGCAGAAGCTTGGACTCACCTCGGTTCCCGATCTGGTCCGGTTTTCCCAGACCGCCGGGGTTTTGCCCGCCGCCGTCGGCATAGGACCAAAGTCCAATACCCAGCCGAAGCGAAACGATTAATCTGCGCGTTGCGACGCCTCCCGCAAACCAATGGGATGACGTGGTATATGCATGATGTCCGGAGAAACGGCTGCGGCGGAGATTGTCTTCCTGGTCGATGACGATGTCGCCATTCTCAACGCGGTCGGGCGCTTGCTGGTCTCTGATGGATTGGCCGTGCGTTCTTTCCGGAAGCCGAGCGAATTTCTGGCCCATGTGGAAGCAAATCCTGTCGCCCTCGTGATCCTTGATATCTGGATGGAGGGGATGACGGGCTTGGAAGTACAGTCGAAACTTTCCCGCATTTCGCCGGGCACCCGGGTGATCGTGATGACTGGGCGCAAGGACCCCGGCGCGCAAAAGACCGCCATGGATTTCGGCGCGTTCGCTTTTTTTATCAAGCCTTTCGACGACGAAGAATTCCTCTCCGCTGTCCACCGCGCCCTGGCGACGCGAACCGAACCTGAACACGGGAAACAAGACACAACGGGGGGTGGAGATGCAGCCATCTCGTGAAGAGCAGCTCAGCCTCCTCCAGACGATCACGCTCGAAGTTGCGGCGGCCAGCGATCTCTCTTCCGCCCTGGAAGTCGTGCTTCGCCGGGTTTGCGAGAAAACGGGCTGGATCCTCGGGCAGGCCTGGGTGCCGAATCAGGAGAGGACCCATTTGGACTGCGGGGCGGTCTGGTTTTGCGGCGAAGCTAATCTGACGCGATTTCGAGCGGCTTCCGAAAATTCCCATTTCCTCCCGGGCGCTGGTCTGCCCGGGCGCGTCTGGCAATCGAAACAGCCCGCATGGATAGAAGACGTTACCCTGGACGGGAATTTTCCCCGGAACACGCCGGCAGCGAAAGTGGGACTGAAGGCCGCTGTCGGCATTCCCATTCTCTCGGGTGAAGAGGTCATCGCCGTCATCGAGTTCTTCGTGCGCGAGGCCCGGACCGAAGACAAACGGCTGGTCACCGTCATTTCCGCGATCGCGGCCCAATTGGACCTGGTCATGGAGCGGAAACGGGCGGAAGAGAAACTCTCGGGTACGAACGAAATTCTTCGCTCCATTCTCTCCAGCATGGGTGACGGCGTCATCGTCGCGGACCGCAACGGGAATTTCCTCGTTTTCAATCCGGAGGCCGCACGAATGTTTGGGCGGGGCGCCGCCCAGATTGCCGCGAACGAATGGTCGCGTGAGTACGGCCTCTACCTGCCGGACAGGATCACGCCTTTTCCGCCGGAACAATTGCCTCTCGCCCGATCGATCCGGGGCGAAGAAGTAAACAATGTCGAGATTTTCGTCCGGCACGCGAAATTGCCCAACGGACTGTGGATACGGGTCAACGGCCGTCCGCTTCGGGGTTCCGATGGTGAGCTGGCGGGCGGGGTGATAGTTTGCCGCGACATCACGGACATCAAAAAGGAAGAGTTCTTCCTCTTCGATCAGAGCCGTGTGTTGGAAATGATTGCGGCCAACGCCACCCTTCCGGAAGTTCTCACCAGCCTGGTTCTGCTCATGGAAGCGCAAGCCGACGGATTGCGCTGTTCTATTCTGCTCCTGGGCCGCGATGGGAAACATGTCCATCACGGCGCGGCGCCGAGTCTGCCGGAGGCGTATGTGAAAGGCGTCGATGGCGCGCCGATCGGCCCGCGCAACGGCTCCTGCGGAACGGCCATGTACCTGCGTAAGCCGGTTGTCGTCAAAGATGTCCTGACCGATCCGCTCTGGGCCGATTATCGGAACCTGGCTGAGATTTGCGGGCTACGCGCCTGCTGGTCGACCCCCATTCTTTCCCCTCAGGGGGAGGTCCTGGGCTCGTTTGCGATGTATCGCGAAGAGAAGCGCGGCCCAGATCCGGAGGAGCTGCGCCTGACCCAAATTGCGACTCACATCGCGGGCATCGCCATTGAGCGACAGCGGGCCCAGGAAACATTGCGAGAGCGCGAGGCGCGCATCAATCTCGCCGCGGAATCGGCGGACCTGGCCTTTTGGGTCATCTATCCGGAACAGCGCACCGCCTGGATGAGCGACAAAGGGCGCGCCATTTACGGATTTGATTCCAAACAACCGTTGAACCGCGATTTGATTTGCGCGCGCGTGCATCCCGACGAACGCGCCGCGGTGCATGCGGCTTTCGATCGCGCCTGTTCCACCCTCGGAGTTTTCGAGTCGGAGCACCGTCTTCTTCTGCCCTATGGCAGAACGCGCTGGGTCATCGTGCGCGGGCGCTGTTTGGCGGACGAACAGGGGAATCTCCTGGAACTCCTCGGGGTAACGATCGATATCAGCGCGCAAAAGCAGGCCGATCTTCAGTTGCAAATCCAGCGCGAAGAGATGTCGCATTTAAACCGGGTGGCGTTGATGGGGGAAATGACCGCTTCGGTCGCGCACGAATTGAACCAGCCGCTCACCGCCATAGCCAATAACGCCTCGGCCGCGCGGCGCTTTCTCGAGCGCGGGAACTTCGATCGCGATTTGTTTCAGGAATTGCTCCAGGACGTTTCGGCCGACAGCCAGCGCGCTGCGGAAGTGATTCGCGGGATTCGAACGCTCGTGCGGAAAGACACGAATCTCACCCGGAGCGTGCTCAACCTCAACGCCATCATCGCGGATACTCTCCGACTGGTCAGTTCGGATATCGTATTGCGAGAAAGCGTGGTCACGACCGAGATGGACCATCAGTTGCCGCAGGTGGAAGCGGCGCCAGTCCAGATTCAACAGGTGCTGCTCAACCTGATCATGAACGCGCTCGATGCCGTCGAAGCGCTCCCGCCTACGGAACGGCGCATCATTGTCACCACTCGCTCGCTCAACGGCGAAGCCGCGCAAGTGAGTGTGCGCGATTTCGGCGCCGGTTTGCCAAAGGATCGCCCGGAAAAAGTCTTCGACCATTTCTTTTCCACCAAGCAAACCGGCATGGGGATGGGATTGACCATTGTCCGTTCCATTGTCGAAACCCATGGCGGCAAAATTACTGCGGAAAATGCACCGGATCGCGGGGCTTGTTTCTCCTTCCATCTGCCGGCCACGCGTGGCGATTCAAGAAGCCAGGCCGCATGAACCCCCCGGCCGAAGTTTGCCTGGTCGATGACGATCCCTCCGTCCTTCGCTCGATGAAATTTTTGCTTGCCTCGGACGGAATCGCGGTGCGCGCCTTCAACAAACCTGCCGAGTTCCTGGCCTACAGCGCCGTCCACTCTGTCTCCCTGGTGGTGACAGATATTTGGATGGAAGGGGTGACCGGTCTGGAAATTCTCGCCCGGATGTGCGCGCTCACGCCACGCCCGCGCGTGATTGTGGTCACGGCCCGCGACGACCTCGCCGCTCGCGCCACGGCCATGGCGATCGGCCCAGTCGCTTTTTTCATCAAGCCCTTCGACGACGAGCAATTCCTGGCCGCCGTCCAGCACGCCCTTGCGGAAGCAGCGGAATGATAACGGTTGGAAGGACGGCTCGCCGCGGCGAGCCGTCGGAAGGAAGAATAGCTGATGCAACAAGGTGGAGCCTCGCCTAACCCTCCGGCACGATGGCGTGCCGGCTCCAAAGCAATCTGGCCGACGCACTCCGAATCTTGACGGCTTAAAGCCGTCAAGATTGCTGTGCGTGGTTCGACGGTGGCGAGACGACAAATCCCCCCGGCTCGCCACGGGACGAGTCCGTCCGACTGGCGGACACGAAGGCGCGCCGGCTCCATGGCGACGGCTGCTCCAGGGCCTTAGGCTCATTGCCCCAAAGTCCAATTGCCGGGAAAGCTCGGTTAAGAAACCCTTGTTGCCTAACAACAGTGAAACCCACGTTTCACGACTCGATCGAAGGAACCCTTATCATGAAAACAAAGAGTGCATTCCTCTTCGCCGCTCTGCCTGTTTTGGCCGGCGCCCTCATCGGGCTGGCAGGCTGCGCCAGTATGGAAACCGCCAACACGAAATCGCTTCTCCTCCAGGCTGGCTTTCACGTTCGAACGCCGGACACACCGAAGCGGAAGGAGATTTACGCCTCGCTCACAGACAGGCACATGCAACGCGCCACCGTGGACGGAAAAGTCTTCTATGTTTTCAAGGACGAAAAGGAAGGCGTCGCTTATGTCGGTCGCGAAGCGGAGTACTCGCGCTACCGCGACCTCGCCGTCGCGCAAAAGATGCGGCAGGATTACTACATGGCCATGGAGATGGAACGCGCCTCGGCCCGCATGTGGTACGGCTGGGGACCGAGCGGCATCTGGTACTGACGAGCTACGTTAATTCCTCCTCGTGCTCGTGCTCGTGCTCGTGCTCGTTTAGGGATGGTCGCGTTTAGTGGCCTGTCTGTACCCGGCGCACCGCGGCCAGCAGTTCTCCGGGCCGGCTCGGTTTCTTGAGAATTCTGCGGGCCCGCAGCTCCTGGAGCCGGGCGCTGGTCGGGATTGATGGCCGCACAATCAGGATAATCCCTATTGACGGCATTTCGTGATCGGGCAAAATCGCGCCACCCTCGTGCAGGCACTCGTCCAGCGGATCCGATCGACTCTCGAAATCGAGAAACGATGTTTTGTGCGTCCTGACGAACTTCAGCGTGTTTGGCCATCTGTTGATGATGAACAACGCGAACCGCTGGTGCGCGAGTTCGCGCGGGAAAATGGTTTCCAAATTTACAACTACAGCCGCGTCCTGGGAGCGATGTTCGTCCCCGGTAGCGGGGAGGGCGATCGCGGGGATTCAAAGCGGTAGCCCCCGTAACGGATCGGGAACGGTTCGCGATTTGGACAACATCCGCAGGCGAATTAGAATTCGGTATGAAGAAGCACGCTGTAACCCTGCCGGAAGTGGGCCTGATCGCGGTGACCCGGGTGATGTTAGGTGCGGGAATCGGACTGCTCCTGAGCGATAAGCTCGCGCCCGAGCAGAGACGGGCGATCGGGTGGACGTTGGTGGCGGTTGGTGTCATTACGACCATTCCAATCGCAGCCGAAGTGCTCAACGATTAGAAAATCGAAGCGGCCTCGCCGGCGCCATCCTCCCGCCGCGCCGGGTGGGACTAAAGTCCAATAGCAATGGGCCTGGCCCGGTCCGGAGAATACGGGCGGGACGTCCGGCCATTCGGGGGTTCCCGAGGCGGCTTAGTGCTGACGTATGAAACTCCCTGAACAGGTGCTGTTCCGAAAAGAATTGCTTCTTCTCGTTTGGAAACCGCGCGGCGTTTTGGATGAAGCCAAGGTCAATGACATTATTGGTTTTATCGAGACGGTCGAAAGGCGGACTACCAAACCGTTAAACCGCTTTACCGATCTATCGGCGCTGGACATGGTCGACCTGAACTTCAAATTCGTTTTTCATGTCGCCCTTTTCCGGCGTCTCTCGGCCACTCCGAAACCGCCGGTGAAATCTGCTTTCTATGTTACGAGCCGGGCCACGGCGCATTATGCCAAGCTGCACGCCATGTTGACGGATCATTCGCCGCTCCAGGTTTCGCTTTTTACGGATCGCGCCAAGGCGGCCAAATGGCTCGGGGTCCCGGTTGATGCCCTGACCGCGTAAGCAAATCAAGCGGCTGCCCGTTGATCCACCGATTCTCAGCTTGGTTTAAGGCTGTGCCTTGTTAGTCTGCCTTTCCAAAGCATGAGCGGTGAAGGGGCACCCCGGGATGAATGAAGACGATCCACGCTTGATCCGCCGGCTGATGCGACTCGGTTCTCTAACCGGGGTGGCCGGGTGTATTTTTGCGGCGCTGCTCACGCTGCCTGCCGCGGCGGCGGAAGGCGAGCAGGCCAAGCGCGTGCTGGTTGTTCATTCGTTTGGCAGCGCCGCGCCGCCGTTCAGCGTTCACGCCGTCGCTTTCGAGACCGAGCTGGTCCAGAAGTTGGGCCAGCGCGTTGATCTCGATGAGGTTTCCCTGGACATGGCACGGTATTCCGATCCTGAAATGCAGGAAGCGATTGTCGAATACCTCGAACAGCGGCAGCGCAAGTGGAAGCCCGATCTCGTGGTGCCAATCGGGTCGCCCGCGGGGATCTTCGTGGCCCAGTATCGGGAACGGCTTTTTCCAGAAACACCGATCCTTTACACGTCGCTGGACCGCCGGTTGCTGCCTGCCGGAGCACTCGATAAGAACGCCGCCTACATCGGGCAGGTTTTCGATATCCCGGGTTTGCTCGAGGACATGCTCACTGTCGCGCCCCGGACAAAAAACATTGCAGTGGTAATCGGAGCTACCCCGCTCGAGCAACGTTGGAAGGAGATGTTCAAGAAGACGACCGCGCCGTGGTCCGAGCGCATTAACTTCATCTACTTAGACGACCTGCCGTTCGATCAAATGGTGGAAAAGGCAAAAAGCCTGCCGCCTGATTCCTTTATCTTTCTCCTTCTCCTGCTTCGCGACGCCGCGGGGGTGACGCATAATGCCGACGAGGCCTTGCAACGCTTGCATGCGGTGGCGAATGCCCCGATTAACAGCATTTTCGAGCACCAACTGGGGCTCGGCATCCTGGGCGGCCGCCTCTATCAAGGCGACCGCATCGGAAGAGAGGCTGCGGCCATGGCAATCCGCATCCTCGATGGAGAGCCCGCGTCGAGCCTTGAGCCTGTCCTGGTCGAGCGCCTGGCGCCCCGGTACGACTGGCGCGAGTTACAGCGCTGGCGAATCGATGAGAAAAAACTCCCGCAGGGAAGCGCAGTCCTGTTTCGCTCTCCTACGGCCTGGCAACAGTACCGCGGATGGATTGTCCTCGGCGCTTCGATCTGTATTGCGCAGGCGGTGCTGATCTCCGCTTTGCTCGCAAATCTCTTCCGGCGGCGGCGCGCGGAACGTTCGCTCAGTGAAAGCGAGGCGCGTTTCCGCAATATGGCGGATACCGCTCCGGTGCTCATGTGGATGGCCGGTCCAGATAAGCTTTGCACGTTTTTCAACAAGGTGTGGCTGGACTTCACCGGTCGGCCGATGGAGCAAGAGCTGGGTAATGGCTGGGCGGACGGTGTGCACCCGGAGGATTTGAGTACCTGCCTGGCGACCTATGAAACAGCCTTCGATAGGCGGGAGCCCTTTATCATGCAATACCGGCTCCGGCGTCACGATGGGGAATACCGCTGGCTCACGGATGAGGGAGTCCCGCGTTCTGACGCGCAGGGAAACTTCCTCGGTTACATCGGCGCTTGCGCCGATATCACGGAGCGTCGGCAGGCGGAACTGGATCTTCATGTGCAAAGCACGGAACTGGCGCGAGTGGGCCGGATGGCCCTGATGGGGGAGCTGGCGGCCTCTCTCGCCCATGAAGTGAACAACCCGCTCGGAGCCATGGTCGCGAACGCCAGTGCCGGGCAGCGGATGCTCGCGCGGAACACCCTCGGCCCGGAAGAATTGCGGGAATTGCTGGCGGACATCGTGGCGGACGGTCATCGCGCTCGCGAGGTCATCGAGGGTATCCGGAACATGGTGCGCAAGAGCGAGACCTCGTATTCGCCGATCCGGCCTAACGAGATCATCCGGGATCTCGTCCGGATCGTCCGGGCCGACGCGCTGGCCCGGCAGATAAACCTGGTCACGAGGATTGCGGAAAACAGCGGCCAGGTGATGGGCAATCGCGTTCAGCTCTTGCAGGTGTTGCTTAACCTGACCTTGAACGCGTTCGACGCCCTGAGCGTTATCCGCCCCGAGGCCCGGCGCGTTGTCATCCAGGTGGAACCGCTGGGCGACGATCATATTTGCGTGAGCGTCCAGGACTCGGGACCGGGCTTTCCACCGGGGATCGTCGATAAATTGTTCGAGCCTTTCTTTTCGACAAAAACGGAAGGGACCGGCATGGGCCTGGCGATTGCGCGCAGCATTATCGAAGCCCATGATGGAACGCTTTCCGGGAAGACCCTGGCTACGGGCGGCGCGCTCTTCACGATTTGCCTGCCGAGGGCCACCGAAGGCGAAACGAACAGAATAATCTCCGCGGCATCCGCAGGACTGGTCAAATACGATTCGTAAGCAGAGGACGGGAAAAGGATGAGACTAAAGTCCAGTGTTCTCCTTCGCCTTTTCTTGCGAACCTCATCCTCTATCCAACCACACCATGAGGGCTTTAGCTCATCGTCCTGAACCTCTGGCCAGGGCATCCTCAAACGGTTCGTCCGCAAACGGCTCGTCTTGCATTTGCCTCCTCGACGACGACCTCTCGATGCTGAGAGCGCTGGAACGCCTGCTGAAGTGCGAGGGCCTCAAGGCGAAAAAATTTACCGATCCGACTGTCTTTCTTGGGTCCATCAATGAGACTCGGTGCCCGGTCGCCATTCTCGACGTCTGGATGCCGGACATGAATGGATTGGAAGTGCAGGAGGAGCTGCGCAAAGCGTCGCCACAGACCCGCATCATTTTCATGAGTGGCCGGGACGATCCGGCGGTACGTCAAACCGCCCTGGAGGCAGGCGCATTTGGTTTCCTCGCAAAACCGTTCGACGACGAAACTCTGGTCCAAATGGTTCACGAAGCGCTGGCGGCCTGAGCCGCGGAGGACTCCTGGAACCAATGCATTCCGTCGCCCCATTTCAGGGGCTTAATTGTTCCCCAAAATCCACCGGGAGTTCCGCTTCGCTCCACTCCCGGCTTTAATTCCGACGCTGCCTTCCGGCGCTCCGGGATGGATCTCATCCGTCAAGGAACCCAACACAGGTTCGCAGCTGTTCCGCGGCCAGCCCCGAAGGGGCAGGGGATCAAAGCCCGGTGTGGAGCGGAGCGAAACTCCGGGAACCGATGCGTGGCGTTTGTCGAACCCCTGGCAAGGGGTGACGGACAGCGCTCGAAGTTATAGGCCGCGCTGCTCAAACGGCAGACGTGGGAGAACCGCGGATTACGCGGATTTCACGGATGGGAGAAGGCGGGAACCTGGGTTCATCATCTTTAATCCACATCCGCGCCATCCGTGTCATCCGCGGTTAGATTTTTCCAACTAAACCCGGCGCGCCATTCCGGCGTTCAAAGCGATCCACCCTCGGAGTATCGCACTTTGGTCCAGTAGATGCCGGAAATGTGGACTGTCACTCTGACTGGAAATCAAAAAATCGAATCTCGTGATTGATCTAAAAAAGGAAAATATGTTCGCGATCTTTTCCGTTCGGGCCCTGCGCCTGGCAATGTGCGCCCTCGTTTTCTTCGGCTGCGCCAGCCGGATCCCGGCCAACACCATGAGTGCCGCCCAAGGCGGGCGGCTAATTATCAAGCGCTCGGTCGCGCTGGGCCACAACGTGTCCGTCGCGATTTACATCGATGGCAAGCCCGCGGGAACCGTTCGGCGGAACAGCGGCTTCGAAAGATATCTCACCCCAGGCCGCCACCTGATCGTCGCGTCTCCCAATCGTGCCCGCGGCGACTGGCACGGAACTTTGAATGTCCGGCCCGGTGAAACCTACTCCTATACGGCCTCATATAACGTGGACAAGCTCGTGCTAACTCCAGCCGCCGTGTCTCGTTAGGCGACTTGTTTTCCGGATGATCTCAAGGAGCCAGACCCCGACCAAACTCGCTCCTCGAGCGTCCCGCAAAAGACCCATTAAGCGCTCATACAAATTTCGTAGCGGCCTTCGCCACCACTCTCCAACGCCTGCCTGGGTATTGAACATGAAGACACCACGATCGCGCCTGCTCATTCTTCTGGGGATGGCGTTGCTGCCGAACTCGGCGCAGGCCTCTCTTTTCCACGGCGAAACGCTCGACTCCATCGCGAATGGCATCGCGTGGGTTGTCATTATCATCGCGCCGCTCATCGGCATCGTGATCTTCTGGCTAGTCCACATCCTGCCGGAAAAAATCGCCCATAAAAAGCTGCATCCCCAGACGCGCGCGATTCAATGCCTCTGTCTGCTCTCTCTTGTCTTTGGCGGTCTTCTCTGGCCCATCGCCTGGCTCTGGGCCTACAGCAAACCTGTCCTCCACAAGCTGGCTTACGGTACCGATGTCGATGAATCGCTCGCTCACCACGACGGGGACGGAGCTCAGCACGTGGTCGAAGGTGAACATCACAAAGGAGGGCACGCCTAATGGAAATCATCCTCCTGATCATCTATTCGGTGATCGTCTGGTTCATCTTCATCAAGAAGAAGTGGCTCCCCTGGAACATCACCAGCCAGGTCATCGTCGTCACGATTCCGATCTTCGCGCTGACCGTCATCATCCTCATCATGAACATCGTGGCGCCCTCGTCGCACGATGTCCGGGCGATGAATTACACCATCCCCGTCGTTCCGCGCGTAAGCGGGCAGGTGACCGAGGTTCCGATTGAACCAAACCGGCCGATCAAGAAAGGCGATGTCCTTTTTAAAATCGACCCGGTGCCTTACGAAGCGGCTGAGAAAGCAGCCGCGGCTACCTTGCAGGGCGCGAAGGATTCACTCAACAACGCCACGAACAAGAAGGCCTCCTTAACTCCGCGGATTGAGCTTGCGAAAAAGCGCGTCGAGCAATTCACCCAGCTCGCTACCACCGGCGCCGGGAAACGAGCCGACCTTGAGCAGGCCCAAAGCGATCTCGGAAATCTCGAAAGCGAATTCCTCGCCGCCGACGCCACGGAATCGCAGGCCAAAGCGCAGATTAGCAAGTCGGAAGCAGACCTGATCAATGCGAAATACGATCTCGAAGGTTGCGTCCATCTCGCGCCGGCCAACGGTCGCGTAACGAATCTCGCGCTCCGGCCCGGCGTCCGCGCGACGACGGTCGCGTCTAATGCGGTGATGAGCTTCATCCAGGAGGATGATCCCTGGATTCTTGCTTTTTATCACCAGAACGAGCTGCGGTATGTCGAACCGGGCAACGAGGCGGAGATCTTCGTCAAGACCTACCCGGACCGGATCATCAAGTGCAAGGTGGACTCCATCATGTGGGCCACGGCGCAGGGCCAAATGCCCATCAGCGGTTGGGTGGGAACCACCGCGGCACTTGGCCTGGCCGACGACCGCATCGCGGTCCGGCTTCTGGTCGAACCGAAAGACAGAGAGATCTTCCTCGCCGCCGGCGCGGTGGGAGCCGGAGCGATCTACACCGAACATGGCAAGCTTCTCCACATCATCCGCAAAGTCTTCGTGCGCGTCTCGACGAAGATGGACTGGTTCGTCTTTAAGCTTCACTAACTTCCACCGGACATGAATCTGCGCGCCATCTTCGGCACAGTTGCATGCCTTGCGCTGACGGGTTGCTCTCTGCCCATCCCACCGTTTGGCGCCAACATCGCGCCCGAATCGGTGCGCCAACAACTCCCCGGCTCGTGGGCCGGTCCGCATCGGCGCGGCCCCGTCATTCCTAATTGGGTTCGCACTTTCGGGGATCCGGAGCTTACGGCTCTGGTGCAGGACGCCATCGAGCGGAATCCCGATCTCGCGGCGGCCGCCGCGCGAGTAGAAGCGTCGCGTTATGCCGTTCGCGTGGCGGCCTCCTCGCTTTATCCGCGCATCGCCATGAAGGGACTCGGTTCGCGCCAGGGTCAGGATCTCAGTGGCGATCTGAGCCGCGGCATTAATCCCCCGGATCTCGGCCCCCCGGGCACGGAAAATCCCGGCGGCAGCAACATCGATTCGAGCGTCGAATCCTCATCGCAGCGTTGGGTCTATGGCCTTGCCGCCGGCGCTTCCTGGGAGGCTGACGTCTGGGGACGGATCCGGGCAAAAAAAGCAGCGGCCTGGGCAGAAAGTCTCGCGCTTGAAGCCGACTACGAATTTGCCCGGCAATCGCTCGCCGCGGCGGTAGCGCGAGCTTACTTCTCGGCGATCGAAGCAGCGCAACAGGAGGCAAACGCCCAGGAATCGCTCGAGCTCTACAACGAATACACAAGACTCACCGGCGTGAAGAAATCCCAGGGCTTCGCCAGCGACTTCGATATGTCACAAATCAGGTCCCGCACCGCGGGCGCCCAGGATGCACTGGTCATCGCGCAGCAAGCGCGGGCGCAAACCATCCGCGCCATCGAAGTCGTCACCAGCCATTATCCTGCGGGCAGGTTTCAAGCACGCCGTTCCTTTCCCGCCCTGCCGAGAAGCGTGCCTGCCGGACTGCCCGCCCAAATCCTGGAAAGGCGTCCGGATCTCATCGCGTCCGAGCGCCGTTTCGCAGCTGCTTTTCACCGGGTCCACGAAGCGAAAACGGCGCGGCTACCGAGGATTGTGCTTGGCGCCACTGGCGGTCTCGGAACCGCGCAACTCGATGGGGTCGGATCGATCGATGCCCTGGTCTGGAGCCTCGCCGGCGGCATCACCCAGCCGATCTTCTTCGGCGGCGAACTCAAAGCCATCCAGGACATCCGCACCGCCGAACAAAAGGCCGCCATGCATAGTTACATCGGCACAGCGTTGCGTGCGTTCCAGGATGTGGAGAACGCTCTCGCCGGCGAGTATTACCTGCGCCAGCGCGAAGCCGCGCTCAGCGATATGGTTTCTGCCAGCGCCGAAGGCGTGACCTACGGCCGCAAACAACTCGAGGAAGGCCAGGCCGACATGTTTACCATCCTGCGCCTCGGCGGCGAAAACCTTGCGGCCAAAATCGAATACACCAAGGTCCGCGCTTCCCGTCTGCGCGAACGCGTGAACCTGTTCCTGGCCCTGGGCGGTGATTTCAAGGGAACCGACCCGCTGGAAAATAAGCTTAAATGAAATCGTCCCGATTTTCCCAGCGCGGGCGCCACGGTTCTTCCAAGCCACTAAAATGAACTCAAAATTGATCACTGCCGCCGCCGCCATCACCCTCGCCACGCTGACCGCGCAGACAACATTAGCTCAGGCGATGCCGCAGCCGTCGTTCCACACCAAAGGCACACCCACCGGGAAAGCAACCGGCCCGCTCAAACCTGGGGAATACTGGTGGAGTCCAAAGGTCTCGCCCTCCGGCCCGGTCGTTGTCCTGGTGAGCATACCGCTGCAACAGATGCACGTTTATCGCAACGGCATCCTGGTGGGGCGCTCGTCAGTCAGCACGGGATCCAAGGGGCACGACACCCCGACTGGCGTCTTTACGATTCTGGAAAAGAAGCAGACCCATCGGTCGAAGAAATACGACGACGCTCCCATGCCGAATATGCAGCGCCTGACCTGGAGCGGTATTGCCATGCACTCAGGCAACTTGCCTGGTTATCCGGCCAGCCACGGCTGCGTCCGGATGCCGTATGATTTCTCCACGCTGCTCTTTTCCATCACCGGGAACGGCGGCACGGTGATTATCGGCGACGCCAAGACGCAGCCGCGTTTCGCCGCGAACCCCGGGCTGTTGCTGGCCCCGACGGACTTCAAGCCTGAGATGCTCAAGTCGCTGGCGAAAGGCGAATACCAATGGGAACCGGAGCGGAGCACAAGCGGTCCCATCACGATGATGGTGAGCGCGGCGGGCCGGACGGTCTATGTCTATCGCAACGGCGAGCCGATCGGGCGCGCCGCGATCGAGGTGAAAGGGCGGCTTGGCAGCCACGTCTTCACCATGCTTGAAGGGGTGACCGCGAAGGAAAGCGTTTTCGTTCCGGGAAGTCCCGGCCGGAATTGGATGAGTGTGTCGAGCGGTGGCGATTTCGCCGGGGTCGCCAAACGCGTGCGAATCTCGCCGGAGTTCGCCGCGAAAGTTTACGAAGCGTTGAAGCCCGGCGCGACGATCATCGTTACGGATGAGCCGGTCGTGCGGAAGCAGAACAAGGATTTCACCATCCTGGCCGATTGATTCCCTGGTGGATCGCGCTCTCCGCCGCGCGATTCTGCTGGCGAAGGCAAAGTTGGATTCTGCGATTGTCTAGCCGCGGCCGAATGTATTGCCTCTTCTGGTGCCGCTTTGCGACGCGACGCGCCAAAACAAAGGCCTTGATCCGCCGCCCGTTCCCGGGGCTGGTTTCGTTGAAACGAGATCCCGGAGTTTCGCTTCGCTCCACTCCGGGCTTTATTCCGCCGTCCCTTCGGGACTAAGGCGCGTCGCATCAACTCGGCCGTCCATCGAGATTTAGGCAAGGCAACGAAGCGCCGCCTTCGATGCGTAGTCTCCGATGGGAGCGCCGGGGGCGCGAAAGAGTAGAGCCCGGCGTGAGCGCAGCGAACTCCGGGAATTCAGCAACGGACAATCAAAAACCCCTGCAAGGGGTGACGGATTTTCGAATTTGCGAGTTACAGATTGACCGGCTGAGCAAGGTGAAAGACCATCCCAGTCCGCTAAGGGAAAATTCCACTCGCGGCCGTTGTTCCGGCCGGGATGGCGGCCGCCGCGATCCAAACCGCGAGTGTGACCGTTATCGTCCTGCGCATGGCTGAGCTTAGGACAGAACAGGGCGGGGGAGATATTGCACCTTGGTCCAATACCCGCCACCGCCAGTGTTTCCTACTTTTCGGCCTGACGCGCCTGCAAATACAGGTGCTCGTTAATTACCGGCTGCGGGGCAAGGGTCCTTTAACTGTTGCAAAAGTAGACTTTCGCTATGGAATCATCTCCGGACACCGGCCCCTCCGCTGAGGAGGCGCTCGCACTGCTGATAGAAGGGAATCGGCGGTTTCTCCGGGGCGAGACGCCGCGGACCGCCTTTCATCGGGAGACCCTGGGCGACCTGGCGAAGGCCCAGCGTCCCTACGCGACCATCCTTGGCTGCAGCGATTCGCGCGTGGCGCCCGAAGTGATCTTCGATTCCGGCCTGGGGGAATTGTTTGTGATCCGCGTGGCCGGCAACATTCTCTCGCCGGAAGTCGCAGGGAGCATGCAGTACGCGGGGACTTACCTGAAGACACCACTGGTCGTGGTGCTCGGCCATGAGGGATGCGGGGCGATCAGCGCGGCGCTGGCCACCAAGCATGAGGGAAAGGAGTTTCCCTCTCGAGTTCAAGCCCTGCTGGCGAGCGTCGTCCCGGGACTTCCAGACCTCGACCCGCAACTATCCCCCGAAGCCCAGCTATCGGACGCCATCGAAAGTAACGTGCGCTGCACAGTGCGCCGGATCTTCGAATCGCCGGAATGCCAGGCGCGTCTGACCGAAGGGCGCTACAAACTCGTCGGCGCGGTCTATGAAATCGAAACGGGGCGGGTGCGATTCTTGTCTCCGGAATAGATTCTCGCGTCCCGAGCGAGGAGCATGCAACGCGTGAGCGCTGATGCCCAAGCCTTGTCGTCGCGCGTCATACGCGGTGACATTTTCGGCGGCTTGGCGGCCGGTGTTGTGGCGCTGCCGCTGGCGCTTGCCTTCGGTGTCGCTTCAGGCCTGGGACCAGTGGCGGGCCTGTATGGCGCCATCGCCGCCGGCATCATCGCGGCGGTGTTCGGAGGCACGCCCGTGCAGATCACCGGCCCGACCGGGCCGATGACGTTGGTCGTAGCGACCGTGGTGGCGGCGAACACGATTCCCTCGGGCGCCGTCAACCTTCCTGCCGTCGTGGGCATCATTGTTGTCGCCGGTTTACTGCAGGTTGCGTTCGGGTTGTTCCGGATTGGCGCCTACATCCGCTACGTTCCCTACCCGGTGATCTCCGGGTTCATGAGCGGCATCGGGGTTATCATCATCCTTCAGCAACTGTTTCCGATGCTCGGCGCGACTGCGCCTTCTTCCAATCCACTAAACATTCTCGGCCAGTTGCATCTGCTGGGCGCCAACATCAACTGGGCCGCCGTCGCCTTATCCGGAGCGACCATCGCGATCGTCTTCCTCCTGCCGCGATTCACCAAGGCGGTCCCGGCTTCGCTCGTGGCGCTGGTGGTACTGACGGCGTTGGCGAGCCTGCTCAAGCTCGATGTTCCGATGATTGGCGCGATTCCGTCGGGACTGCCCAGCCTCGTGATGCCCTCGGTCGACTTTCAGCGGCTGGTGCCACTCATGGCCGCCGCGTTGCAACTCGGGTTGCTTGGAACAGTCGACTCGCTGCTCACGTCGCTGGTCGCCGATAACCTGACGCGGACCCAGCACAACAGTAATCGCGAACTCATCGGGCAGGGGCTGGGAAACATCGCGGCGGGTCTCATCGGCGGAATTCCCGGGGCTGGCGCCACCATGCGCACCGTTGTCAACGTCGAGGCCGGCGGGAAGACTCGCCTGTCGGGTGTGGTCCACGGCCTGTTCCTCGCCGCCGTCCTGCTGGGGTTGTCGGGTCTGGTCCAGTATGTTCCGCTCTCTGTTCTCGCGGGTCTGCTGGTCGCGGTCGGGATTGGCATTATCGATTACCGCGGCTTTAGCCACGTCCTCAAGGTGCCGCGGTCGGATGCGTTCTTAATGCTCTTCGTTCTCATCCTGACCGTGTTCACCGGTTTGATCATCGCCGTGGCTGTCGGCCTCATCGTGGCGTCGTTCGTCTTCATGAAAAAGGTAAGCGATACCGCCGCACGGCAGACGACTCTCACGCCGGCCATCGACGAACCTTGGGCGGACGAACTGACCATCCCGGAAGCAGTCCGCCACCAGGTCGTCATCAAGCACGTCGATGGGCCGCTCTTTTTCGGCTTCGCCAGCCAGTTTCTCGACATCGCCCGGCAGGCGGCGGCGCAGAGCAGGCTCCTGATTTTGCGCATGGATCGCGTCTCTTACATGGACCAGACGGGCGTTTATGCGCTAAAGGATGCGCTGAACGGGTTCATCGCCGCCGGGGTGCGCGTGCTGGTGGTAGGCATCCCGGTGACCCACCGCGATCTCCTCGAGAAATTGCAGGTGATCCCGGCGGTGGTTCCTGAATCCGACGTCTTCGACGACTTCGACGCGTTGAAGAAGGCGCTTCCCCGCAGCATCGCGGAGATACCATTGAAAACGAATGAGGCCGCACCAGGAACGCCTCGGTTACAAGAAGACGGCCGGGCCCGCGAATCACGCGAATAAACCTACCCGCAATTCCATGCATAGGGTAGAGGCGCGGCGCGAATCAAAGGTAGGGACGGCGCGCTGCGCCGTCCGCGGAAGTGATTCAAACCACTTCTTCCATTCGCGTCCATTCGCGCCTGCCTCGCGGAAGACCGTGCGAAGGCGGGTCATTCTAGTTCACCTATTTCACCGCCCGCTTGCGCCAAAGGCGCGAGTCAAAACCAGGGAGCGGCGCTTTCAACCGCCGCCTGCGCCAAAGGCGCGATTCAAATCAGCCTGGGGCAACGCCCCAGGACTGAATTCCCAAGCAATCCCATCAGCGCTGAAAGCGCGATTCATCGAGGCGGGAGCGACCCTGCCCCAAAGCCCACGAATTCCCTCCAGAATGCCGCTTTGTTAGGCGAAATTTTGCAGCATAATTTTCCTTAGTTCTATGAACACGCCTCGAGTCGTCGCCGCCGCGATCGCAGTGTTTTTAGCGGTGACTGCTCTGCAGACGTTATCTTGGCAGGAGCGACCGCCGGCGGGATGGCAGCCTGCTTGGTGGCAGTCGCGATTGTGGGCTCAAGCCGGCATTCTCCTGCTCGCGCCCGCTTGGCTCGCTGGCGGAGCTGTCTCGACCATTGTCACGGGCCGTTCACTGCACACTACCAACGTGGTTGTCGCCGTTGCCTGCGGTTTATATACTGTCGCCGTCTACTTTGTTACACACTTGGTAACTCGATGGATCGGCAAACAATTTGCGAACAAACAAAAGCCCTAACCAGGGCCATGCCGTTTCGACGGGCTTCTTCCCCTTTTCCCTTCGGGCAACGCGCACTCTCGGCGGCCGTCGCTCATCTCTTTCTCGTTGGGCCGATGAGAGCGTTCATCGCGATTGCTGCGCTTGTTACCACAGCGGTTACCTCAGACGCAGCGGGTTGGGTTCGCGCTAATGTCTATTTTCGCGGCTGGCTGAGCGAGCGCGCCGTCGCAGTGTCGCCAGAGGGGCTTCGCGACGAGGCGCGACATGGCTACTCTCGCTCGGTTCACATTACCTCGCCTTCAAAGCTTCAGCAGTTGATCACTGCGCTGAATCTGCCACACCTCCATTCGACGCGAGGCGATACACGCAGCGACACTTACCTCGTTGTCGACCTGTTCGACAGCGCCGGAGCGCGCACCACCTATCGCTCCGACAGCTTTTATTTGTGGAACACAGACTGCACTCGTGGCCGTAAGGTCGATGCGCGCTTAAGGAAGTTTTTCGAGCAATTCACGCCAAGGCCTAACCAGACGATCCAGCCAACCGCTGGCCGGCGGACGCTTAAGTTTTCCATGATTCGAGCCTCTTCACCCGCCGCCACGCGCGCCCTCGCCAGCCGTCGCTCATCTTGTTAGGCCCCTTTCACGCTCATGCCATTAAGTAGCATCGTTGTCATTGTCGCCCGCCTTTTCGCGATCAATTGGCTCCTGCACGCCTTTGCACTCATCGCGTCTGCGCTGGTCACTCCCTCATTCCAAGAGCGTTCTACTTCCACTATCTTGATGACCTGTTCGCCGGGTCTGCTTTTGCTCATCCTCGGCGTTTTTCTCTGGATTCTCGCCCCTGCGGTGGCGCGGCTCGTCAGCCGCGGCTTTGATGCCACGTTGAGCGTGGGCGGCCTTTCGCGCACCGATCTTTACAGTTTCGCCTTCGTGTTTCTTGGACTCTTTTTTATCCTTTCCTCGGTCGCCGATGTCATCAACTGGATTCACTATTTCACCGTCTCCCACGACGCTCCCACACGAGACCCCCGTATTCAGAATTTTTATGATCTCATTCGGCCGTGTTTGACCCTTGCTGCCGGCCTCGTTTGCTTGCTGGGTGCCCCTCGTTGGACAAAGAAGCTGATTTCCCGCGACGAAAGAAGCCGAGAGGCCTGACCAGGCGATGCCGTTTCGACGGGCTCAAGGTCCTGAGCAAAAAACCGAATGGGGAGCGAGCGGCTGGCAGCCATGGAAAGTAAGATTTAAGAATTATGAAGGATGAAACCGCAGCGATGCGCTCTACCGCCAGCCGTCGCCGAGCTTGTTCTCGTTAGATGGTAAGCGCATGAGCCATCCACCACAGGTGATTTTGCGCGAGGTGGTCGACTCCGATCTTCCGATCTTCTTCGAGCATCAGCGCGACCCCGAAGCCGCCCAGATGGCGGCGTTTCCCTCTCGGGATCATGACGCCTTCATGATCCATTGGGCCAAGCTCCGCCGCGAGCCCTCGAACATCATCCGAACGATCGTCTGCGACCGGCAGGTGGCCGGGAATATTGGAAGCTGGATCGCCGGGGATCGGCGGCTGACCGGTTACTGGGTCGGGCGCGAATTCTGGGGCCGGGGCGTGGCGACGGCTGCCCTCGCCGCCTTCGTCGCCGAAATCAAAGAGCGGCCACTCCATGCCTTCGTGGCCAGCCACAACGTCGGCTCCATCCGCGTTCTGGAAAAATGCGAATTCGTCCCGTCGCCCGAGCACGATCACAGCATCGCCAGCGAAGATGGGATCCGGGAGTTCCTCTACATGCTCTCGCGCTGACCAATCGAATCAGAGTTTATGGCGCTATTCGCCCTCATCTTTCTCATCGTCGCGCTGATTCTCATCGGCGTTGGCATCGTTGTGGGGGTGGTGGTTTGCGGCATCGCTGCGGCTCTCGTTGCGGTCGGCGTCCTATCGTCGTCCGTGGTCGTGGGCCTGCTCACCCGAAAACCGGTTGCTGGTGCGCGGGCCTTTCTGCTTCAGTGTGCGCTCCTCACTGGCATTCCTTCCGGCATTCTCTGCGCGTGGCTTGTTCACTACCTCCTCGAGGCCGCGGGTCCCGCCTGGCTCATCTCGCTTTACGGAGCGCTGGGTGGCGCGGCAGCTGGCGCGGTTGTTGCCTTCCTGCTCGATTTCGCATTTCGGCGGTTACATGCCTGGGCCACTGCGAAGTTCTCTACTCGAACACGCCGTGAGATTATCACCCCCGTCGCCTAACCATACGACGTGAACGCGCGCATCATCTATCTCTGGGATCACGGCGCGCGCTCCCGTCCGTCGCCCCGTTCCGGGGCTGGTTTCGTTTGAAACGCGACTCCGGAGTTTCGCTTCGCTTTCACTCCGGGCTCTAACTCCGACGTCCCACCGGGACTAAGACTGTCCGGGCTGGTTTCATTGAAAAGACATTCCCGTCTCGCTTCGCTTCACTCCGGGCTTTACTCCGCCATCCCTTCGGGACTGAGACTGCCCGAAGGCGAGAGATCAGAAGACTCCACTCCGGCGTACCTTCGCGATTGAAAGCGCCGGAGGCGCGATGGAATTAGAGCCCGGAGTGAGCGCAGCGAACTCCGGGATGAACAGCAACGAACCAATCAAAACCCCTGAAAGGGGTGGCGGACCCCCGGAACGGTCGCCCTGTTACAGATTGACCGGCTGGGCGAGCTTGAAAAAGATCCGGGTCCGATAAGGGAAATTCCATTCGCGGCCGGAGATCGAGACGCCTCTCGAATTCACGTGCCGGTCGAGCCGAAAATCGCCCGTGGTATGGACTGGAATGCTGCGCCCGTTTACCAGGATCGCTTTCAAGTTCACCCGGAGGGCGTCCGACTTTGGCCGGCTTCCGAGCGACGCATCCACCACGCCGGTCAGATGAGTCCCCGCGGGCAAGAGCACTTTTCCTTTTACGACTACGGGGTGTTCGAGCTCGGCTTTGAAAGGAGACCCAATTCTCGCGTGACTCGAGACGGGCTCGATCGTGCGCGCTCGCAGCACCGTTCCAGCCGGGATGGTGATGGCCACGCCGAGGACTGCCGTTGAAACCCAAATGGCGAACGCGGCCACAAATGTCCTGTTCATGCTCCAATCTTAGAACAAAACCCGGCAATGGGAGATATTGCACCTTGGTCCAATACCCACCGCCGCCCGGGGTTTCCTATTGTTTGGCCAGGGCGACTGCACCTGCGCGCGCTCCTTAAGAAATGGGCCCTACTTCCACTGCTCCGGGAGCGATTGAAATTGCGAGCCTCGCGGCCGCCGGCGGTCTGCCCGAAAAGGGATCGGCCTGGATTCGGGGTCCGATCTGGGATGGCTTCTGGATGTTGAGCGCGCTTTGGCTGGCGCCGATCGTTCTCTGGCTTGCGTCGGGCTGGGCTAACCCGGAGTCGAGTCCGCTCGACGTGCTCTACTTCGGTCTCACGGCGTTGTTCTGGCTCGGGCACCGCTTTTGCAGCACCTACCTGGCTTACTGCACGGAAGCGTATCGCCCGCTCCTGCGGAGTCAGCCGGTCCGGTTCGTCGTCATTCCGCTTCTGATCACGATCGGATGTTTTGCCTTCTTTCTGCCCCCGGACGAGGCGATGCCCTGGAGTCGCGCGGAGCGGCTCGTGTTCCTGGCGATCGTCGATTACGCCTGGGTGACCTGGCATTTCGCCTCGCAGCATTTCGGCGCGCTCTCCCTCTATCGTTCCCGCGCCGGGCGCGCGCGCTGCGAGCAAACGAGACGCTTCGATCGATTTTTCGCACTGGCGGTCGGAGGCGCTCTGGTTTTTCTCGCAGACGTCCTGGCCGGTGCGGTCGCCTACCAGGATAAGTGGATCGACCAATGGTTCTTTCCCACCTGGATGGTCTCCGCCCAGGACCAGATCCGCGATGGCGGCACCCTCGTGCTGGTTCTCGTCACGGTCGCGGTCTTGTTTGCCGAGGTGCGCACCTCACGATGGTCATGGCCGCGCGTCTTATACATTTTGGGGATCGCGGTCATGGTGGGGATCGCACTCCAGCCGCGAAGTTTGTTTCTTTTCGTGGTCGTCTGGACATCGCAGCACTGGATTGTTGCCACGGGCCTCGCTTCGCAAACGGTGCGCGGCGAGCCGGCCCCGCAACGCGGACGAATCCGTGGTCTTCTCCATGGCTTGAACATCCGTCCGTGGGCAATCGTTCTGTTCCTGGCCGTCGTTTCCGTGCTGCTCCTTCCCATCTTCGAGGTCGAAGCCAATCGCCAGCCCGATGCCTATTATGGCGACCGCATTTTCGGCGCAATCGCGACCGGGTTGCGGACCTCGTCGTGGGTGCCAATTCTCGTCGCCCTCGGCTTCGCTTCGGGGTTCATTCATTACCTGCTCGATCGCAACGTTTATCGAATGTCGGACCCGCAGGTGCGCCAGGCCGCGCGCGGCTTGCTCGAGCGCAGAATGAAGAGTTCGAATGTTGTGTCCTAGACCAACGACTGGCTCGCATGTTCTCGAAACTAATCACTGCCTGGGTGTTGATGGCGCTGTGCGTGGCGGTGCATGCCATGGGCATGACGGCCGCAATGAATCTGCTCGAGAAAACGATCTTCCGAATCGGCGTGCGGTTTTGGGTTTCGACCTGGTTGCTGATCCGGGTCGCCGGGTGGGCCATTCTCCTTCACCTAGCGGAAATCGCGTTGTGGGCCTTTTTTTACGCCTGGAGACACGCGCTACCCGACATGACAACGGCGCTTTATTTCAGCGCCGTCACTTACACGACGACCGGATACGGGGACGTGGTCCTGCCCGGCCAATGGCGCCTGGTTGGCGGCGTCGAGGCGCTCACCGGCATTCTCATGTGCGGCTGGTCAGCCGCCTTCTTCTTCGCGGTGGTGAGCCAGACGCACGAGGCCCGGCAAAAAGCGAAAGAGGCTGACCAATCCGCATGAGACCTAACGAACGGGAAATTCCATGGCTGAAATAGCGGCTGCGCCTCCAAAGAAAAGACTGTGGATCGAGCCCGTCATCGCCCTGGTCATGGCGCTGACTACGCTGTGCACGGCGTGGTGTTCGTACGAGTCCGCCGCCTGGACCCGGGTTGCGAACCGGTTGATGAACGAGTCGAATGCGCTGGAACGTAAGGCAGCGCTCGTTGATGTGCAGGGGAGCCAGGCGCTGATCGTTCACACCTCCATGTTCATGCAACTGCTCGCTGCGTATCACGCCGACAACCAGAACCTCGTGAGCTTTTATGCCGAACGTTTCCCGCCCGACGTGAAGAAGGCCTATGACGCCTGGCTCGCGCAGAAACCGTTCGAAAACCCGAACGCCGACGCGCACCCGTTTGTGCCGAAGCTTTACGAAGTCCGCGGTGTCGCGGAAGCCGCGGCCATCAGGGCGCAGGCGGTGGAACGCCTCATCGGGGCCCGCGATGCGGGGAGCCGCTCCGGGCGATACCTCGCTAACACCGTCCTTTTTGCCACCGTGCTCTTCTTCGCGGGGACAGCCGGAAAGTTTGAACAGCCGCGCGTCCGGCTCTTCGCGGGGAGCTTTGCCCTGGCGGTCTTCGTAGTTGCCGTCACCCGCATGCTCCTCACCCCTGCCGCCTAACGACCGAAAACGACCATCCAACCATGAGCGCCAATCTTGACCAGCAGAGCGATCGCCTTTTCCTCCTTCGCATCCGGGGCGAGCTCAAAAAGACCGAGCTCGATGCTGTGCAAAACGAAATCGTAGAGAAGATGACCACCCGTCCGGTCCAGCTTCTGGTCATCCTGAAAAACTTCATCGGGTGGGAGCGCAACGAGGAGTGGGGGGACACCGACTTCTTCTTCGCCCACCGCGAGGACTTTGGAAAAATCGCGGTGGTTGGTCATCCCGTCTGGGAAGCCCAGGTCCTGGCGTTCACGGGCGCGGGAATACGCAAAGGTCCCGTGAAATTTTTCCCCGAAACAGGCGAGCCCGACGCGCGGGCGTGGCTGGCTGAATGAACATCGATCGAAGCACCAAGTAATCTTATGAACATCAAACAAGTCATCGAAATGAGCCACAAGCTCTCCAAGCCTTACCGCGTCCGAAACGGGAAGAAGTTCCGCCTGAAGGATGTTGATCCGGGGGACACCGGCGAGCACAAGGGCAAGGAAGACAAGGCGCGGGCGAAGGAGATGCTGGAGGTTGGGGTAGAAGCCCTCGCGGAATTGCAGGATATGCTTTACGGACAGGACCGCTGGTCGTTGCTCCTCATTTTCCAGGCGATGGACGCGGCGGGAAAAGACGGGACGATCAAGCACGTCATGTCGGGGGTGAATCCGCAGGGCTGCCAGGTTTCCTCCTTCAAATCCCCGACCTCGGAGGATCTCGATCACGATTTCCTCTGGCGTTGCCAAAAGGCCCTGCCGGAGCGCGGACGGATCGGGATTTTCAACCGCAGCTACTATGAGGAGACGCTGGTCGTTCGCGTTCACCCGGAGTTTTTGGCTGGGCAAAAACTTCCGGAGCAATGCGTGACGAAACACATCTGGGACGAACGCTTCCAGGACATCCGCGCGTTCGAGCGTTACCTGACGCGCAACGGGACGATCGTTCGCAAATTTTTCCTGCACGTCTCGAAGGAGGAACAGCAAAAGCGTTTTCTCGAACGGCTCGATCAGCCGGAGAAGAATTGGAAGTTCTCCGCCAACGACGCCAAGGAACGCGGCTTCTGGGACGATTACATGAAGGCCTACGAAGAGACGATTCGCGAGACGGCGACGGAAGATTCGCCGTGGTATGTCGTGCCGGCAGATAACAAATGGTTCACGCGCGTGGTCGTGGCCGCGGCCGTGATCGATGCCATGGCCTCCCTGAAACTGGCTTACCCAACCGTCAGCCCGACGAAGGCGAAGGAGCTCGCCGCCGCAAGAAAGGCTCTGCTCGAAAGCAAATGAGCGAAGCGATCGCAAGCAGCGCCGCGCCCGTCCCCCAAGGGCGTTTTACCGGGCTCCTGCAGGCGACGCAGTGGCTGCGAACTTACAAGCCGGCGTGGCTCCGCGGAGACCTGGTCGCGGGTTTCACCCTGTCGGCCTATCTTTTGCCGGCCGGCCTCGGCGACGCGTCGCTGGCCAATCTCCCTCCTGAAGCGGGACTCTACGCCTGCTTGTTTGGCGGATTGGTCTTCTGGCTGTTTTGCAGTTCGCGTCACACCACCATCACGGTCACGTCCGCCATCTCCCTGCTCACCGGCGCAACGCTCGGCGGGATGGCGGGCGCCGATCCGTCCCGATTCGGCGTTCTGGCCGCAGCCACCGCGGTGCTCGTGTCGCTCATGTTCTTTATTGCCTGGCTCGCGCGGGCGGGCGCCATCGTCAACTTCATTTCCGAAAGCGTGATGATCGGATTCAAATGCGGGGTCGCCCTGTTCCTCGCCAGCAGCCAGTTGCCGAAGCTCTTCGGCATTCACGGCGCGCACGGCAATTTCTGGAAGAACACGAGCAGCTTTTTCGCTCATCTCTCCGAAACAAATCCAACGTCGCTCACCGTGGGAGGCGCCGCGCTGCTGGTTCTCGTCCTGGGCAAAATTTTCCTCAAGAACAAACCAGTCTCCCTGTTCGTGGTGGTGGGCGGCATTTTGGCTTCGGGCTGGCTCGGCCTCTCGGCGAAGGGCGTGAAGCTGCTCGGTGAAATTCCCCAGGGTCTGCCTCCGCTCGGCCTTCCGCTGTTGCATTGGTCGGACTGGGATGAGCTGTTGCCCCTGGCGTTCGCTTGTTTTCTTCTGGCCGCAGTCGAAAGCGCCGCCATCGGGCGCATGTTTTCGGCCAAACACGGCGGCCGGCTCGACGCGAACCAGGAATTTCTCGCGCTCGGCGTGGCAAACCTCGCTGTCGGTCTCGGTCACGGATTCCCCGTGAGCGGCGGCATGTCGCAATCATTGGTCAACGAAGGGGCCGGCGCGCGGACACCGCTCTCAGGCGCGTTCGCCGCGGGGATTATTCTGATCGTCGTCCTTTTCTTTTCCCATTTGCTGGCGGCGTTGCCTCAACCGGTCCTGGCCGCTGTCGTGCTGGTAGCGGTGGCCGGCCTCTTCAAGGTGTCCGCACTCAAACATCTCTGGCAGGGAGATCGCACGGAATTCATCGTCGCGGTCGCAGCCATTATCGGCGTGCTGGGTCAGGGCCTGCTTCGCGGCGTCATGATCGGCGCGATCATTTCGCTGGTGCTGTTGATCCGGCGCGCGTCCCGGCCGCACGTGGCCTTTCTCGGGCGTATCCCCGGCACCCAGCGTTTCTCGGATTACGATCGCCATCCCGACAACGAATTGATTCCGGGCATGATGATCTTCCGGCCGGAATCGGGCCTGATGTACTTCAACATGGATCATGTGCGCGACACGATTGTGAACCGGGTGCGCGCAAACATCACGAGGCCGAAGATCGTCGTGCTCGATCTTTCCGCGGCGCCGCGGGTGGATATGCATAGCGCGCGGATGCTTGGCACCGTGGCCGCCGAACTCAAAGGAACCGGTATTCAAATCCTGGCGGTCGAAGCGCGCTCCTCGGTGCGTGACCGCTTGCGAAGTGAGGGCGTCGACGAGCATGTCGGGGGCATCAATCGCTTCGCTTCGGTCGCCGATGCTGTGGGCCAACATGGCGGAGAATCCCCTTGAAATTTCCGGCCCATGTTCCGGCCTTTCAGATGTCTGCGCGGGCGGCAGTGGCCGCGACGCTGTCGGTCGCAATCGTCCAGGGGCTGCAACTACAGTTCCCGATCTACGCGATGATTTCCGCGGTCGTCGTGACCGATCTCAAGGCGTCTGAAACGTGGAGGCTCGGACTGCCACGTCTGATTGGTTCGATCGTGGGAGCTGTGCTAGGCGCGCTGACCTGTGCTTTCCTGCGACCCAATGCCTTGGAAGCCGGCCTCGCGATTTTTGCCGCCATGTTTCTTTGCCACCTCTTGCGCCTGCGAAATGCATCGAAGGTCGCCGGCTACGTTTGCGGTATCGTCCTTCTCGCGTTCGGCGATCACCCCTGGGAATATGCCCTTCTGCGCACGATCGAAATCGCCATCGGAATCGCGATGGCGATGCTGGTAAGTCTCGTCCCAAGAATGCTCCCAACCGACGAGAGCAACGGCGAGGCGTCATGAAAGGAAATCCAATCTTATGAAAACCTTAATCAAAGAGATCCTGCACAACCCGCTGCTGTGGTTGCTGGTGTTTGTCCCGGTCGTGCTGGTTGCGCACAAGCTCAAGCCCGAATCGCACACGCTGCTCTTCGTGCTCTCGGTGCTCGCGATCGTGCCTTTGGCCGCCCTGTTAAGTCACGCCACCGAATCGGTCGCGGCCAAGACGGGGGACGCAGTGGGTGGCCTGCTCAACGCCACCTTGGGAAACCTGACCGAGCTGGTCATCGCGCTCACCGCTCTGCGCGCCGGACAATATGTCCTGGTGAAGGCGTCCGTCGCCGGCGCAATTGTGACCAACTCTCTTTTCATGCTGGGCGCCTGTTTTCTGCTCGGCGGACTCAAGTACCACGTGCAGGAATTCAATCGGGTCAGCGCACGCCTCCAGGCGGGGCTCCTCTTCCTGGCGACGGTGGCGCTGCTAATTCCATCGGCGATCTACCGGGCCGACCCGGTCGCAGGAGCAGCGATTACCCAGAAATTAAGCGTCGGCCTGGCGGTGTTGCTGATCATTGCCTACGGGCTTGGGATGTTCTTTTCCCTCAAGACGCACCGCGAACTATTCGCGAGCATCGGGCACGGCGAAGAGGGCGAGACGCCACTGCCGATGGGCGTGGCGCTGCCGACCCTCGCCGGCGTCACGATCCTCGTCGCCCTCGTCAGCGAAGTGTTCGTAGAGTCGGTCCAGAAAGCGGCGGAAGATTTTGGAATGACGCCTGCCTTCGTCGGTTTCATAATCGTGGCGCTGGTCGGGGGCGCGGCGGAAATGGCTTCAGCCTTTTCGGGCGCGCGCAAAAATCGCCTCGACCTGAGCGTAGGCATCGCGCTCGGCAGCGCCTCGCAAATTGCCCTCTTCGTCGCGCCCGTGCTCGTGCTCGTGAGTTATTTGATCGGGCCGACGCCGATGGATCTGCAATTCTGGCCCGGCGCAGTGGTGATGATTTTCCTGGCCACCCTCACGGCTTCGCTGGTCACGAACAGTGGGCGCTCGACCTGGTTCATCGGCGTAGGCGTACTGATGGTCTATCTGATTTTCGCGATGACGCTCTACTTGTTGCCGCCGCGAACTCAGTGAATGTGAAATCTACCGCGCGGCCAGACAGCGAAGATCAGCGAACCGGGCCTTCCTTGCTGGCGTAATAGGCTTTGATCTCCGCCATCGAGAGTTTGCCGTCCTTGTTCGTGTCCGCTTTCTGCATGAGCTCTTTCGCCATTCCCTTCTTCCGGCCGTAGGCCAGCGCCTCATCCATGGTGACAACGCCATCCGCATTCGCGTCGCGCACGCGAAAATCCTCGGCCTGGCCCGACCCCTTGATCACCATCCACTCTTCCCGCGTAACTTTCCCATCCTTGTTCTTGTCGCGGGGCCCAAAAATTTGCTGGACGAGAAAGGCATTCGCTTCATCGAGGGAAATCATTCCGTCGTGGTTTCGATCTGCCTGGTCAAAGCGATCCGGCGTTTTGGCGGTGGCGAAAGCCAGAGGCAGGGCGGCGACTGCGATTAGGAGAAGAGATTTGGTTTTCATGGTGTTTGGAAGTGCGGACAACTCAATGGTTGTATTCGCCGCCAGGCGCCTGCGCAAGAATTTGTGGGCTACGACCAAGGTCCGATTGGCGAACGTGCCCCGGCTCATTTATCGATCAGCCTGGAGGACGGACAACATGGAGTCCGGCTGACAAGCAAGAGCCATCATGAAAAAGGTGCTGGAGCCAATTGATCGCATATCCGAAGTCCTTTTTGGCCTGATCATGGTTCTCACGTTCACGGGGACACTGAGCGTCGCCGAGGCGGGGCGCGACGATGTCCGCACCATGCTCATCGGCGCTCTGGGATGTAATTTCGCCTGGGGAATCATTGATGGGATTCTTTACCTGATGGGCTGCCTCGCGGAACGAGGGCGCGGATTGCTCGCGCTTCGGGCGGCGCGTGACACCACCGATCCGGAAGAAGCGCGCCGCCTTGTCGCTAACGCCCTGCCACCGGCCATCGCGTCCATCACGGAACGCGCCGAACTCGAAATGATCATCGGGCGCCTGCGCGAGCTGCCCGAGCCGCCTGCTTACGCGCATTTGAAGCGGGATGATTGGCTGGGTGGTCTCGGTGTTTTTCTTCTCGTGTTCCTGTGCACGTTCCCAGTGGTGGTTCCGTTCCTTTTCATGCATAACGCCGGGCCAGCCCTGCGCGTCTCCAATGCCATCGCGGTCGTGATGTTGTTCCTGACGGAGTACTTTTTCGGACGACTGAGCGGGCATCGCCCGTGGCTTTTCGGCATTTCGATGGTGTTCCTGGGGCTGATTCTTGTCGGGATGACCATCGCGCTTGGGGGCTAGAGCGATGCGATTTGTCGCCTTGCTCGCGATTGCCGTTGCCGTTGCCGGAAACGTGGGCGCCGAGGACGCAAAGAATTTGATCCCTGAAGTCAAAAAGGAAGCGGACGAGAAAGACTGGAGCTTTTCCCTCTCGGCCGCCACCTACGTCGTGCCCGACTTCCGGGAATATGTGCAGCCGACTTTCACTGCAGATCGTCACTGGCTCCATCTCGAGGCCCGATACAACTACGAGAATCTCGACACGGGCTCGCTGTGGCTCGGTTACAATTTCGGCGGCGGCGAGAAACTCGAATGGGAATTTACGCCGATGCTGGGTGGCGTGTTCGGCGACACGACCGGAATCGCGCCCGGCTACAGGTTGTCGTTGAGCTATTGGAAGCTCGAGTTTTCCAGCGAAGGCGAGTTTGTCTTCGACACGCGCGACTCACAAGGAAGCTTTCTCTATTTCTGGTCGGAGCTGAGCATCGCTCCCGTGGAATGGTTTCGGTTTGGCCTGGTCGGCCAGCGCACCCGGGCTTACCAGACCGACGTCGATATCCAGCGCGGGATCCTGGTCGGTTTTTCCCACAAGGAGGTGGATGTCACGACCTACGTCTTCAACCTCGACCACGGTAAACCAACCTGGGTGTTCGCCGTGAGTCTGAGTTTCTGAGTGTCGACACCGGATTCAACCTCAACAATCGAGAACGCGCTCGACGGTCTGCCCCGCGGTCTGCAGGCTGAGACCGGGTGGTAATGGCGACGAACAGCTCCAAATTGCGATTGCTTGCTCCCGTGTCCGGTCCGATCTGGCCGCTGGAGCGAATTCCCGATCCGGTCTTCGCCCAGAAAATGGTTGGGGACGGGCTCTCGATTGATCCCACGGACGCGACCCTCCTCGCTCCATGCGACGGCGAAGTTGTTTCCCTCCATGCGGCGGGGCACGCGGTCACGCTCCGCAGCGGGGGTGGCGTGGACGTCTTGCTCCATATCGGGATCGATACGGTTGCGCTAAAGGGCGAAGGCTTTCGCCCGTCTGTTTCGGTCGGGCAACGGGTGCGCGCCGGCGATTCGCTGATTGCGTTCGATCTCGATTTTCTGGCCACGCACGCGAAGAGCCTGCTCACCCAGGTCGTGATTACGAACAGCGAGCGGGTGACAAATTGGGAACGGGCTGGAGGACTGGTGGCCGCCGGCAAGGACGTGCTCTTCACCATTACGCTCGGCGAAACGGCCGCGGCCGACGCCGCGGAAGCAGGCGAGACCATTGCCTCCGACCCGATCGTTATTCCGAATCCGACCGGGTTGCATGCACGGCCGGCCGCAGTGCTCGCCAGTCTCGCGAAAGGGTTTCGTTCGTCGATCAAGCTCGAGCTCGAAGGGCAACACGCGAACGCGCGCAGCGTGACCGCGATCATGGGTCTCGATGTTCGCAAGGACGCCGTCGTGCGCCTGGTCGCGAATGGGCCCGATGCGCGGGAGGCGATCGACAAGATCGCTCCGATCATCGCACAAGGCCTGGGTGACGAAGGCTCCGCATCGGCGCCGGCGACCACAACGGTTGCGCCTGAAACCGCGGCGCCGCGTCGCGCGCCGGCGGGCGAGGGGATTCTGGCCGGAGTTGCCGCGTCGCCCGGTCTCGCGGTTGGCGAAGTGTTTCAGGTTCGCCGCGAAAACATCGAGGTGATCGAGAACGGCGAAAGCGTCGAGTCCGAGCGTAGGCGCCTGACGAGCGCAGTCGAAGAGGCGAAGGGACAGCTCGAAGCCCTGCGGGCGCAGCTTCAGGCGAAAGCCGATCCGGCCAAGGCAGCGATCTTCGCCGCGCACGAAGAGTTGATCCAGGATCCCGATTTGCTCGAGATCGTGGAGTCCGCGATCGCGAAGGGAAAAAGCGCGGCCTTCGCCTGGAAGAAAGCCGTCACCACTCACGCCGACCGGCTCGCCTCCCTCCGCAATCCTCTGCTCGCGCAAAGGGCGAACGATCTCCGCGATGTCGGTCTGCGAGTGCTCGCCATTATCACCGGCGCCGAAGTGAAAGCGCCGGAATATCCCGCGAACGCCATCCTGCTGGCGGAAGATCTCACGCCGTCCGATACCGTCTCGCTCGATCGAACCCGGGTGATGGGATTCTGCACGACCCGGGGCGGCGCGACCTCGCACGTGGCGATCCTGGCTCGCTCGTTAGGCATCCCCGCTCTTGCCGGAATCGATCCTGCGGCGCTCGAGATTCCAAACGGCACCAGCGTTGTCCTGGACGGCAACAAGGGCACGCTGCGGCTCCGCCCGACGCCGGAAGAGATCGCGCGTATCCGCGGCGCGCAGGAGCGGGCGGAGCGGAAGCGCAAGGAAGACCAGGGTCACGCACACGAGCCGGCAGTCACGCGCGATGGAAAACGGATCGAAGTCGTCGCGAATATCGGTGGACTAAAGGACGCGAAACGGGTCGTCGAATTCGGTGGCGAAGGGGTCGGGCTTCTGCGCTCCGAGTTCCTCTTCATGGAACGCAACAGCGCGCCGACGGAGGACGAACAGTTCGAAGCCTACAAGGCGATCGCTGAAGCTGTGGGCGCCAGCCATCCGCTCATCATCCGCACACTCGACGTGGGTGGCGACAAGCCGCTCGCGTATCTGCCGATTCCAAAAGAGGACAATCCATTTCTCGGTGAGCGGGGCCTGCGGGTCGGGCTCGATCGGCCGGAAATTTTGCGCGCACAACTGCGGGCCATCCTGCGTGCTTCCGGCTTCGGCAAACTGCTGGTGATGTTCCCGATGATTTCGGAATTGCAGGAACTGCGCGAGGCCAAGGCGATGATGCTCGAGGAATGCGAGCGGCTCGGGATCGAACCAATTCCGGTCGGAATCATGGTCGAAGTGCCCGCGGCGGCGATCATGGCGGCGCAATTCGCCAGGGAAGCGGATTTCTTCTCCATCGGGACAAACGACCTGACCCAGTACACGCTGGCGATGGATCGCGGGCATCCGAAGCTCGCGCCCCGCGTCGATGGACTGACGCCCAGCGTGCTCCACCTGCTCGCGCACACGGTTCGCGGGGCGCACGCCGCCGGAAAGTGGGTGGGGGTTTGCGGCGGGATCGCGAGCGATCCGCACGGCGTGCCGATCCTGATCGGCCTTGGCGTTGACGAATTGAGCATCAGCCTGCCGGCGATTCCTGCGATCAAAGCGCAGGTCCGTAGCTTGAATGCCGAAGAATGCCGCGCCCTGGCCGAGAAAGCGCTCGCGACCGAATCCGCCGCCGATGTCCGCGCCCTGGTCCAATTGCCGGAGGAGTAATCACATGTCCGCCTTCAAGAACGCCTTCTCGCTTCTCCAAAAAATCGGCAAATGCATGATGCTGCCGGTCTCGGTCTTGCCGGTTGCCGGCATTTTGCTCGGCGTCGGCAGCGCGAATTTTTCCTGGCTGCCCGAGAGCGTCTCGCTCGTCATGGCGAAGTCGGGCGACGCGATCTTCGGAAATCTTCCGCTCCTCTTCGCGATCGGTGTTGCGATTGGGTTAACGGACAACGACGGCGTTGCCGCGCTGGCCGGCACTACCGGTTATGTCGTCTTCCTTGCCGCGATGGGGGTCTGCGCAAAACTGCGCGGCATCGATGTGAAACCGATCATGGGCATTCCGTCGATCGAGACCGGTGTGTTCGGCGGAATCATCGTCGGGATGATCGCAGCCTGGTGTTTCAATCGGTTCTACAAGATACAACTCCCGCCGTATCTCGGTTTCTTTGCGGGCAAACGCTCGGTGCCGATCATCACTTCGTTTGCCGTGATCTTTGTTGGCGCGCTGCTCAGCTTCATCTGGCCGCCAATCGGCCACGGCATCAACGCCTTTTCGCATTGGGCGGTGAATGAGCAGCCAGGGCTGGCCTTCACCATCTATGGCGTCGTCGAACGCGCGTTGATTCCATTCGGTCTTCATCACGTCTGGAACGTGCCGTTTTTCTTCCAGGCCGGGGATTACACCGATCCGGGGTCGGGCACGAAGGTGAGTGGCGAAATCGCGCGCTTCATCGCAGGCGACCCTACGGCGGGACACATGACCGGCGGTTACCTGTTCAAGATGTGGGGACTTCCGGCGGCGGCGATCGCGATGTGGCGCGCGGCCCGCCCCGAGAATCGCGCCAAGGTCGGCGGCATCATGATTTCCGCAGCCTTAACAGCGTTCCTCACCGGAATCACGGAGCCGATCGAGTTCGCCTTCCTGTTCGTCGCGCCGGTGCTGTATGCGATTCACGCCCTGTTGGCCGGCGCCGCCTATTTCCTCTGCATCCTGTTGGGCATCAAACACGGCTTCACCTTCTCGCATGGCCTCATCGACTACGTCGTCCTTTTCCCGAAATCGCACGGCGCACTTTGGCTGCTGGTGATCGGACCGATCTGGGGCCTGATTTACTACGGCATCTTTTCTTTCGCGATCCGTTACTTCAATTTGATGACGCCGGGCCGCGAGAAGGAAGATGCATTAGCCGCGTCGGCGCGGGTGGCGGGTGGCGATGAATTTGCCCTCCAGCTCGTCCGCGCGTTCGGCGGACGCTCAAACATCGTGAACCTGGACGCCTGCATCACGCGGCTGCGGGTGAAGCTCGCTGACATCACGAAAGCGAATGCCGATAAACTCAAAGCGCTCGGCGCGACCGGCGTGCTTGTGGTCGGCGACAGCATGCAGGCGATCTTCGGCACGCGAAGCGAGAACCTGAAGACCGAGATGCAGGATTATCTCAGGACTGCCGGGCCCGAGGCTGACGAAGTCGAAGCCGCATCTCCCGTGAAGGCCCCGGCGCCGGCTGGATTTGAATCCAAGCTGCGCGATCTCGACGCGGCCGGCAAAGCTGCGGGTTATATCGCCGCGCTGGGCGGAAAGGAGAACATCGTGCGCGTGGACGCCTGCGCGGAAACGCGACTGCGTCTCGTTGTTCACGACGAACAGAAAATCGACGACGCTGCTCTCAAGAACGGAGGCATTGCCGCTGTCGTGAAGCTGCCGGACAAGACCCTTCATCTTCTCGCCGGGCTCAACGCCGACCAATACGCCGCTGAAATGCGGGCGCAGCTCGCAACCTAGAGAGGTCCTGTTTCAGGTACGATGAAAATCGGAGTTGTCGGTTGTGGAATGGTCGGCTCGGCTTCGGCCTACGCGCTCGTCATGAGCGGCGTCGGCCGCGAGATCGTGCTGGTGGATTTGAAACGTGAGCGCGCCGAAGCCGAAGCGAACGATATTTCGCATGCGGTGCCTTTCGCGCATCCGCTCGTGGTGCGGGCCGGTGACTACGCCGACCTCAACGATGCCCGCGTCGTCATCATCGCCGGCGGCGTGGCTCAAAAGCCGGGCGAAACGCGCCTGCATCTGCTCCAGCGGAACGCGGACGTTTTTCGGCAAATTGTCCCTTCGATTTTGCGCTCCGCGCCCGAGGCCGTCCTGCTCGTTGTGAGCAACCCGGTCGATGTCATGACCCAATTAGCGGCTCATTTCGCGGCCGAGTTTGGGGTGCCGCCGGCGCGCGTCATCGGCTCGGGCACGACGCTCGACACCGCGCGGTTTCGCACTTTGCTCGGACACCATTTCGATGTCGATTCGCGGCATGTCCACGCTTACGTCCTGGGCGAACACGGCGATTCCGAAGTCCTGGCTTGGTCGCAGGCGACCATTGCCGGATTATCGCTCGACGACTTTGCCAAGGTTCACGGCAAGCCGCTAACGGCGGCCGATCGGGCGCGAATCGACGAGAACGTGCGGCGCGCGGCTTACCATATCATCGCCGGGAAAGGAGCGACGTATTACGGAATCGGCGGCGCGGTGGCGCGAATTGTGGATGTGTTGCTGCACGATCAACGCGCGATCCTCACCATCTGCGCGCGGCTGAGCGACGACGTGCCCGATTGCGACGGAGTCACTCTGGCATTGCCTCATCTCGTCGGGGGAAGCGGGGCGCTGGCAACCATTCCATTGCCGCTGGACGAAACGGAGCGGGCCGCGCTTCGACGCAGCGCCGGCATTCTCCGTGAAGCGGTGCAGTCGCTCCGGCTGGACTGAACCGGGAGCCGGTTGGAATATTTACACAAATGGGCAAGTTTCGGGTCTTCCGGGACGTGGCGGATTCGAAGCAACGCTCGCTTTTCGCGGCATTAGAAACCCTGTATTTGGCTGGTCCATTGTCCGATCTCTTTCCTCCTTTCAGCAGCTGAAATCGAAAGATAAAACTCTAACGATTCATCCATCGTCGTTATCAATGCGTCGATCGGAGCAACGATTCCTTCACTGATGAGAAAGTTTGCGGCGTGCGTATCGAAAACGGCAATGCGCTCGTGGGAATTGTAGAACGAGCGCGATTCTACATTCGTTCGTCCGAGTGGACGACAATCGGAAACATTGAATCCCCGTTCGTGCATGGCTGCTTCGACTTCCTCCGGCGTCGCGGCGCGGCCGCGAATCACATTCTGAGAAGTAACGATCGCAATCTGCCCGGGGTCGCAGATAACGCCTTCAAGCTGGATGTCGTCGTCGAAGGTGCGGTTGAAGAGGACGACGCGCGATAGATACTCAAATGGAGCAGCGTCGCGGATGTAAGGCACGCACATCCACCGCTGCGAATGGACGCTCATCTTAATGTCGTCGGTGCCAACCGCGATGGCGAAGCCGGCGGCTTCCGGGTCACGCGAATCGTGCGTGATCTTGAAGTAACGCTGTTTGTCGGTGTCCAGGAAAACGTGATGCTCGCCGTGCGTTTCTTCCGTGCGCGGCAGCCACTCCTCAGCTCTCAGGTCGACTTTCTTTTCCTGCGCCCACTCGACGAGGATCTCTCCCTGGGCTGCAGGATCGGCGGCGTCTCCTGCAAGGTCAGACTCTTCTCCAATTCCTCCCGCTGCTGCCGCCCTTCTTCTGAGTTCATCCAATGCGTCTGCGACATTCTCCATTCGCGGAGTTCCTTTCGTTTAGAAGGCGAATCCGATTGACCAAAGTCGGCCGGTAAACTGTCGACGAGCCTTAATGTCTCCAAGGTAACTGTAACAACCTGTCCGATCAGGCGCAGTATGTAGCCTTCGTCATCGGGCCGATTCGGATCGCTTTCAATTCCGGTGCGCGGATCGCGTGAGACGCGATACTGATCGATTATCCACTCCAGCGCAGAACGATTGCCGAGCAGGTATTGGAAGACCTCCGGTGGAATTCCGCAAACGGTGAGCGATTCGTTGTATTTCAGCTCAGCCTTATCCGGACTGAGCTTCATTTCCTCAACTCGGAGAGTGAAAGGCACATCGCGATGTTCGACGCGCTTGAGAGGAAACTCGGCGGCGTCTTCGTAGCCGACGTGCAACTCGGCGAGTCTCTTGCCGGCCTTGGCAAAGGCCCGGAAGTCCGGCGCAAAGGGGATGCGCGGCAACTCGCGCTTGAGGTTCGCGGCAAAGCGTTCGCGGTAGCCGGGATGGTGCACCAGCGCATAGACGTAGTGGAAGATGTCCCACTTAGTGATGCGCTCGTCACCGTAATGGCTTTGGAAACGCACCAGCGCCGAGAGCGGGATGTTCTCCCGCCGGTTCGTGCCGTCTTCGTCGTAGGTGTAGAAGGGAAAGCACTGTGTACCACAACCGAAGGAAGTCAGATGGAGATCGGGAATTACGTCTTGGGCGAGGCACATGAACGGGCGCTCTGAACCTATACCGGTTAGCGCGATTACAGTGTTTTGTGTTTCGGCGGTCGGAAAGATCCGGTGCAACTGATACCGCCGCTGATTGAGCAGATGATCGAAATAAAGATGCTTCCGAGTGAACGGCCGATACTGGCTCCTGCGAATCTTCGTGCGATCAAAGCGGAGCTTCTCGCCGCGGGTGAGCGCCTCCTTCAGCCGATCAGTCCATTTGATGAACGTTGGGTCATTGTTCACAAATGAATCAAGGTCGTCAGGGCGTCCTTCATCGTCGTAGCGCGAAAGCTCGGCGTTGAAGTTTTTCAGCATCCTCGTCGTCTTCTTGGCGAGAGCCTCGGCGTCGAAGTCGAAGACCCAATCGTCACGATTAGTAGCAACGCCGAGCGAATACGTGTTGAAGATCACCGGCAGATTCGCACCCGCGTCCGCCTTGACTTCCTTCAATCCCATCGGCATGAACTCCGCGAACTCTTCATTGGTGTCGCTCGTCAGCCATGTGTCCTTCGTGTCCGGCTTCAACTCTTGCCACTTGACCCCGGCGATCGTCTCCGCCTTTTCCAGAAACTCGTACTTCTGCTCCTTGCGCCAATCGACCGGCACGGCGTGATAGAGAATCTTCGTCTGCCGCCGCGTGCTCTCCGCATTGCCCGGCAGGCGGATGAAGAAATTGATACTCACGCCAACCTGGATGCCGAAGACGTTGTGCGTCGTGCCGGAGAGCTTCGGGTTTTTGCGCACGTTACCGCCGAGGTCTAGGACGTAGATGAGATTGAAATCCCTCGCGAGATGATGGCGCATTCCATCGAACGAGATTTCATCGACGAAGCTGTCGTTGTTCACGAACGCGACAATACCGGCATCGCCGATTCGGTCGGTGGCCCAGCGGATCGCCTTTACGTAAGGGTCGGCAAGCTTGCGCAGGAGCGTCGCGCGTGAAGCTTCGCCGTAGGTGGATGAGACGCGCGCGTCGAGTTCCGGATATTTTCGGTTCTTGTTGTTGTCGTTTTCGTTCAGTTGGCCTGCGTTGTAAGGCGGATTTCCGATGCAGACGAAAACCGGAGCTTCGCGCTGACGTTTAATGCGCTCGGTGTTCGCTTCGGTGAAGAACTCGAAGCCATGCTGAACGCGACCGGCGCCCGTGTGTTCGTGCGCGATTTGGAAAGTATCAACCAGGCAGATTCCTTCGAACGGTTGGTATGTGCCGGTGGCTTCGAGGTACTCATGCTCAATGTTCATCGAGGCGACGTAGTACGGAAGCAGCATCACTTCATTGCAGTGCAGCTCATGCGCGTACTTATGCTTCAAGGCTGACGGTTGGATGGCGCGCATTAGATTGACGACAAAATTTCCCGTGCCCGTGAAACCGTCGAGTGTGTGAACCTCGCGACTGCCGAGACCCGCATCCTTACCGAATTCTGTGCGGAGTAAGTGATCGACGCTCGCGACCATGAAGTCGACGATCGGCTGTGGCGTGTAAACGATGCCGAGCGTGTCGGCTTGTCGAACTGCGAAGCCTTGGAAGAAAGCCTCGTAAACGGTGTTCAAGAATTTCTGCTTCTCAGAGAAGTCAGGAATGGTCTTTGCCGCTTCTTCGAGCGCTGTGTAGAACGGGTTGAGCGTTTTGAGAAAGTCTTCGCGTGAGAATGCGCGAATCGTCAGAATGAGTTTCTCAATTTCCTGGGCGATGACGTTCTTCTGCATGAAGTCGCCGATTCCGAAGACGGTTTTGAAAATCCGCCAAGTGAGGAGATGCTGAACGAGCATTTCTTCCACGGCGGCGTCGGAGAGGTTCGGATTGATCGAAACGCGGCAGACCTCAACAAAGTCGGTGAACGCATGCTTGAACTCGGCATTCTTCTTCAGCTCCCTGCTGATTAGCGCCGTGAGGGCGCGGCCATGCTCGCCGATTCGATCTTTGAAGTCGATAATCGCTCTTTGCCACTCTTCTCTTTGTGGATCCTCGTAGCTGAGGAAGGTACGCAGAACGTCAGCGATCTGATCCAGAGTGCGAAGAGCACTGTCTAATACGCGCTTCCCATCCTGGTACAGGATCGCGCGTTCAGGCGACTGGAAGAGGATGTTCCTGCGCGGATAGCCGAGCCCGAATTTCTCCTTTACTGAGCGCTCAAGGTCGTCAGCGCTGTCTTTGGCCTCCCATAGTCCATACCAGAGGTTGAATTCGTCAAGCAGCGCACCATCGACGCGCAATGGACGACGCTCCCGTCGGACGATTGGGTATTCCGGCACCAACTTCCAGCCGAGTGGCCGCGCACAGTCATCCAACAAAACCTGGAATGAGGAACGAACAGCCGTTTCGTGATTAACACCGCGACGTTTGAACTCGTCAATTGAAGACTGATAACGTTCGAGTGCCTTTCGAGATATCGTCCTCAGTTCACTGCCCATGTCTACGTCGAGTATGGCAGTGACAATGGAAGTTCGCGAGCTTTCATCATGCCTCCAGCCGGAAAATGAAGCACGGCCGTTTCGGACTTCATTCCGCAAGCTTGCTCAGCAATCTGGGATTTCTTGGGAAAAAAAGCGAATACCCCCCCATCACTTCGGTGACCTGTGGATCGGTGTATTTCTCCTGCTTTTCTTTCAGCAGCTCTTCCCACTTGGCTTTAATGTCACGCCATGGGGTTTTTGCGAGCCGTCGAATATTGTACCAATGGTAGACTTCCCCAAAACTGATGAATGTTACTCCGTTGGCATATAGCTCGTCCAAACGAGCCCATAGTTGATTATCATGTCTTTTTTGCATGGCATTGTCTCCAGATATGAAAGTAATCTCGCCACTAAATAAATAAAAGCAAAGAAATAATTAAGTGGCTTTTATTTTTGGTCGGTTCGATTGCCTTTTGGTTCCGTCCGATTCGCCGCGTCAGGGGCTCAGCGAGTAACCGTGGCGACGGGATATGGTGCGTTTTAGAAGAGCTGCAGGTCAGTCCCGTCCCGTCTCGCGCTTCTGCTCCGCCAGCCACGCGTCGCGATTTTGCCGGACCAGCGCCATCGTTTCCTCGACCGTGTTGACGCAATGCGCGATACTGAAATCGACTTCGCTCGCGAGCTCATTTCCCTCCTGCAACATGGCGTGGCGGGCCCAATCAACGAGATCGCTCCACATTTTTCCGACGAGGATGAGCGGAGTGTTGTAGAGCTTGCGCACCTGGAGGAGCTGCCACGCGAGCGATAATTCCAAGAGCGTTCCGATCCCGCCGGGGACAACAATGAACGCGTCGGAAATGATCATAAAGTGATGGAGCCTGGAGAAAAAAGTGGCGTGTTCGTAGGCCTGGCCGACAAACGGATTCACCTCCTGCTCGAACGGCAAATCGACTCGAATTCCGACTGAACGATGCTTTGCTTCGGGGTCGGCCAAATTGGCGCCTTCGTTTGCTGCCCGCATCAATCCCGGTCCGCCGCCGCTCATGATGTCGCAGCCCATTCTGGTCAGCTCGGCGGCCAGCTGTTTTACGCTCTCGTAAGCCGGCGTGCCCGGCTTGAGACGGGCCGAGCCGAAGATGGTGACCCGATAGTTCTGCCGGGTGGTCCGGCGCAAGCGAGTCAGCTCGTTTACCACTTCCCAGAGACCGGTGACGGCCCGCTCGACCAGCGCCGTGGCCGCGTCTTCGTCACTCAACCTGACGACATCGGATTGCCCGAAAGAAGATTCTGATTTGCTCATTGGTAGCTCGTTAGGCGGACCCGGGATCGTTCGGGCCATCCTGGGTTCCGAGTTGCATTAGTTCGATCCGATGATTCGCCTTCGGGTTTCGCCTGGATGGACCGGCTACCAGCATGATGCGGCTGGCTGGCAGGCCCCGGTCGTGGAGCCAGCCGGCCGCGAAATCTCGCCAATCCTCCGGCTCTTCCGCTAAGTCGACCGGGTGCACTCCGTAGGAAAACGCGAGCCCCTGGCAAACGGCTGGATCACTGCCCAACGCGACGATCCAAACCGGCGGTTTGCAGCGCGAAATGAGGCGTGCCGTGCTGCCACTGCGCGTTGGGGTCAGCAAAATATCGCACGGCACCGTCTCCAGGGCGTGCTCGACGAGGGAAGCCATGCGATCGCCGCCCGTCATCGGCGCTTCGCGGCGGATCAGCTCGCGGCGTGCGGCGAGACTCGCTCGCGGCCGATGCGTTTCGGTGAAGGCCGCTATCTTTGCCAGCATCGTCACCGCTTCCTCCGGGAATTTTCCCATGGCCGATTCACCGGAAAGCATGACGCAATCAGTTCCGTCGAGAATGGCATTAGCGACATCGGTAGCTTCTGCGCGGGTGGGCAGGCGGCTGCTGACCATCGATTCCAGCATTTGCGTCGCGGTGATGACCGGCTTGCCGGCCAGGTTCGCCTTGGCGATCAGCTCTTTTTGCGTGTGAGCGATTTCTTCGATCGGGACTTCCACGCCGAGATCGCCACGGGCGACCATGATCCCATCCGTGGCGGCCAGGATCTCATCGTAATGATCCAGGGCGTCAGCCCGCTCGATCTTTGCAATAATGAACGGGCGCCCGCCCAATTCCCTCGCGACCTCGCGCAGCTTTTCAATGTCGGCGGCGCGTTCAACAAACGACTGGCTGACCGCATCAACCCCCGATTGCAAGGCGAACTCCAGGCAGGCGCGGTCGTGCTCGGTGAATGCGCTGATCCCGAGCTCAATCCCGGGGAGATTCAGCCCCTTCCGCGAACGGAGCTCGCCACCGACGGCCACGACGCATTCGACGTCGTTACCCCTTACTTCCTCGACGACGAGCTGAACAAGACCATCGTTGAGGAAGAGCCGGTTTCCCGGCTTAACCACCCGCGGCAACGGCTCGAAGCTCATCGAGACGCGCTTCTCGTTACCTTCGACGTTTTCGTTCGTGAGGGTGAAGCGATCGCCAGGCACGAGGTTGATCGGTTCCGGCACGATCTTGCCCAGGCGCATTTTCGGCCCGGGCAAATCCGCCATAATGGCCACGCGGCGCCCCGTTTCTTTCGCGGCCTGGCGAATGCGGTTGATCCTTTCGGTGTGCCCTGAGAAATCGCCGTGCGAAAAATTCAGCCGCGCAATGTTGAGTCCCGCGCGAATCAGGCGCACCAGCATCTCGGGCGACTCCGAGGCTGGGCCAATGGTCGCGACGATCTTGGTCTTGTGGGCGGACAGCTTTGTCTCGTTCATTGCAGGTGGCGCGAGTCTATCGATCGGAGCGGGCTCGCTTCTGTACGACCTAAGTCCGATAGACGGTTTCACCTTCGTGACGGCAAGTCTTCCTCGCGATGGACGTACCCAGCTTAGGTGAAGGGCGTTTTCCTTCCGGACTGAGCCATACCATCAGCGACGACGTTCGCATTCCGGAACATATTGAGATCGGCGCCGAGCCAGGTTTGCAGTTCGAGCTTGCCGGGCCGCGCGCGAAACTTTACTTCGACGCCGGGAAAACACGCGCCGGGATCGTGACCTGCGGTGGCTTGTGTCCGGGGCTGAACAATGTGATTCGCTCGCTTTTTCTCCAGCTCCACTACGGCTATGGGGTGGGGGATGTGATCGGGTTCCGCGGCGGGTACTGCGGACTCGATCCGGATTGCGGCGTCGAGCCGGTCAAGATCACGCCGGAGTTTGTCGAGGGGATTCATCAAAAGGGCGGGACGATTCTCGGCTCGTCGCGCGGCCCGGTCGATTTCGTCCGGGCGGTGGATAATCTCATCGCGCGAAAAGTGAACATCCTCTTCACCTTGGGCGGCGACGGCACTCAGCGGGGCGCCAACGACCTTTACCAGGAAGCGCGCAAACGTGGTTACGCGCTGTCGGTCGTGGGAGTGCCCAAGACGATCGACAACGACGTCGCCTTCGTCTCGCGCACTTTCGGATTCATCAGCGCGATCGACGAAGCGGCCCGCGTGCTCGACTTCGCCCATACCGAGGCGCGGAGCGTGGCGGGCGGCATCGGCCTCGTGAAACTGATGGGCCGGCACGCGGGCTTCATTACGGTTGGTGCCACCATCGCCAGCCAGGACGTCAACTTCGCGCTCGTCCCCGAAGTGCCGTTCAAACTCGATGTCTTTTTGGCGGCGCTGAAGGAACGGATATTAACGAAATCGCATGCCGTTATCGCCATCGCGGAAGGGGCTGGGCAGGATTTGCTCGGCGCCGAGGAATCGGAACGCGACGCTTCCGGGAACTTGAAACTCAAAGACGTCGGCCGGTTTTTTCGCGCCCAGATCGAGGCGTATTTCAAGGCCGAGGGTATCCCGGTCGCCGTGCGCTACTTCGATCCCAGCTATCAGATTCGCAGCCGGCCCGCCAATTGTGAAGACGCGGTCCTCTGCGACCTCTTCGCGCGGCACGCGGTCCACGCCGCCATGGCTGGGAAGACGGGCGTCGTCATCGGTTTTCTGCACGAGCGGTTCATCCACGTCCCTATCGAATTACTCGCCGGTCGCACCAAACGTCTCGACCCCGCCGAAGGTTGGTGGCGCTCAGTCCTCGCGACCACGGGCCAGCCGGAGCATTTCTCTTAAGAACGAAAGCAAACCACCCTATGACACCTGAAAACCTGAACATGGAAGAGATCACGGAGGCGCGGCGCAAAGCCATCGTCGCCTCCATTCGCACCATCAGCGTCGAAGAAATAAAGAAGCTGGGAGAACGCCTCTTCCCCATCGTCAACGATCCATGGCGCGAGAGGGTCTTCGAGTTCCTGGCCGAGAATGCGGGCGCGACGTTTCATCACGCGACCACCAACGACGAGGTTCAGCTCATCTACTGTAATGCGAAGGACAAGGGAATGTGGTTCAAGCCAGGAGTCGGCATGGGACCATTGCAGGCGAAATCGCTGGGGAGATTGAAGGAGATCGTCGAGGGAGGCTAATTCTCGCGCTTGAGCATGGTTAGGCTTCGCTTTGGATCCCGGCGATGAATCCTTGCGCCCCGGTCTTAACGTTAGCGGCATTGGCTTCGTCCGTATCGATGTGCATGGCGAGCGCAAAGCTCGGGTCGACCCGCACGAGAACATCGCCAAATTCCAGTTCGCGATCGCCGGTTATTCGGACCCGCACGATTGATTTGTCTCGCACGCCGTAACCGAGCGCGTCTTCCGGCGTCATGTGAATATGGCGGAACGCGCAGATGACGCCGCGTTCCAGCTGGACGCTCCCGGCCGTGCCTTCCAGCGTGCAACCAGGAGTATCCGCGATGTCGCCACTTTCCCGAATCGGGGGATGAACTCCGAGCTTGAACTGCTCGGTCATGGCAATCTCGACCTGGGAATATTTTCGAGTCGGTCCGAGGACCCGAACGCGCTCGATTCGGCCTTTTGGTCCCACGATGGCGAGTTGTTCCTTGCAGGCGTACTGGCCCGGCTGCGAAAGATCGGACTGTTTCGTCAGATGGTGGCCTGGACCGAAGAGCGCTTCGACGTGTTCCTGGGTGAGATGAATATGATGAGCCGAGACTTCGACCAGGAAGGATCGTTGCTGCTGCGCCTCCAGCGCCCGCATGATGTAGGACCGGCTTAAGGTGCGTAACGCCTCCCGGGCCATCATCCGTTCCTCGTCTGTCGGCACGACGAGCACAGCCACCTTGGAATCATCGGTCGATATCCGGCAGGCTTCGTCGCCACGTGCGTCGCGATTGCGTTGCGCGTCGAGCGTGATGCCCATGCATTCCAAGCCCTGCAACGCCAGGGCGCGAACCTCGGCGCTGCCCTGGCCAACGCCACCGGTGAAGATGACCGCATCCAATCCGCCCATCGACGCGATGTAAGCGCCAATGTATTTGCGGACCCGGTAGCAGTACGTCTTGAGCGCAAGCAGGGCCGGGTGCTGGCCCTCATTCGCCGCTTTGAGGATTTCGCGCATGTCGCTCGAAATCCCGGAAAGCCCGAGCAGCCCGCTTTTTTTGTTCAGCATTTCCTCGCTTTGGGAGGCGCTGATGCCTTCCGTCCGTTCCAGAAAAGCGAGGACGCCGGCGTCGATATCGCCGCAACGGGTCCCCATGATCAAGCCCTCGACCGGAGTGAATCCCATGGTCGTATCCACCGAGCGTCCATGATCGACCGCGCAGAGCGAAGCGCCGTTGCCCAGATGGCAACTCACCAGTTGCAGCTCGTTAGGCCGGCGCTGCAAGAACTGGGCGGCGCGCAGGCAGACGTAATGGTGCGACGCTCCATGGAACCCATAGCGGCGGATTTTTTTCTTTTCACAGAGCTCATAGGGCAAGCCGTAGAGATAGGCGTAGGCCGGCAAGGTGTGGTGAAACGCGGTGTCGAACACCGCCACCTGGGGCACCGCGGGAAACAAGCGGCGCATCTCGCGAATACCCGCGACCATCACCGGGTTGTGCAAGGGCGCGAGCGGATTGAGCGCTTCCATCTCGTCGAGCAACTCGTCCGTGATGAGCGCGCCTTCGGTGAACTTCTCCCCGCCGTGCACCACGCGATGAGCGACCACGCTGATGTCGCCCGCGCCGCTCAGCACACCGGTCTCCTTCGAAGTAAGTTCGGCCACCATCGTTTTGAACGCGTCCGCAAAAGCGCCTTTCGGCAGCTCGCGTTTGACCTCTCCCTTGGGCCCGCGATGGCTGAGCTTCGTTCCTTCAAGGCCGATCCGCTCGATTTGTCCGCGCGCCTGCCGCGTTTCGTTGGCCGTGTCGTAGAAACAATATTTGAGCGATGACGAACCGCAGTTGATGACGAGAATCTTTTCCGGCCGCTCTCCTTTGAGCTTGAGGCCGTAAGGATCATCGCCTTCCCGGAACGCCGCGCCCCCTTTTGTGGGATCGCTCAAGATGGTCTTCATCCGTTCCGCGATGGTGCGCGAGATGCGCCGCACCGCGCCCGGCTCGGAGACGATGAGGGACTGGAAAATCGATACCGGAATAAGCAGCACCTCACAGTGCGAATCGGCGATGAAGTCCGCCGCCACGGCATCGCCGGTCATCAGCGCCATTTCGTTGAAGGTGTCGCCGGCTTTTAATTGCCCGAGGGAATGCCGCGTTCCCCCATCGCCGACGGCCGAGGCCGTCACCGTCCCGCTCAGGACGACCCCAAAGTGCGCGGCTTCCTCGCCGCGATGCATAATTGCTTCCCTCGCTTCAAAGGAAACGACGCGCGAAGCCTCGACCAGCTGTTGCAGACGGTCGGCGGAGAACTCCTGAAACAGGGGAACCTGTTCTTTGAGAAACGCAGGCGAACTCATGGTTTTGGACCGGGCCGTCCTCTGGCAGAATGAATGAATCAGGGGGGCGGCCGCCAACTGGACCAAAGTCCGATTGATGGCGGATTCGCGGAAAAGCATGGTGCCACCCAACACCAACAGGCCGAATTTCCGTTTCGGACGGGCGTAAGACCAAGGTCCCATATCCGGGTGCGCCCCAAGCGCTACCATGGCCGGGACATGCTCACTCGCATTGTTTTTTTCCTCCTGGCATGCGATCTGGCGCTAACAACGGCGGCGGCTGAACGTCCCCAGGGCACCTCGGCTGGGGAAGTGCGATTGCTTCAGAGCGAGCGGTCTGCGTTGCCCGCGATTCAAGCGGCCGATCTCGCGCTCGCGCGCCCCCTTGATCGCCAGGCGTACTACAGGTGGGTCGCGGCCTTAAATCCGCTGCCGTCCTACCTGGCCTCAATCTGGGAAGAGCGCCGGGGCCTTATCATTGCGGTTCTCGCAATCGTGGCAGTACAATCGGCGCTGATTGCGGGATTGCTGGTGTATCACGCCGCGCTTCGCCGGGCGAAGGGCGAGGGGCAGGAGGCGCACTTGGAGATGCGGAGGTTGCAAAACGAGATCGCGCACGTCGGTCGGGTTTCCATGATGGGCCAACTGGCCTCATCGCTGGCCCATGAAATCAACCAGCCGCTGGGCGCGATCCTGCGCAACGCCGAGGCAGCCGAGCTCTTCTTGGAGAGTAAGAATCCGGACCTCGAAGAAATCCGGGCGATTCTTGCCGACATTCGGGCCGACGATCAGCGGGCGGGATCCGTGATCGATCGAATGCGTTCCCTGCTCAAGCGACACGTGCTAGAGACTCAACTTCTCGACCTCAGCGAAGTCGTGGGCGATGTCGCCCAACTTGCGCGGCCAGATGCAGCGTCACGGCGCGTGGCCCTGACGGTGGAAGTGCCGGACATTCTGCCGCCCGTGCGCGGCGACCGGGTCCATCTGCAGCAAGTCCTGCTCAATCTCATCGTGAATGGGATGGACGCGCTGAATGGTTCGAGCCCTGAGAATCGGAGCGTCACGGTGCGCGCCCGGGTCGACGCGGCGCAAGGAGTTGAGATCTCGGTGAGCGACACTGGCCACGGCATTGCCGCCGCGAAACTTTCCCAGGTCTTCGATCCTTTCTACACCACCAAAGCGGATGGAATGGGGATGGGTCTGCCTATCTCCCGGACCATCGTTGAGTCGCACGGCGGACGGCTTTGGGCCGAGAACAACAACAACACCGGGGCGACCTTCCGTTTCACGTTGCCGCTGGCAGACGGAGCAAGGGGCGGGGGGCGAGGGGCGAGGGACGGAGTATGAGCCAGCGATCTTTGGAGGAATTTGGAGCGGACCGGAAGTCGAAGGAGCTTTTTGATCTCGTCGTCGCGGATCGGGAACGGCTGCGACGTGATCCACTCTGTTTCAAATTGGTTTCTCAGCAAATTGGCAGTGCGGATTCCATCTGCTCAAACATTGAGGAAGGCCACGGCCGCCTGAGCCCCCCTGAGTACATACGCTTCCTCGATTTTGCCCGCGGTTCCGCGCGCGAGACTCGAGGTCGCTACCTGCGCATGACTCACTGGCTTGGTGAAGACGTTGTTCAGCAACGCACCGCCTTGGCTGACGAGATCCTCGGAATTCTTACGGCGTCGATCGAGCGACTGCGCTCTCAATCCAGCTCAACCACAACAGAAAGACTCCATGAGGAGGTAACCTTATATGGCACTTAATCCAGCCCTCGACCCTCGACCCTCGTCCCTCCGTTCCGGCTCCGGCTCTCAGCCAATCGTCCATCTGGTGGACGACGACAATTCATTTCTCCGCGCTACTTCCCGTTTGCTGCGGGCCAAGGGATTTGTGGTTAAGACTTTTACTTCCGCGGCCGATTTGTTTTCCCACCGTGACCAGGACGCGTCCGGATGTTTGGTGGCGGATTTGCAGATGCGAGAAATGGATGGCCTCGAATTGCAGGCGGCCATCGCGCGGACTTGCAATCCGTTGACCGTTCTTTTTCTCACCGGCCACGGCGACATCCCGGCGAGCGTCCGGGCGATGCGGGGTGGGGCAGAGGATTTCATAACGAAGACCGCGCCCAAAGGGGTCTTACTGGACGCGATCCGGCGCGCGATGAGCCGGGATGCCCGGGATCGGAAGAAACGAGCGCGAAGGCGTGAGATTCTGGAGCGGGTTGGGACTCTGACCGAGCGCGAGCGCGAAGTATACAGCCACGTAATCCGCGGACGGTTGAACAAGCAGATTGCCGATGATCTTGGAATCACCGAGCGGACGGTTAAATGCCATCGCCAAAGCATAACGACTAAGCTTGGCGTGCCTTCCGTGGCAGAGCTTACCCGGCTCGCACTCGAAGCGGATATTTTCACTGAGAACACCGCGCCCCTCCCCAAAGGACAGTAGCCGGCCTTGCGCCGCGGGACCTACGATGCCCACCACTTTCCGATGGTCCGAAGCAAACAGACTTATGTCGCCGTCGTCGATGACGATGAAAAGGTGTGCCAGTCCTTTGGCCGATTGTTGAGAGCGGCTGGCTTTCAATCCATTACCTATTCTTCGGCCGAGGCATTTCTGGCCGATACAAAGCAGCCGCGCTTCGACTGTCTTGTGCTCGACATCCAACTCGACGGAATGTCAGGGCTTGAGCTGGCTCAGCAGCTGAAGGCCAACGGCGGGTCGCCTCCCTTCATTTTTATCACCGCCCATGACGATCCTAACGCGCGCGGTGAAGCCGAAGCCTCCGGCTGCGCCGCTTATTTTCAAAAGACCGATTCCGGCGCCGATGTCCTCGACGCCATTCGACGTGCCGCCGCCTGAACTATGAAACCACCAGCCAAAACATTCCGAACCAAGAAGCGCAACCAGGTCATAACCATGCCCACGTCCCCGGCAAAAACTTCCAAGCCCACGTCCCAATCTTCTATCGGCATGTTCAGCGCGGGCGAAGCTCGCAGCGATCGCTGGCAGGAGCTGGCGCATGCCGCCCAGACGCTGGCCGCTCAAAGCGCAGCAGGTTCTTCCACAAAGGAAACTTTCGCCTCCGCAGAAGCGCTCCTGGCGTCGCTTACCATGATGGAAACCTTCCGGGCTTATCCCGGCGAAGCGATGATGAGCGCGCTGAAAGACGCTCTTAGCCGGCACGATTTCTCCAGCTTTTCCAGAATCACCAATCGAATTGCCAAGGCCATCATCACCGGTTCCTACCGCCGGTCGGCGAGCGCCTGGAAGCTGGGAGAGGACGGAGAGAAGGAAGGCAACGATCGCCTGATGAAGGACTACTTTGACACCGGCGATCTGGCGAAGCCTTACTTCGAGGTCCTCATTGTCAGTGACGATCCCACGACGGAACAGGTGCGGCAGGGGCGGGCCGAGCTGCGGCAGCTTCGTCGCCCGGAAGATCCGTTTGTGTATGAAGCCGTAACGGTGCCGAGCTTCGAAGAAGGCGTCCTCGCCGTGGTGATGAATGCGGATGTGCAGGCTGTGGTCATCAAGGACAACTTCCGTTTCAAATCGCAGTTTGATGCGCCGCTCCTGCGCACTTATTTGGAGCAGCACCTGTCGCAGGACCTGGGTTCGCTCGAGCCAAAGGACTACGGCGTAGCTCTGGCTCGAGCTATCGGAAAAATACGCCCTGAGCTGGATGTTTACCTCGTCGTCGATGGCGCGGTGGAAAAGGTGGCGAGCCATCTCGATTCCAAAAATATCCGGCGCATTTTCTACGGGATCGAAGACCTGATGGAAATCCATCTCGCTCTGCTGGAGGGAATCAACCAGCGCTACGACACGCCTTATTTCAATAACCTGAAAAACTACGCGCGCCGGCCGATCGGCACGTTCCACGCCCTGCCCGTGGCGAGGGGCAAGTCGGTCTTCAATTCTCATTGGATCCGGGACTTCGGCCATTTCTACGGCGCCAACATTTTCATGGCGGAATCCTCAGCCACAACCGGCGGCCTTGATTCGCTGCTCGAGCCGACCGGCAATATCAAGGTTGCGCAGGACAAGGCGGCGCGGGCCTTTGGTTGCCAGCATCTGTTTTTCGGAACCAATGGCACTTCCACGTCGAACAAGATCGCGGTCCAGGCCATCGTTCGTCCCGGTGACATTGTGCTCGTTGACCGCAACTGTCATAAATCCCATCACTACGGACTGGTGATCTGCGGGGGACAGCCGCTTTATGTCGAGGCTTATCCTCTGACCGAGTACTCGATGTATGGCGCGGTGCCTCTGCGAACAATCAAGAAGGCCCTGCTGGAGCTGAAGGCGGAAGGAAAACTAGATCGCGCCCGCATGCTCCTGCTCACGAACTGCACCTTCGACGGCCACATCTATAATGTAGAGCGGGTTATGGAGGAGGTGCTGGCGATCAAGCCAGACATCGTCTTCCTCTGGGATGAGGCGTGGTATGCCTACAACCGGTTCTCTCAATTCCACCGCATGCGTTCCGCGATGGGGGCGTGTGAAGCGCTCCGGGAGCGTTATGCCTCCGAGGCCTATCGAGCCGAGTATGCCGAATTTAAGAAAAAACACGGCAAGATCGATCCGAAGAACGCCAGGCTGCTCGAGACGCATCTCCTGCCTGACCCCGATGCAGTGAAGATCCGGGTCTATGCCACGACTTCCACGCATAAATCGCTCTCCTGTTTCCGCCAGGGCTCTTACATCATGGTGAATGATGATTGCTGGGAGAGCACGGAGGCGCCGTTCAAGGAGGCATTCTTCGCTCATACGAGCACCTCGCCGAACCTGCAGCTGATCGCCTCCCTCGACGTCGCCCGCCGGCAGGCGGAGCTGGAATGTTATGAGCTGGTCGGGCGTTCCATTGAGCTGTCCCTTATCCTGCGCCGGGAAGTAAATCGCCATCCGTTAATCTCGAAATACTTCAGCATCGCGACGAACGCCCAGATGGTGCCTGCCGAATACCGGGAGAGCGGATTCGAAGACTTCCATGCGGATGGGGTGAATTGGAAAACGATCTACGACGCCTGGAAGACGGACGAGTTTGTGCTGGATCCTACGCGCATCACCCTCCTCTGCGGTTCCGCCGGCTTCGATGGCACCGCGTTCAAGGGATTGCTTGCGAGCAAGTTCGACATCCAGCTCAACAAGACGTCGCGAAACAGCGTCCTGCTTCAGACCAACATCAACAATACCCGGAGCGACATCGCCTACCTGATCAAGGTTCTGGCCGACATGGCGCGCCAGATTGAGCGCAAGCTTTCCACGGATGCCGACGAGAAGGCCGCGTTCGACACTCGCGTGAAGAGCCTGGTCACGGACGTGCCAAACCTTCCGAACTTCAGCCGATTCCATGACGTCTTCCGCGAGAATCCGCGCGGCAAAACAAACGAAGGCGACATGCGCACGCCTTTTTTTCTCGCCTATGACGCGGTGAACTGCACGCATGTGAAGCTGCACAGCAAGGAGATTGACGACCTCGTCAGGCGCGGCGAAGCCGTCTCGGCAAAATTCGTGATCCCTTATCCTCCGGGCTTCCCGATCATGGTGCCGGGTCAGGTCATCACGAAGGAAACGATCGAGTTCATGCGCAAACTCGACGTGAAAGAGATCCATGGCTACCAGGCCGCGCTCGGCCTGGAGCTAATCCGGCCGGAGAAGCTCGGAAAAAGAAGCGTCACGAAGAAAGCCAGGGCATCCACGCCCGTGCGCAAAAGAAAATCCTAATCAACCCCGGAGAAAGGCGACCATATGATTGACTGGTTTTTTGCAACCCTAAAGCAGTACCCCGAGATCGCGATCTTTCTCGCACTCGCCTTAGGTTACTTTTTTGGGAAGTTTACCTACAAGGGAATCGGCCTCGGGGCGGTGACCGCCACCCTAATCTCCGCCGTGGTGATTGGGCAGATCGGGATCACCGTCAACCAGCCGCTCAAGGCATTTTCCTTCCTGATGTTCCTCTTCGCCGTCGGCTACGGCGTCGGGCCGCAATTCGTGCGCGGCATTGCGAGTAGCGGCCTGCCGCAGGCGATCTTTGCGGTAGTGCAGTGCATTTTGAGTTTGGCCGCCTGCGTGGTGATCGCGAAGTTTGCCGGTTACGATCTCGGCTACGCGGCCGGACTCTACTCGGGCTCGCAGACCATCTCTGCCGCGATGGGACTTTCGACCGACGCCATCAACCAGCTGGGCAAGCCCGCTGCGGAAGCCAAGGCGTTGCTCGACTCGATGCCGATCGCTTATGCCGTGACCTACATGTTTGGCACGATGGGGTCGGCCATTGTGATTGCCGTTCTCGGACCGAAACTTTTGGGCATCAATCTCGTTGCCGCCTGTAAGGACTACGAGGAGAAGCATGGAGGCGGCAAAAAGGAGGTGGGCGGCCCTGGCACTGGCTGGACCCGCTGGGCACTGCGCGCTTACAAGGTGCAGCCGGGCGGCAAGGCCGCCGGTTTGCGCGTGGCCGAGGCTGAGTCGCTGGTGCCCGGGGCGCGCCTGTTTATCCTGCGCATCCGGCGCGGGGGCGAGATTATGGATGCGACCGCGGATACCGTCCTGAAGGAAGGCGATGCGGTCGCGGTCGCGGGCGAGCGGGAGGTGCTTGTGGGCGTCCTCGGGGCAGCGGCAGTCGAAGTCGAGGACAAGGAGCTGCTCGCGGTTCCAGTGGAAGGCGTCGACGTCCTGGTGACTAATAAGGAGGTCGACGGCAAGACGCTCGAGGAACTGGCGGCGCGCCCGGAGGCGCGTGGCGTGTTTCTGCGCAAGATCACGCGCGGCGCTACCGCCACCGATATTCCTGTCCTGCCGGGAACCGAAATCAATCGCGGCGACTTGCTCACCCTCGTGGGCCGCACCTCGGATACCACGGCGGCCACCAAGATGCTGGGTGTCGCCGACCGCGCAACCGATGTCACCGATATGGCATTCGTGGGCCTGTTTGTCGTGGTCGGCGCTTTGCTCGGCTCGCTCGTGGTCAAGGTGGCTGGGGCCCCGCTCACCCTGTCGACCGCCGGCGGAGCGCTGGTCTTCGGGATCATCGGCGGCTGGCTGCGCTCAGTCCGCCCATCATTTGGACGCATTCCGACGCCCACGGTTTGGTTTATGAACTCGGTCGGCCTGAATATCTTCATCGCTATTGTCGGCATCTCGGCCGGTCCGGGCTTCGTCAATGGTCTGAAAACTCAGGGCGTCGGCCTCTTCCTGTGGGGTGCGGCCGCCACCACGATCCCGCTGGTTCTCGGCATGTTCATCGCCAAATTCGTATTTCGCTTCCACGACGCTCTCAACCTCGGAATAGTTTCTGGGGCGCGCACGACGACGGCGTCGCTAGGCCTCGTCTGCGATCAGGCCAGGAGCCAGATCCCGGCGCTCGGCTACACAGTTACCTATGCGGTGGGGAATACGCTCCTCACCATCTGGGGCATGGTCATGATCCTGTTGCTGTCGTGAGAGCGATTCCAAACCCTTTATTAACCACTGAGTAACCAGGAGGCTGCATGGACATAAACCTTAAGAAATACGAAAAGCTTGGACCGTTCGAGATCAAGGATTTCGTCGCGAAGCTCGCTACGAAATCAGCACAGGAAAATTCCCTCTCTTATCTCAACGCAGGCCGCGGCAATCCGAACTGGGTTGCGACCGAGCCCCGGGAAGCGTTCTTTCTCCTGGGGCAGTTTGCGGTCACCGAATGCAAGCGGGTGCTGGACCTGCCGCCCGGCGTCGGCGGAATGCCCAAGGCGGATGGGATCGCCGGCCGGCTCGAGTCCTGGGTAAGAGAGCATGACGACATGCCCGGAGCGGACTTCCTGGGAGCGATGGTGCCGTGGGCGGTAAAAAAATTCTCCTTCGATGCCGACAAGTTCGTGCACGAGCTGGTCGACTCGATCATCGGCGATCACTACCCGGTGCCGGACCGCATGCTGGTCCACAACGAACAAATCGTTCACGAGTACCTGCAATGGGCGATGTGCGGAAATCCACGGCCCAAAGGGACGTTCAAGATCTATGCGGTCGACGGTGGCACCGCCGCCATGTGCTACACCTTCAAGTCGCTCAAGAGCAACCGCATCCTCAACCCCGGCGACACCATCGCGCTCGGGGTTCCAATTTTCACTCCTTACCTCGAGATGGCGCATCTGGAGGATTACGACCTTCACTTCGTCGAAATCCACGCGAAACAGGAGAAGCAATTCCAGTATCCGAAAGAAGAGATCGACAAGCTGCTCAACCCGAAGATCAAGGCATTCTTCATCGTCAATCCAGGCAACCCTTTCGCGGTCGCGCTTTCCGACGAAACAATCAAGCTGATCGGGGACGTGCTGAAAAAGCGGCCGGATCTTATCCTGCTCACAGATGACGTTTACGGCACTTTCGTACCGGGCTTCCGCTCGCTCATGGGTGAATTCCCGAGGAACACTCTCGGCGTCTATTCCTACAGCAAATACTTCGGGTGCACCGGCTGGCGCCTCGGCACCATCGCAATCCACGAGGACAATATCTTCGACGAAATCATCGCGAAGCATCCCGAGTCCATCAAAAAGAAGCTGGATAAGCGCTATGGCACGCTGACCCTGGAGCCGCGCAAGCTGGCGTTCATCGATCGCATTGTGGCCGACAGCCGCGACGTGGCGCTGAATCACACCGCGGGTCTGTCACTTCCGGCGCAGGTAATGATGACCATGTTCTCGCTCTACGAGCTGATGGACACGAAGAAGGCGTATCAGAAGGCCTGCCTTGGTATCTGCAAGAAGCGCTTCGAAGCTGCGGTCGAGGGGTTGGACATCAAACTCGGGCCTAACGAGCACTTCGACTATTACTATGGCCTGCTCGACTTCGAGTTCTTCGCTCGAAAGTACGTCGGCGAGGACATCGTCAAGTGGATGAAGAAAAACGTGCATCCGCTCGACATCGTGTTCCGGCTGGCCCAGGAGCACGGCATTGTTCTGCTCAATGGGGGCGGCTTCGCCGCGCCGGACTGGTCGGTGCGCATATCGTTCGCGAACCTGGATAATCACGTTTACGACGATATCGGCCGGGCCGCCCGCGCCATCGCGAGAGGCTACCGCGCGGCTTATGAAGCTGCCAAAGGCAAGAATGGGAAGAATGGCAAGGCAGCGGGAAAGAAAGGACCCAAGGGAAAGGCGAAACGGTAACTGGCCGCTTCGCGATGCTGTGATCTGGAGCGCTGTTATGAGAATACGAATCTTTCTCGGCGAATGCGGCTGTGCCGCCATCGCATTGCTCGTCCTAATGAGCGGCACGGACTCGGCCCTCGGCCAGGGCGCCGCCGCTGCGCCGGCATCGGCTGCGACATCTTCGACTGAGGAAGGCCGGACACCTCTAAGTAAGACATTCGACTTCGACGAGTGGCGGCTCGAGGAACGCCGCCAGGCATTCAAGGATACGAAGTTCGAGTTCAACCTGCGAACCATGTTCCTGGATCGAAACCAATTTACCGGACTCGAAAACGAGGCCTGGGCGATTGGCGGGTGGGCGGGAGTGAAGACCGGTTATTTCCTCGATCACATCGCCTTTGGCGCGACGTATTACTTTTCCGTGCCCATCTACGCGCCGGAGAGCCGGGATGGAACTCTGCTCCTGGAGAAGGGGCAGGAAAATTACGACATTCTCGGGGAACTCTACGCGGATATTCGAATCATCGACGGGTTGAATCTCAACATCGGACGGAAGGCCTACGACACGCCGTTCATTAACCGCAACGACACCCGGATGACGCCGAATACATTCGAAGCGATCGTCTTGCAGGGCGTTATCGAATTAGACAAAAGCGACCCCGGTGTGAACGCGGACGGCACGGCTCTAAGTAAGGAGGGCAAAAACGTCGTCGCGCCGCCCCCGAAAAAAGAAGTGGCTACCCTGAAGTATGGGCTTGGCTATTTCGATCAGATCAAGGAACGGAACTCCGATGATTTTGTCTCAATGGCGCGCGATGCCGGCGCAGATGTAGAACGCGGCGTGTTTTCCGGCGGCCTCATCTACCAGAAGGGGAAATTCTCCATCGGCGCGATCGATTACTACAGCGATGACATCATCAATATCGCTTACGCGGAAACGAAAGGGGAAATTCCGTTTAGCCCCGACTTTCGGCCGAAGTATCACGTTCAGTTCGCAGACGAGCGCAGCGTCGGGGATAATCTGCTCGATGGCGTGAGTTTCAGGTCCGATGAAATCGGCCTCAAGGCAGAATTGCCGGTAAAGAATGCCCTTTTTTCCTTCGCGTTTACCCACACGTGGGGGGATGCCAGCCTGCGCGCCCCGTGGAGCGGTCATCCCGGTTATACGAGCGTCCAGGTGCAGGACTTCAATCGGCCAGGCGAGAGCGCATTCCTGTTCCGGATTGGCTATGAATTTCCGTGGGTGAAAGGCTTGAGCGCCTATGCGCTCGGCGTTTGGGGGACTGAGCCGGACCAAAGCGGACAATACCGGCAGGACGAGTACGATTTTAATCTTCAGTGGGCTGCGCCCAAGAAGAGTGTCGTGGACGGTCTCTCGGTGCGCCTGCGTTTCGCTATTGTGGATCAGCACGGCGGGAACGTCGAGGACCTGACTGACTTCCGAGCGACCGTTAACTATTTGATTAAGTTCTAGCCAGAACGCGCGGTGGATTTTCCATGAGCATCGCTCCCAACCTGGAAGAGCAAGCCATAGGATGAACTATCTGACCAACGCCCTTCGGGAACATCAGGAACTGGCGATTTTCCTGACTCTCGCAATCGGTTTTCTAATCGGCCGGATCAAGATCGGAACGTTCAGTCTGGGGACAGTTGTCGGCACCCTCCTCGCAGGAGTTGCCATCGGGCAGTTAAACATCCAGGTCCCCAGTGTCGTCAAATATGTCTTCTTCGATCTTTTCCTCTTTACTACCGGGTACAAAGTAGGGCCCCAGTTTTTTCGTGGGCTAAAGAAAGACGCGCTCCCGCAGGTCACGCTCACCGTCGTTCTCTGCGTCGTCTGCCTGATGGCCGCCTTTTTCGCGGCGAAAATGCTTGGCTACGATATGGGGACAGCGGCCGGGATGCTGGCCGGCGCCTTCACCGAATCCACCGTTATCGGCACCGCCGGCGATGCCATCGGGCGCCTCTCGCTGTCGGATGCGGACAAGCTGAGTCTGACCAACAACATCCCTGTCGCTTACGCCGTCACCTACCTTGTCGGCACTGGATTCATTGTCTGGTTTTTGCCCAACGTGGGTCCAAAGCTGATGGGCGTTAATCTAAAAGAGGAAGCGCGAAAACTTCAGGAGAAGATTTCAGGTTCAGGAGGCTCTCAGGCAGAAGCAATGTCCGCTTTCATGAAGCTGGGCGTGCGCGCTTACCGTATCACCCGCCCGGACTTGATTAACCGGAGCGTCGCTGAATTGGAGTCGCGTCCCAGGGAAGCTCGCGTCTTCATCTCGCGCATCCGCCGGGATGGTAAGATCATCGAACCGCAACCGGACACGATGGTTCGCGAGGGAGACGTCGTCGCGGTCCTGACAAGATCGGAGTTGCTCATGTCGCGCGGCGCGGAAGTCGGGGTCGAAATAAGCGATCCAGAGCTGTTGAATTTTCCGATTGAAATGCTCGATGTCGTCATCACGAACAAGTCGCTCGACGGCAAAAGCATTACGGAGCTGGCAGCCCTGGATAGCGCCCGGGGCGTGTTCCTCAAGAAGCTGACGCGGACTGGCCAGGCCATGCCCTTCCTGCCGGAAACGCGAGTGGAACGCGGCGACCTGGTAACTTTGATCGGATCAGAGAAGGATGTTGAAGGAGCGGCGAAGAGTATTGGCTATCCCTACCGCAAAACGGTCATGACGGACATGATCTTCGTCGGAGCCGGTATCTTCCTTGGCGGCATGGTCGGGTTGCTCACCGTTGTGATTGGCGGCCTGCCCATTACCCTGACCGCCAGCGGCGGCGCGCTGATCATGGGCCTGGTCTTCGGCTGGCTCCGTGCGGTCCGGCCGACATTCGGCCGGATCCCTGAATCGGCCATGTGGGTCTTCGATACGGTCGGGTTGACGGTTTTCATGGCCTGCGTAGGACTGGCCGCGGGCCCAAGTTTCTTCTCCGGCCTTCAGAAATCCGGCCTAAGCCTCGTCCTTGTCGGCCTCATCATCGCCGTCCTCCCGCATACCGTATCCATCTTGTTTGGGCGTTATGTCCTGAAGATGAATCCGATTATTGTCCTCGGAGCCTGTTCCGGGGCCGGGACGATCACCGCGGCGTTACGCGCCATCCAGGAAGAAGCGCAAAGCGAACTGCCGGCCCTCGGCTACACCGTGCCTTACGCGATTGGCAATATTCTTCTGACAGCGTGGGGTCCTGTCTTGATCGCCATGATGTCGTAGGTGCGATGCCCGCCGATCCGTTGATCATCCAAAGAGTGGACCTTCCGGCGTTCATCGATTTGGGCGCCACCATTCTTTTCAGCATCACCGGAGCGGCGGTGGCGATTCGACGCCACTACGATGTCATCGGTGTCTTCGTCCTGGGTCTCGCTTGCGGGCTGGGCGGGGGCTTATTGCGTGACGGTTTGTTTATTCAAAGCGGGCCGCCGGTCGCGATGCGCGACGCCTCGTATCTGGTCGCGGTGCTCATTGGAGTTGTGATTGCTATTTTGTTCTTTACCCACGTGGAGCGGTTATCGAAGCCGTTCCTGATCATTGATGCGTTGGCCCTGGGAGCCTACGGCGTGGTGGGTGCGAGTAGATCCTTCGAAGCCGGCCTGACCACTCCCGCCTGCATCTTCGTCGGCGTTATAAACGCGGTCGGCAGCGGCCTGATCCGCGATGTCCTCATGCGCGACGAGCCGCTCCTGCTCAAACCCGGACAATTCTACGTGATTGCGTCGCTGCTCGGCGTCGCCGGATTCGCGGTGTTGCTAACCGTTTTCCGAACTCCCGTTGTTCCGGCGGCCATCGCCGCGATTGCCATTACCTTCGTGTTCCGTCTCCTCGCCATTTTCTTTGATTGGAAGACCACTTCGGTCATCCGCCCGCCCCCCGCAGTTGATGGCCCCTGACTTCCCGTTACCAGGACTCACAATCTCGTACGACCAAAGTCCAGTTGTCACGCAGAAGTGCGTGTCAGAAAATCCGCATTAACTCGCAAGAACATGAAACCAAAAGCCGCTCGACCCGGATTCGTAATCCAATCATCTCACGCCATCGTCGCGCTCTCCTGTGTGGCATTGCTTTTGTCCGGCAACGCCGCGCTGTTGGCGCAAACGCCTCCGGCCACCCAACCGGCGACGCAACCGGCAGCGCCGCCCGCCGAAGCGCCCGATGCGCCGAAGATTCCGAATGATCAACTGGACTCCTTGGTCGCGCCGATCGCGCTCTATTCGGATCCGCTTCTGGCCCAGACCCTGGCGGCTTCAACCTATCCGCTTGAAGTCATCCAATTGAAGCAATGGATGGATCAGAACAAAAGCCTGAAAGGCAAAGCGCTGACAGATGCGGTCGCGAAGCAACCGTGGGATCCGAGCATCCAATCGATGACGATGGTGCCGGATGTGGTGACGCGCCTGGCTGGAAACATCCAATGGACGACAGACCTCGGGAATGCCTTCCTCGCGCAGCAACAGGATGTGATGGACGCCGTGCAGCGAATGCGCAACAAGGCCCAAAGCAAAGGCACCCTCAAGACAAGCAAGGAGCAAGTGGTCCAGAGCAAATCGGAAGGCGGCAAGGAAGTGATTGTCATCGAACAAGCCAGTCCGGAGACCGTTTATGTTCCATCCTATGATCCAGCGATCGTTTATGGTCCACCGGTGTATCCCTACTATCCCTACTCCTATCCCGGATATTATCCGGGAATGGGGCTGGCCTGGGGCACCGGTATCCTGATCGGGGCGGGGATTGCCAACGGCTGGTGGGGCAATTGCAACTGGGGCGGCGGCGACATCAACATCAATAACAACAACAACTTTAACCGGAACAGCAACCGGAACACGATCAACAACCGTCCCGCCAACGCCAACGGCAAATGGCAGCATAATTCCAATCATCGCGGGCCCGCTCCGTACTCGAACCGCAAGACAGCAGACAAGTTCGGCGGGAACGACCGCGGCGGCCCGAACAGCAACCGGGGACCGGGCGGCGACCGGAATGGGCCGGGCGGCGACCGGAATAAAGGACCCGGTGGCGACCGGAACAGACCTTCGAACCAGCCGAGTAACCGGCCCGGAGGCGATCGGACGGCCGGCAATAAGCCAGGCGGGGATCGTTCCTCGGCGAATCGACCGGGCGGCGATCGTTCGTCAGCGAATCGGCCATCGAACACGAGCAGACCGAGCGGCGGAGGAGACCGGATTTCCAACAACCGGTCCACGCACTCTCCCAGTCCCAGGAGCAACAGCTCTTTCGGCAATAGCGGAGGCTTTAGCAGAAGTTCGGCCTCGTCCAGCTTCAGCCGCGGCTCCCACAGCATGGGAGGCTCGCGCGGCGGAGGAATGTCCCGCGGTGGAGGAGGGGGAGGCAGAGGCGGCGGCCGCCGGCGTTAGAAACCAAGGACGAAACCAATGAAATCAAAATCACTTATTCTTTTGAAACTCCCATTGATCACCGGCGCCTTGTTGCTTTCGGCGACGCTTACTTTGAGCGCGGCCGAGAAAAAAGAGGCGGCTCCGCCACAGGGAACGGGCAAGGCATTCGATAGCGCGCAGGCGGCCGGCGATGCTCTGATCCAGGCTGCGGAAACCTTTGATGTCGCTGCCTTGAAGGAGATTCTCGGCCCCGGGAGCGACGATATCGTGGCATCTGAGGATCCCGTGTCGGACAAGAATCGTGCAGCCGACTTTGTGGCGAAAGCCAAGGAAAAGCATTCGATCGAGGTCGATGCAAAAAATCCGAATAGCGCCACGCTCCTGGTCGGTAATCTGGACTGGCCGCTTCCCATTCCGATCGTGAAAAAGGGTGGGAAATGGTATTTCGATATCAAGACCGGCCGGGAAACGATCCTGTTCCGGCGCATTGGAGCGAACGAGCTGGACGCCTTGGAGATTTGTCGGGGGTTCGTCGACGCCCAGCATGAGTATGCCGCGGACAAGCACGATGATTCCAAAGTCAATCAATATGCGCAAAAGATCATCAGCACCCCGGGAAAACAGGATGGATTGGCCTGGCAAAATGCGGATGGCACCTGGGCGGGTCCTCTCGGTGAAGAAGTCGCAAAGGCGCTGGAGCAGGGCTACAGCGATAAGGCCAAGCCGTACCATGGCTACTTTTTTAAAGTCTTGAAAGGCCAGGGGCCGGCTGCGCCGATGGGACAGATGGATTTCGTCGTCGGAGACGCCATGATCGGCGGATTCGCGCTGGTAGCTTCGCCGGCGGAATACAAGGTCACCGGAGTGCAGAGTTTCATCGTGGGCCCTGATGGCACCATTTATGAGAGGGACCTCGGGCCGGATACTCTGACCGCGTTCAAGAGCATGGAGCGTTTCAATCCCGACAAGACGTGGACGGCGACGGAGGATCATTGGCTGGATGAGGTCGAAGTGGCGGGGCAATAGGGCCACGCTTTTAGGAACCTCTAATTCTCTCAGTGGTTAGCGGAATCGGCTCCTCTTCGCGGAGGGGCCGATTTGCTTTGTCCGGTCGGCCAATCCGGACATAGCACCTTAGTCCAATATTCGGCTGGGAATTGGTTTGCCAAAGTCACACAACCAGAAAACAAATGAGCTGACGCGCCGTGATCCCGGTCCGACTTATCAAATTAACCCTGGCCGCGCTCCTCGTGGCCGGCTGTGCGGATATTGCCACGGTCCGCCAGACCACCCCGCGTCTGCCTGCGGTCGCGAACGAAGCGCCCGAACTGTTGGTGGCGGAAAAGGAACTGGAGAAAGCGAGGAAATGCCAAACGAGCGAGCCGACTCGTGCGCTCGGCGGATATCTCGCCGCTGCCCAAGGCGCGGAACGCCAGCTGGAGCGGAACGCGGGAGATACGCGGGCGCGTCTCGTTTACAATTTCGCGGTGGCTCGCGCCCTTGAGGTGATCCAGTCCGCGCCTCTCGATCCCTGGAGCCATTCGCTCTCGGTCCCTGGGCCGGATGGAGAATATGTCGTCACAACTCTTCGTCCTGCGGGTCCCGATCGCAATCCGGCCGATTACAACATTACACCTACCGATAGCCTGAGTATCGGCGGCGCCTACTTCGACAAACGCGTCACCGTGGAAGGCATTGGCGCCCCGCTGGTGGCGGCGGGCCGGGAGAAAAAAGCCGACTTTCGCAAGAATTTCTCAACGCCGCGCCTTTACGGGACAGCGACGGCCATTATCCGGTTTCGCGATCGTCATCATGCGCAAATAGAGTTCTTCGAGCCGCTCTCTACCGAACGGATCTCGTTTGCCGGCCATACCTCCCGCCTGGCCGCGGACTTCACCGCGCCGCTTGCGGTAGGACTAACTGCCGAGCGCCCCGACAAGCTCGGGTTGGCTCGGTTCCTCCACCCGGGAAAGTACGCCGACACCGCGCGGCTGGCGCGCTTGCAAGCCTACGATCCCAATCGCATTCCGGTCATCTTTGTCCACGGCTTGCAGGATACCCCGGCGAGTTGGGCGCCGATGATCAACACTCTGCGGGAGGACCCGGAGATTCGACGCCGCTATCAATTTTGGGTCTACAGTTATCCGAGCGGTTATCCTTATCCGTATTCGGCGGCGCTCTTCCGCCAGGAGCTCGACGCAGTGGCTCGCGCGTTCCCGAACCGGCAGCGCGTTATCCTCATCGGTCACAGCATGGGCGGAATGATCAGCCGGCTGATGGTCACCGATGTCGGGGACAAACTCTGGCGCGAGCGCTTCGGGAAATCGCCGGCCCAGACCAATATTCCGGCGGAACCTAAAAAGCTTCTCGAGGATTCGCTGGTCTTCAATCACCGCTCGGACGTGCGTCGCGTGATTTTCATCTCGTCTCCCCATCGCGGCAGTATCCTGGCTTCCAATTGGATCGGGCGCATCGCGACAAAGCTGGTGAAGACCCCGCTCTTTTTTGCCACCCTGCCGATCCGCGCCATCAACGCCGCGAGCGCCAATCCCGAGATGATGAATTTCGAGAAAATTCCAAACAGCATCGATACGCTTTCCCCGAACAGCCCATTCGTAAAATCGATCGACAAATTTCCGATCACGCGCAGCATTCCTTTCCACACCATCGAAGGTGACCGGGGCCGGGGCGACGCGCCGAACAGCTCTGACGGCGTTGTTCCGTACTGGAGCTCGCATCTGGAGGGAGCACAGTCGGAGTTGGTCGTGCCCTCGAATCACAGCGCGCACCAAAATTCCCAGGCAATCGCCGAGGTCCGCCGCATCCTCAAGTTAACCCAATGATGTGGGACCAAGGTCCCATTCCCTCACCAACGCGCGGAGCCCAATCTGGCCGCAACCCGTCATGAAAAATTTTACCGGCTTCGCCATTTTGTTTCTCACCACGGTCTCACTCCACGGCCAGGCGGTCACGTTGCCGACCCAGTCGGAGTACGAGGAATTGCCCGAGCTCAAGGCGAGCGAAATCCTGCGAGACACGATCCTGAATGGACCGAATCACAAGGTCCGCGAGGAAGTGACGACGCAATCCGGCGCGAACCATTTCACGATCGATTCCCATTTCGGAATTTTTACGGCTGAAGGAAACGCGATGCTCGTGAGGCGCGTCGACGAAATCAACGCCATCGCGCGGCTGAGTGAAGTTTCAAAGACCGACGAATTTACAGAGTCGCTAAAAAAAGCGGCAATGAAGCCGGTGAACACGGCCAAGGCTCTTGTAACCGACCCGGTGAAAACGCTCTCCGCGGTTCCGAAGGGTTTGAAGAAGTTCATGAACCGCGCCGGTGACACGGTTAAGAGTATCGGGAAGAAGAAGGACTCCGAGGATGGAGACGCAAACCGAATGCAGGACATGATCGGTTTCACCAATGCAAAGCGAAAGGTGGCGATCAGCCTGGGTGTCGACCCTTACAGCACCAACGACGTGTTGCAGAAGCAGCTCGATGACATCGCCTGGGCGAACTTTGCCGGCGGCCTGGTTTTCTCCGTGGGCACGATGCCGATCGGTGGCGGAGTGGGCATGGCGCTCACCGCCACCCAGGTGACCGGTAATTTCGAGAGCATCCTGCGAGAGAAAAGCCCGGCCGACCTCAAGGCTATGAACCGCAAGATCCTGCAGGGCCTCGGCGCCAGCAGCGAGGATACTGAGCGATTTTTGAAGAACTCCGCTTTTTCACCTTCAGCGCAAACCGCGTTCGTCCTCAACCTTCAGGCACTCGACGGCGTCGCCAATCGCGGGGCCTTCGTTCGGCTTGCGGGGACCATTAGCTCGAGCGAGCCCGACGCCATCTTCTGTGTGCAAACCGCCGCCCTGATGGGCAATCTTCACAAGGGCGAAAAGCCGCTCGCGCGCATCGAGCTTCTCGGTGACTTCCCGATCTGTATCGCGAAAGATGGGACGACGGTGGTGGCCATGCAGTGGGATTACGCAGCCTACACCCCGATGGCCGATAAGTTCTCGCGCGATCTCGAAGAATTCACCAAGGACAAGGGGAACAAGCGCCTGATCGCGTTGTCCGGGACTATCTCGCCGCGCCTGCGGCAGGAGCTGGAGGCGCGTGGCGATACCGTGCAGGACAAGCTGGCCCCCGGCCCCCTGAAATGAGCCGGTTCTGGGGCGGTCTCCTCCGCCTTCCACTGTACTTTGTGTTGGTGATCGCGACGCTCTGGGCGGCGGGCGCGCTTTTCTTCGATCTGCCGATCGCGTGGCTCCGCGGGCCGCTCGCCCTTATCTACGGCCTGGCAATGTTTGCCGCCCTGTTTTTCGTCAGGGGCCGCTGGCGCGCCATGAGCGTGGTCGCGTTAGGCTTTGCCGTCGTCCTGGCGTGGTGGCTAACCCTCAAACCAACCGGGAACAAGGCGTGGCAACCAGATGTAGCGCGGACCGCCTGGGCGGATATTCAGAGCGATAAAGTGACCCTGCATGACGTGCGTAACTTCGATTACCGAACAGAAACCGATTACACCGAGCGCTGGGAAACCCGCGAAGTCGAGTTGTCAAAGCTCACGGGGGTGGACCTTTCCATCACTTACTGGGGCTCGCCCTGGATCGCGCATCCGATCGTGAGCTTTCTCTTCTCCGGCGCTTTGCCGGTGGCGTTTTCCATCGAGACGCGCAAAGCCGTGGGCCAAAACTATTCGGTCATCGCGGGGCTTTACCGGCAATATGAGCTCATCTGCATCACCGCCGATGAGCGGGACCTCATCCGGTTGCGTACGAATTACCGCAAAGGCGAAGATGTCTTTCTCTACCGAACCGTGATCACCCCGGACCACGGCCGCGCCCTTTTTCTTGCCTACCTCAATCGTCTCAATCGAATGCACGAGCACCCCGAGTTTTACAATCAGCTAACCGATAACTGCACCACGGAAATTCGCGTCGCCAATATCGAGGCGCGACAGGGTAAGGTTGCCCCGTGGAACTGGCGACTGCTGCTCAACGGAAAGAGTGACGAATTGCTTTATGAACGCGGCGCCATCGACCGGAGCCTGCCGTTCGCCACGCTCAAAGAACGAAGTCTGATTAACAAAAAAGCCCAGGCTGCGGATGCCTCGCCGGATTTTTCCCAGTTGATTCGCGTCGGATTGCCACAGCCTGTGTTTGCGCGTTAGCGGTGGCCGACCCCGAGTCAGACACTGGTCGAAAAGCCACAAAAATCTTCCATTAATATCTATAGTTGTTCATCTTATGGTGGTGCGATTCATGTGCCGGCGCCGTTGGCTTCAGTTCAAAATGGGGTTTGTGGCCGCGCTCGCCTTGCCTGCCCTAGCCGGCGATAACGACCTGAGCAAGGCTACCGTCAGCAATTCCTGGAAGCCCGATTCGGCGGCTCCGGAAGGAATGGTCTGGATTCCCGGGGGCGAATTCTCCATGGGCGCCAGTAACGAGGGCCGCGGAAATTGCTGCGATATGGCGATGGCCTCGAATGACGCGAGCCCCATGCATCGCGTTCGGGTGGATGGCTTCTGGATGGACACGACCGCGGTGACCAACGCGCAGTTTGCGAGGTTCATCGAAGCCACCGGCTATGTCACAATGGCGGAGAAAACGCCGACGCGGGAAGAATTGCCGACGGTACCTGACGAGAATCTTGTGGCAGGCTCAATTGTTTTCGCGGTCACGCCTCGCGAGGTTCCGCTACACAACCACCTTCAATGGTGGGCTTACGCCAAAGGCGCGGATTGGCGTCATCCTCTTGGAGCCGGCAGCGATCTCAAAGGCAAAGAGAATCATCCGGTGGTTCACGTCACGTTCGCCGATGCCGAAGCCTATGCGAAGTGGGCCGGCAAACGTTTGCCAACCGAGGCGGAATATGAGTTCGCCGAGCGCGGCGGGCTCTCCGGCAAAATCTACGCCTGGGGCGACGAGTTTCGCCCGAACGGCAAATGGATGGCGAACACCTGGCAGGGAAAATTCCGGTCAAAGATTCGGGCGACGACGGCTTCGCCGGAACCGCGCCGGTGAAAAGTTTTCCACCCAACGGCTACGGCCTCTACGAAATGGCGGGCAACGTCTGGGAATGGTGCAGCGATTGGTATCGGGCTGATTACTACGCCGAGCTGGCCGCCGCCGACAAGGTCTCGCTCAATCCGCAGGGGCCAACTTCCTCCTACGATCCGGCCGAGCCTGGCGAAAAGAAACGCGTCCATCGTGGCGGCTCCTTCCTTTGCAACGAGCAGTATTGCTCTCGCTACATCGTCGGCACCCGCGGCAAAGGCGAAATCAACACGGCCACCAATCATCTCGGCTTCCGCTGCGTGAAAACCGCGGCGGCGCCTTCCGGCAGCTCCGCCTCCGCTTCTTTGCCTTAACTCATGAAAATAACACGACAAATCCTACTGATCCTCGGCGCCCTCGGTTGCAGCCTCCTTTTTTGTTCGGGCGCTGAAACAAAATCCGCGGCCCCACCCGCCGGCAAGCCCAACATCATCCACATCGTGGCCGACGATCTCGGCTGGAAAGATGTCGGGTTCAATGGCGCCGCCGACATCAAGACGCCGAATCTCGACAAGCTGGCCGCGACCGGCGCGAAATTTACTCAGTTCTACGTTCAGCCGATGTGCACGCCCACGCGCGCCGCCCTTATGACTGGGCGCTATCCTTATCGTTACGGCCTGCAAACGATCGTCATTCCCACGGCCGCCGCTTACGGGTTGGACACGGCGGAATGGCTGATGCCGCAGGCCCTCAAGGAGGCCGGCTACAACACGGCGATCATTGGCAAATGGCATCTCGGGCATGCCGACCGGAAATATTGGCCGAAGCAACGCGGCTTTGACTACCAATACGGCGCCATGATTGGCGAACTGGATTACTTTACTCACGACGAACATGGGGTGCTGGATTGGTTTCGGGACAACCAGCCAGTCAAGGAAGAGGGTTATGCGACCACACTCCTCGGCAAGGACGCGGCGAAATACATCAACGCGCAGAATTCAACCAAACCATTTTACCTTTATCTCACGTTCAACGCGCCCCATACGCCCTATCAGGCGCCGCAAGAATACATCGATCGTTACAAGGACATTCCTGACCCAACGCGCCGCACTTATGCCGGCATGGTCGCCTGTCTGGATGATGAGATTGGCAGGGTGATTGATGCGCTCGACAAGAGAGGACTGCGCGAGAATACAATCGTCCTTTTCCACAGCGATAACGGCGGCACGACCAACAAGATGTTTACCGGCCAGATGGCCGACGTGTCGAAGATCAAGTTGCCCTGCGATAACGGCCTGTATCGGGACGGCAAAGGATCGCTCTTCGAGGGTGGGACCCGAGTTTGCGCGCTGGCGAATTGGCCGGGCCACATCAAAGCCGAAACCGTCGATGGAGTCATTCACGCCGTCGATATCTACCCAACCCTGGCCGCCCTGGCCGGCGCTTCGACCGCGAAGTGCAAGCCGCTCCACGGCGTGAACGTCTGGGATGTGATCGCCGAAAATAAGCCATCGCCGCGGAAAGAATTTATCTACAATGTGGAGCCGTTCCGCGCCGCGATTCGGCAGGACGACTGGAAACTGATCTGGCGCACGCTTATTCCGACCAGCGTGGACCTCTACAATCTCGCCGACGATCCCACCGAAAAGAACAACCTCGCTGCCGCCCATCCCGATAAAGTCGTCGCGCTCCAGACGCGTCTCGAAGCCGCCGGCAAGGATTCCGCCAAGCCGTTGGCGCTCGAGTATATTTTTCAGACGGCGATGAAAGCGACTACCCCGTTGCTGCCGACGGACGAAGCCTTCTACACGGATGCAGATACCGACTCGACACCTCCAAAGATTGGAACCGAACACTGAGGATGAATATGCGGAGGATGAAATCAGTTCTTTGCCTGGCAGCGATCGCGCTGTTCCTGATCAATCGTCCGAGCGCGATCGGTTCGGTCGATGCGAATGGAGCGGCGCAGGACATCGACGAAAGCCCGCCGCCGGTGGTGCAGGATCGGTCGAAGGAAACAGTGGCGCCCCCCCTCGAGAAGAAATGTGAACCGCCGGCGGACACCGAGTTTCGGATCGGACTTCCGGGATGGATGGCCGGATTGTCCGGGGATTTCGGCGTCCGCGGAACGGTGGCCGACGTAGATGTCGATTTTGTCGACATCCTAAAGCGGGTCGACATGATCGCGGCCGGGTCGCTCTACTATCGCTCGCATCGCTGGGAATTCTCGGCGGACGGCCTTTACCTGCGGCTGTCGGACGAGGCACAGCTGCGAGGTGTCCTCTTTGGTAGTGCGCACCTCGCGCTGAAGTCGGCCTTCGCGGAAGGGTTCGTCGGTTACCGGATGATTAATTGTCAGCAGGGCTATCTCTCGCATTTCGCGGGCTTCCGCTACAACTACATGAGCGGCGATTTCCGCCTCACGGGCGCTCTCGCCGCCGGCCGCCGCACGTTTGGCGAGATCGATTGGGTCGATCCGGTGGTTGGCCTAGGCGGCCGGGTCCATCTCTGGAAACCGATCTCGCTCTGGGCCCGGGCCGATTTCGGCGGCTTCGGCACGGTCAGCGATTTCACCTGGCAAGTGCAGGGCGGGCTCGAGCTCCAAATCACTCGTTCGATCTACTCGAACATCGGCTGGCGCCATTTGAAGAACGACTACACCTCCGGCGGGTTCACGGACAAGACCGCGATGAGCGGTCCGTACATCGAAACCGGCATCAATTTCTAGATCGAAGGATCGACCCACCAGAATTCAAGCCCATAGAAAGAAGACAAATCAATGATTCGAAAAATCAAATACAGCTTCCTGTCCGCTTTCGTTGCTCTGATGGCGGCGACTGTTGCGGTCCAGGCCCAGGACAAGAAACCGGAGACCGCTACCACGGCGCCGAGCAACGGAAACGGCTCGACTGCGCCTACGAAAGAAAAGCAGACGGCAGCAACGCCAGAATCCGTGCTGGCGGAATTGAAGGCCGGCAATGCCAGGTTCGTTTCAGGCCATCCGCTCAAGCGTGATCTCAAAGCAGACGTCAAGGCCACCGCCTCCGGTCAATATCCTCTGGCGGTAGTCCTGAGCTGCCTCGACTCGCGTCAGCCGATTGAAATTGTCCTCGATCAAGGCGTCGGCGACATCTTTAGCGCCCGGGTCGCTGGCAACCTGGTGGACGAGGATATTCTCGGAAGCATGGAATTCGCCTGCAAGGTTTCGGGCTCGAAACTGATAACAGTCCTCGGCCACACGAACTGCGGCGCGATCAAAGGCGCGATTGACGACGTCAAGTTGGGCAACCTCACCAGCCTGTTGGCCAAGGTTAAGCCAGCCGTTGCGCAGGTTCCGGCAGACGTGAAGCCGCGCGATTCCAAGAACCACGACTTCGTCGACAAAGTCGGGGAAGCCAACGTCCGGCTGGTGATGCAACAGGTCCGCGAACGGAGCCCGATCCTGCGCGAGATGATCGATCAGAAGCAGATCGGCCTGGTCGGCGGCATGTACGATCTTTCCACGGGCGAGGTTCACTTCTTCGAGAAGTAGAAAGCCGACCTAATCCGCAAAAGGACCTATCGAGTTACAGAATGGTCCGGTGACTTCGATCTGTTTCCCGGGGACGGCGAGCCACAGGTTCGCGGTCGTGACCCTTTTGTTTCCGACCGGCGCCAAATCAAACCAGCGGTGGATTTCCGGCTATTCCGAAGCTTGCGCGATATGTGGAAAATTGTTGCCATCTGTCGTGACGGACGCACGCCACCGCCAGTACAGCGCCGCCGCCGCCGTTCGATTCTCCACGCCGAGCTCTTCAAAAACGTCGTGCACATGCTTCTTCACTGTCTCTGTTTGTTTGGTCCGTCGATTATCTCGGGTCGAACCCGAACTCATGAGGATCGTGAGATTTTCGTCGGCATGGATGTCGACGTAGCTCGCATTCTTGCACAACGTCTGTCGCTAAAGCCGCGGTCGGTTTCGTCAGGCACAGATAGCGGTGTGGTTCGGGCGGCGGTTCTCTTGTTAGAAGCTTAATCGGGCCGTCGAAACGACAATGAAAACACGCAAATTGGTGTTCGACAACACTTCGGTAGTTCTGGTAGTCACGCGACCTCCCCATGCGACGGTATTACCAAATTCTTGGCGTGTCGCCGAAGGCAACCTCAGAAGAGATAAAGGCGGCCTGGCTCTTTAGCATTAAGGCCTTTCATCCAGACAAATTCTCCCGTTCCTCGCCAGAACAGCAGCGAACGGCCGAGGCGCGAACGAAAGCGATCAACGAAGCGTATGCTATCCTTTCCGATCCTCATAAGCGAGCGGCCTACGACCGAGAATCTGTTGCGCAAGGCCCCAACGTCGCTGCGTCGCCACCTCCACCGCCGCCGACACGACCGCCCCCGCCGCCGACATCTCGACCACCGCCGACGCCACCACCCCAGCCAACATCTACGCCACCTCCCCATGCTTCCGCTCCCGTCTCCGGGATCGCATCGGCCGGCTCGGCGAAAGGGTTCAACGCAGGTGGATTGTTAATTGTTGGAGTCGTGCTGGTCATAATAACGACGGCAGCGATCCTCACAGCTTTTCAGACCACAAACCGTCAGACGTTATTGAGGTATTCCTCACCAAGTCCAGCCGCCACAATCGAAAAGGAATTTGATGCCGATAAGTTCCTCAATGCTCCTAAAGCTGAGGCGGTAGTGAACAGCAAGCAGGTCCCAACAAACCAAGAGTCTGTTTCGAGGACGCCTTCGCCACCCCCGACGCCCGTGGTAACATATCGCGTTAGCGGCCTCCCCAAGCGGGACCGCTTTCTAAATGTACGAGCTGGACCGGGTACCAACCACCCTGTAGTCGCCGCGTTGATGCCCACGGGCCGCGGCATCATTCTCGGTCCCGGACGTGTTAATAATGGAGGAACGATCTGGCAGGAAATATTTTCTGGCACATATCATGGCTGGGTCAACGCTGAATACCTCGTGACCGAACTGCCAGTAGCTAAGCCGTAATTCATGAGCTTCTACTTGCGAAAAAGCATCAGCGTCGGCCCACTTCGCTTTAATTTATCCAATTCTGGTGTTGGCGTTTCGGTCGGTGTGAAAGGGTTTAGAGTTGGTGCAGGGCCGCGGGGTAATTACGTCCACATGGGTCGGGGCGGGATCTATTATCGCAAAACGTTATCCCAGCCCTCTAGACGCAATGGGTCGTCAAGGAGCGTCGGAGGATCGGAACCTGGTTTTACTGCACCTCCTGCGCAGGGCGTTGGTCCGATGGAGGACATCGAATCTGGAAACGTCGAGGATATGGTGGATTCATCGTCGGCGGAGCTTTTGCAAGAGCTTGACGAGAAAAAACGAAGGCTTCGAATAGGGCCCTTCTTTGCCACAGCGGCGCTGGTTGCTGCCTTGGCAATGTTCGTCGTCGGTGTAAATCCGATAATCCAGTGTGGTCTAGACATCTGTTGGCTTGCAGCAACACTGTTTGCATTTCAATGCGATGCATTGGCGAAACGGTCGTGTTGTTCTATCATTTCGACGCTCCTTTGGAGCGCGCCTATGAGGCACTCCATAAAGCAGCCGCGGAACTGACGACGTGTGCCGGTTGCTGGCACATTGCGGCCTCAGGCGCTGTTTACGATCGGAAGTATCATGCCGGGGCGTCCGAAGTCGTGGATCGCAAATCAACGGCGATAAGACGTGCCGCCCCTCCGTTTCTCAAGACGAATATAGAAACCGTCAGTATTGGCGTCGGGAAGCAGACGCTGTTCTTGTTTCCAGACCGCGTTCTTGTTTACGCGTCTGGAAAGGTAGGAGCGATTGGCTACGATCTCCTCCGAGTTTCGGTTTGCCAGACCCGCTTCGTCGAAGCATCCGTCCCTAGCGATGCTCGCGTCGTGGGGCAAACCTGGCGCTATGTAAACAAAAATGGCGGGCCGGACCGGCGGTTTGCGAACAATCCGACACTGTCTATTTGCCTATATGATGAACTGCATCTCACGAGCAGTAGTGGGCTCAATGAAATTATTCAGGTTTCACGATCTGGGGTTGGCGCCGGGCTTGAGCAAGCAGTGACTACGTTAAAGTCGTATCTAGCACGACCGATCCTCTGAGCCCGTGATTCGCGGAGGGGTCGAAATGACCGCTCTTTTCCCAAGGGGAGCGCACCCGTGAAGATTCGAACTTCAAACTTCTGATCCGTAGTCAGATGCACCGTTTTCGCGATCAGAGGGTGGGGGATTCATGTTTTGCATGGGGTCCCAACATAGTTCCTTAGCCAGGCGTTAGCCGGAAGTTTGCATGTTGGGATTTCACTAAGGCAAACGCGTGGTTCCTCAATGGAGTTTCGTTTTCGGCGGGCGGATTGATTCATTTTAGTGTTGCTTGCGTTTCCGCTTTTTGTTCTTCTCGTCTCTCCCCTCTTCCCCATCCCCACCTTTCACCAACTTCCGCCAATAGCATTGTTCAAACGGAGAATTCCCCATGCCAGCGACTCTTTCCTATCCCGGCGTTTACATTGAAGAAATTCCGAGCGGCGTCCGCACCATAACGGGTGTGGCTACGTCGATCACGGCTTTCATTGGGCGAACGCGCCGAGGGCCGGTGAATCAACCGACCGTCGTGAACAGCTTCGCCGATTTTGAGCGCCTTTTCGGCGGGCTCGCCGCGGACCACACGGTCGCGTATGCAGTAAAGGATTTTTTTGGAAACGGCGGTGGCCAGGCAATCATCGTTCGGCTTTACAAGCCATTTTTTGCTACCACTTCCATGCAGGTCGCCGCGGCGGGGATGGCGTTGACTGATGCGCAAAAGGGGGCCGACGCCGTTAACCTGGCTGCCCAAAACGAAAAGATTAACAACGTAACTCCTCCGACAGCAGCTTCAGTGAAGACCGCAGCCAACAATGCAATTCCTTTAAGCCCCTCCGCGAAACCGGCAGAGCGATTAGCGGCGGAGAAGGTCGCGGCTGCCGCTGCCGCCGAAGCCGACAGGGCGCCATATACGAATAACGATTCGTTAAAGATGGATATTTCTGGAAATCCTACAGGTGGCAAAATCAAATTTGCAGCCGGGTCGATGGATTCGGGTGATATCCTGATCACGGATCTGACGGATAGCACGTCCGCCGGCTCTACCAGCGCAGCAACCGCTGTTAAGAATGCCTTCAACGCGCTGTTCCCAGGCACAGTCATGACTGTCGTGCGAACCGGCCCCACTCCGGCGGCATCGACGAACTTTTCTTTCTTGATAACTTTTCAAACGGCCTCCGACGTTCCACAACCCGCGTCGATCAACGTCACTAGTCCCGCGGGGTCGCCCCTCACGCCTGCCGTCTCAAAGGTGACAATTTCCTTCCCGCAGCCGGATGCCGACAGTGTAGCGAAGGCGGCGTCTGATGCCGCCGGTACGATGAACAACCCTGGCCCTGCCGTGACCAGCGCAGTTGGACAAATTGCGCCGAACAATCGGGCGCGCCTAACTATTCCTAATGGCGCCAACGACCTGACTCTCGAAGCCGCCACACCAGGCGCGTGGGGAAACTTGCTCCAAGTCGAGGTCGATTACGCGACCAAGCCAGACGATAATGGAATGCCGGACACAACCTTATATAACCTGACGATTACCGATGGAGGCACAGGTAAGACCGAGCAAATCCGCAACGTCACGGGCACCGCAAACGCCGTTCGTTCAGTCAGCCGCGTCCTGGACAATGAATCGTCGCTCGTGCGAGTGGTGGGCACCGCGCCGACAGCGCGACCGGCTGAGACAATGGGAACGCCCATCACTGTGGGTGCGGCGGACGTGGCGGTCGACAGTCAGCCGTTGAGCGCCGTAGAATTTGAGGGCAGCGCCGCGGACAAGACTGGCTTGTTTGCGCTCGATAAAGCGGACTTGTTCAATGTTCTCTGCATTCCCGCTGATACGCGAGACGGCGATACTCCGGTGACCACTTATCCAGCGGCAGCGAATTACTGCTCGGCGCGGCGGGCAATGCTCGTTGTCGACCCGCCGGCGGCGTGGACCGCGAATCCGGACACGGCGGCGGCGAAGGCGCTCGCCGGTCTGAACAGCGTGGGAATACACGGCCCCGCCGCGCGCAATGCTGCCCTGTTTTTCCCGCGTATCATTGAATCCGACCCAACGCGCGGAGGGCAACTCGATGTCTTTGTTCCCTGCGGAGCCATTGCGGGCATCTTCGCCCGGACTGACTCGACTCGCGGCGTATGGAAGGCTCCGGCGGGCCTCGACGCCGCTATCAACGGTATCGCCGGTTTGCAGGTTAACCTGTCCGATGGCGAGAACGGCCAACTCAATCCACAAGCCGTCAATAGCCTGCGGAATTTTGCGGTAGCGGGGCCGGTTGTCTGGGGTGCCCGGACGCTTCGCGGCGCGGATGCGATCGGAGACGAATACAAATACATTCCGGTGCGCCGCACGGCTCTGTTTATCGAGGAGAGCCTCTATCGCGGGACGCAGTGGGTCGTGTTCGAACCGAATGACGAGCCGCTTTGGGCGCAAATCCGTCTCAACGTCGGAGCGTTCATGCACAATCTTTTCCGGCAGGGCGCCTTCCAGGGAGTCACACCAAAGGAGGCGTACTTCGTGAAGTGCGACAAGGAAACGACCACGCAGAACGACATCGATCTCGGGGTCGTCAATATCCTGGTCGGGTTCGCCCCGCTGAAACCGGCCGAGTTTGTCGTGATCAAGCTCCAGCAGATAGCCGGGCAGATCCAAACCTAAACCGAGGAAATCTCCATGGCTCAATTCTCAGTCAACGCCCAGCGCTTCGATCCTTACAAGAACTTCAAGTTCCGGGTGAAATGGGACGGCAAATATGTCGCCGGCATCAGCAAGGTGACGGGGGGCCTCAAGCGCACTACCGAAGTGGTGGAGCACCGCGAAGGCGGCGATCCGAGCGCCACCCGTAAATCACCGGGCCGAAACAAATTTGAAGCGATCACGCTCGAACGGGGCGTGACCCACGACCCGGAGTTTGAAAACTGGGCGAACAAGGTCTGGAATTTCGGGTCGGGCCTGGGTGCGGAAGTTTCGCTGAAAGATTTCCGCAAGGACATCATCCTCGAGATTTACAATGAGGCGGGTCAACTGGCTCTCGCTTACAACATCTTTCGCTGCTGGGTTTCCGAATACCAGGCCGCGGCCGATCTCGACGCAAACGCGAACGTCGTTCTTATCCAGCAACTAAAACTCGAAAACGAAGGTTGGGAGCGCGATCCCGCGGTCCCGGAACCGGCCGAGCCTACGCTCTAAGGCCTGGCGGCCATGCGCGCTTTGTCGGCCGGAGAGCTGTTGACGGTCTGGGAACTGGGGTCCGCTCAACCTCCGCCGCAGCGCACCGTCACCCTCCTGGCGGCGGCGTGCGGCGAGGACGCGGATGCCGGCGAGGTGGCGCGCCTTACTCCAGGGCAAAGTGACGGTCGATTGCTGGCACTCCGGGAGCGGATCTTCGGGCGCCAACTGGCGGCGACTTCCTCGTGTCCGGCGTGCCGCGAAGTTTTGGAATTCGAAATCGATACCGCAAACATTCGAGTGGCGTCGCTTTCAGAGCCTTCGAATGCGATTGATTTGGAGGACGACGATTACGAAGTGCGCTTTCGGTTGCCCAATCAGCTCGATATCGCCAGCCTGGATCCGCGAACGAATATCGAGAGCAATCGGCAACACCTTTTGGACCGGTGCGTCGTGGCCGCGCGCTGCGCCGGCCGCGAGATTTCCGCGGACAAACTGCCGCCGGAAATTGTTGCGGCGATCTCGGATCGAATGGCCCAGGCCGATCCGCAGGGAAACGTGGAACTGGCGCTGAGCTGTCCGCAATGCGGACACGATTGGACCGCGCCGCTCGACGTCGTTTCGTTTTTGTGGACCGAGCTGAACGCCTGGGCGCTCCGGCTTTTGCGCGACATCCATCTTCTGGCGTCCACTTACGGCTGGCGCGAAGGCGAGATTCTTTCGCTCAGTCCCACCCGGCGGCAGACCTATCTGGATCTGATTCAGGGATGAGCGATTATCTGAGCCGCGTCGCAGAACGGGCGAGTGGCGTGCCCACCGGGGTCCGGCCGCTGCTGCCTTCCCTTTTCGATCCGGAAAAAGCGTCCGCTATTTTTGCGCCGGAATTCGCTGAGGCAAATGCGGCCGCTCCCGAAGCGCGACCGCGGCGAAGAAAAGACCCGGCGCACTTGGAAGACGAGATCTCGTTCGTGCAGGAGCGCGTCGCTGGAAGCAAAGCAGCGCCGGTTGAATCGCCGGTCGAGTCGTTCGCTCGCGACGAGAAGAATGCCGCCCCCGATATTTCCGGGCCCTCGATTATCGCGCCGGTTATGGAACCAAAACCCGAAAAACCGGCCGCGAGAAAACCACCCGCTCGCCAGGTGTCTTTAGAAAGTCGAGAGCCTGCGCCTGAAACCGCATCGGATAGACCGGCGAAGCTTTCGCACGCTCGGCCAGAGTCGCCGGCGCACCTCCGTTCCTTTCTTCCAGCGCTCGAAGCTCTTCCCGCCAAATCGCATTTGGAAAAAATTCCTGCAGACGCCGAGGTGCCCCCGCCGCGGCGTCCGGCAGCGGACAACGTTTTCAGACCGCCGGCCGAACCTGTGAAAACAGATGCCGCAGCGTCCACGAAAGGGAGCCCGCAAAAGGTTTCCCCGGCGCTTGAGCGACAAGGCGCGGTAGTTCCGGCATTCGTCTCCGTTCCGCGCGAAAGCACGGCGCGATTGAGCCACGCAATGCGGGAAAATCAATCGCTGGCCAAGGAATCTTCCGCCGCGCGCACGATCCGAGTCACCATCGGACGGATCGAAGTGCGCGCCATCCACCCACCGCCCGAACCGCCGCGGCGACCGCGGCCAGTTCCTGCCGCCCCGAAAATGTCTCTGGACGATTATTTGCGTTCCCGCAATGGAGGCACCGGATGAGCAACGCCCTCGCCATCGCTGGCGTGAGCGCGGTCTTGCGGGACCTGCTCAACAACGGACTGATCGATCACCAGGTCAGTAGTTCGGTCGGGGGACCGGTAACCGTAAGCGTGCTCTCGCCGGACCGAGTGAAACTGGACGGGCAGGAAAAGGCGCAGCTGAATTTGTTCCTTTATCAGGTCACCCCGAATGCGGGCTGGAGCAATGTCGCGCTTCCGTCGCGGGACGATCGCGGTGCGCGCGTGACTAACCCGCCGCTCGCGCTCGATCTTCATTATTTGTTGACGGCGTACGGCGAGAAGGATTTCGAAAGCGAAGTCTTGCTCGGTTACGGGATGCAGCTTCTCCACGAAACGCCAGTCTTGGCGCGGGACGCGATCCGCACCGCGCTCGGGACGGGCACGGGAGGGATGCCGGTCAGCGGCACGCTCGGCGATGGCACAATCATCCCGCCCGGGCAGCTCTCTGCTTCGGATCTCGCCGATCAAATCGAGCAGATCAAGATTTCGCTGCAAACCTTGAACGCGGAGGAAATGTCGAAGCTCTGGAGCGCGCTCGGAGCGCATTACCGGCCGACAGCCGCCTACCACGTCTCGGTGGTCCTGATCGAAAGCAGCAAATCGACGAAGACCGCCCTTCCGGTCCGCAGCCGGAATGTTTACGTGCTGCCTTTCGAACAGCCGTTCATCGAGAAAGTCGCTTCCGCTGCGCCGAGCGACGCCGATCCGCGGATCACCATTAACAGCACGGTGGTGGTGACGGGCCGAAAGTTGAAAGGTGAAACCACCCTCGTTCGTGTCGGAGATGCAGAAGTGCCGGCGACCGCGCTCACCATCACCGATAGCCAAATCAGTTTTCCGCTCACTTCCATAACTTCGCTTCGTGCCGGCGCCCAAACTGCGCAGGTCGTTCAGCAACTTTCCCTGGGCACCCCGCCGGTGGCGCATCGCGGCTTCGAATCGAACGCGGTGGCGTTCATGCTGCAGCCAACCATTACGGCGGCAGTGGATAGTTCAAGTCAGGTGACTCTCACTTTCGTCCCGCGCGTCGGCCGCACTCAACGCGTGACTTTGTTGCTGAATGAATTTGATGCGCCGAACAACCGGCCGGCCCGCGCCTACAGCTTTCCCGCGCCGGCCAACAATGGGATCACCAATCAGGATCCCGACACCGATAAAATCTCATTCGCAGTGAACAGCGTGACCCCCGGCGCTTATCTCGTGCGTGCGCAGGTCGATGGCGCGCAAAGCCTGCTCGACGATACCGCTGGAAAATACGACTCGCCGAAGATCACGATTTCATGAGCGAGCAAACGAATAACTGGCCGGAGGAGAACCAGCGTTTGTTGATGGCGGCAGTCGCCACCGTGCGCGCCGCTCTGGAACGCCACGCGCACCGGACAGACGCGGAGCCCGCGCGGGAGGAAGCGCAGCCGCCAATCGCCGCCTCCGACGACTCGGCCCTGAGCAATCTTTGCCGCGCGTTTGGGCTCTCGGCCTTCGAGCGTAGCGTGCTCCTGCTCTGCGCCGGGATGGAATTGGATTCGGGTTTCGCCACGCATTGCGCCAGCGCCCAGGGCGATCCGCGCAAGACGTATCCGACTTTCAGTCTCGCGCTCGCGGCCTTGCCCGAACCGCATTGGAGCGCGCTTCTGCCCACCGCCGCGCTGCGTCATTGGCGACTGGTTGAAGCAAGCGGCGGCGACTCGCTCACCACCAGTTCGCTGCGGATTGACGAACGGATTCTCCATTATCTAACCGGCCTTTCCTATCTCGATGAACGGCTCCACGCCTATTTTCAGCCGCTCCGCGTTTGCGCCGACCTGCCGCCATCCCACACCGTCATCGCGAATCGCGCCGCTGCGTTGTGGCAGGACCAGAACGGAACTGGCTTGATCGAACTTTTCGGCGAAGACGATTCCGCCAAGCGCGCGATCGCCGCCGCCGCCAGTTCCGCGCTTGGACTGCAATTGCGCGTCTTGCGCGTCGGCGATATTCCAGCGCCGCCGGTCGAGCGCGACACCTTCATCCGGCTTTGGGAACGGGAAACCATGCTCAGCGGCGGGGCGCTCCTGGTCGATTGTTGCGGAGAAGATGATTCGACCGAAAACAAGACTCATCTGACTGCATTGCTTAGACGACTGCGAGGCCCGGTCGCGCTGGCGACACGCCAACCGCTGCGAGATATCCCGCGTCCGGTTGTTCGCCTCGAAGTGCGCCGGCCGGCGCTGGCCGAACAGCGCACGCTCTGGCGCGACGCGGTCGGGGATCTGACCCCCGCGTTAAATGGTGAACTCGACGGGATAACCGCGCAGTTCAGTCTCGGCGTCGAAGCGATTTACGCGGCCCGGGCTGAGATCAAGGAACGCCTGGAGGCGCCCGAGGCCGGGTCGGTCAATCTTGCCTTGTGGGATATTTGCCGCAATCAGACGCGGCGCGGTCTCGAAAATCTGGCTCAACGGATCGAGCCGGCGGCGACCTGGGACGATCTCGTTCTGCCCGAGGCGCAACGTCAGACCTTGCGCGAAATGGCAGCGCACGTCCGGCAACGGACCACCGTTTACGAGCGCTGGGGTTTCGCCGCCCAAAGTTCGCGCGGGCTCGGCATCAGCGCGCTCTTTGCCGGCAGCAGCGGCACCGGCAAAACCATGGCTGCCGAAGTCCTGGCGAACGAGCTCCGTCTGGATTTGTACCGGATCGATCTCAGCTCCGTCGTGAGCAAATACATCGGCGAGACCGAGAAAAATTTGCGCCTCGTGTTCGACGCCGCCGAGCAAGGCGGCGCGATCCTGCTCTTCGACGAGGCCGACGCGCTCTTTGGCAAACGAACCGAAGTAAAAGACAGCCACGACCGTTACGCCAACATCGAAGTGAGCTACCTACTCCAACGCATGGAAGCCTATCGCGGCCTCGCCATTCTCACTACGAACCGGAAGGAATCGCTCGACTCCGCCTTCCTGCGCCGGCTCCGTTTCGTGGTTCAATTCCCTTTCCCCGACGCCGTCCTCCGCGCCGAAATCTGGCGCCGCATTTTCCCGGCGAACACGCCGACCGAAGACCTCGATCCGCTGAAACTTTCCCGTCTCAACGTCGCCGGCGGCAACATCCGCAACGTCGCCCTGAACGCCGCCTTTCTCGCCGCCGACGCCAACGAGCCCGTCCGGATGAAACATCTCCTCCGCGCCGCCCGCGGCGAGTACCTGAAACTCGAAAAACCGCTCACCGAATCCGAGATCGGAGGCTGGGCATGAGGAGACGGAGGTCAGAGGTCAGAGATCAGAGATCAGAGCCAAACTCTCAACTCTCAACTCTCAACTCTCAACCTGCTGTCCAACTGCACATCGAGGAATTGGTCCTCCACGGCTTCGCGCCCGGCGATCGCCACCGCATCGGCGAAGCTGTTCAGCGCGAACTGACACGGCTCTTCACGGCCGAGCAAATGCCAGGGCCCTTAACGAACAGCGCCGCGATCGACCGGCTCGATGGCGGCTCGTTTCAAACAACTGGAACCGCCAAACCCGAAGCCACCGGCGCCCAAGTCGCGCGCGCCGTGTTTGGAGGATTGAAGTAATGAGAGCCGCACTTCAAACTAAACCCAAGGCTTCATCGAGCGCGTTCCCGACTTTTACACCAGTTGGGAGCCATCTTCTGCAACGCAAGTGCGCCTGCGGCGGCACGACGGGGCCAAGCGGTGAGTGCGAATCCTGCCGCAAGAAGAAGCGTCAGCGCCGTTCAGAGAATCTCGATCTATCCTCCATCGGCCATCCTCGATCCTCTGTCTCGGAGATTCCGCCAATCGTGGACGAAGTATTGCGGTCACCAGGCCAACCCCTCGATTCCAATACGCGTGCGTTCATGGAACCGCGCTTCGGGCATGATTTCAGCCAAGTGCGCATACACACCGACACTCGTGCGGATGAGTCCGCACAGTCCATTAACGCTCTAGCCTACACGGTAGGAGAGAACATGGCCTTCCGTGCAGGGCACTTCAGGCCCGCCACCGATTCTGGACGCCGCTTGCTCGCGCACGAGCTCACTCACGTCCTACAGCAAAAAATGGGTCACGTTGGATCAAAACAGACTGGGACAGCCGCAGCACGAATTGGGGCAAACGTAACGTTTGAGCGAGAGGCCGATGCTTGGGGGGAAAGAATCGTCCTCGACATCCCCTTTTCGAACATCCTTCGTGCCCCTCAGGTTAGTCCCTATTCTCTCTCGGGCAGCATGCTGGCAGTGCAACGACAGCAGTCGAAAGACGTCGCGAAATTTCCAGAAACTAAGACGCAAACGCCTCTCGAACAAGCGACAGAGCTGGTCGGGGAATCTCCTTCCACGGTTAAGGACCGCGCCTCTTGGATTCTTAAGGCCGCGGACCAAGGCTTCGTCACGTTCAATACTACTACGGCGAAAAATAATCTACAGGATGTGCGAGACGAAAAGAAGGTCGAGAAACTGGATCCGACCGCCGCTGGCTACGACGTACCTATTCTGGAAGTGGAGGTTGGACTCGCCAAGAAGATCATCCAGCGATGGGTCGATGCCAATGGCGCCGGCACGAAACCAAGCATTCAGTTTGGCAGCATGATTCGATCTTCCGCTGATCCGCACGGCAAAGGTAAGGCGATAGATATTAATGCGCTAAACATGGCCACCTCGGTTGATCCGACCGTCACAATTCTGAACGACTTGGACAAGAGCATTCACGCCTCGTACGGACTGGGTTTTCCCTTCCAGGGAGACTTTTTTGATCCGGCCGACAACATAGAAACGAAGAAGCGCGCCGCAGAACGCAGTGCGGCCCCTTCCGTCGAGGCGAAAACTGAGACGAGCGAAGCGGCAGTCAGCAAACCTGCTACAAATGCCCTAGTTGCGGAGAAGCCGGCAGGAAAGCCGGTGACGGCGCAAATAGAGAACGCCCTGGAAAAGAGGTCTTCACATATTTGGAAGGCAAGCGGGACGATGGGAGCGAGCGGGAAATGGTTGTGGGAAGAGAAGGACAAGATAAAGCAAGTTGGAGGTGGAGCCTACACCCGTCTCAAGAGCCAGCAGCTAAAAGACACTTTAGCCGCTCGGCGCAAAGATGGCTTCAGTTTCGTCATTTTCCCAGACAATGATAATCATCTTCATTTGGACGAGCGGTGACTAACCGGTATGCGCCGGCGCGAGAAGAAATGGTATTTCAGTGGAACCGAGCGACGCACGCGCGCCGGAGCGCGAAAAGGGGGGAAGGGTTGGAGGTGATGAAGAAATTGCGCGCTCAATAAAAAGCCATACTGCCTCCATCCTTTTCACCATACCACGCAGATAGACGGGATGAGCAACGGTGCTTTCTTAGGTTTATGACCCTCCGCCTAGCCGTTCATGCGTAACGCTCCAAGATCCGACACGCCGTCAAGATGAAAGCCCTCCTAAAAAAGCAATCTCAGGCCAAAACCGAACGGTTGATACCTTCCTCCGTAGCGTCGCAACGCAAAGACAACACATCCTCCGCCGAATCGCAGCACCAAATTGGCGTGCCAGCGACTGTGCCCGAAGTATTGCGCTCGCTAGGTCAGCCCTTGGATTACGAAACGCGCGCCTTCATGGAGCCACGCTTTGGTCACGACTTCAGTCTCGTGCGTTTGCATAACGAGAGACACGCACAAGGATCGGGGACAAAAGGTGAACCGCCTACCAGGGTATTGCCGCGCTTTGCCGACGTCTCCAAGCGCATACCCAGCCATCCGAATGCGTATTCAACCATTCAACCAAAGCTTCAGGTTGACACCTCGGGCAGCGCCGAGGAGCAAGAAGCTGATCGGATCGCAGAAGAGGTGATGCGAATGCCCGAACCGCAGTTAAGCAGCGGCGCAGGCTCAGGATGTAAGGATGAGCAAGCTAGCCGCGTGCCCTTGCAAACAAAGCGTGTCAAAGCACATGGCTCTAGGGAGGTGGCGGCGCCGCCCATCGTTGACGAGGTGATACATTCAGCCGGCCAGCCATTAGCCCCCTCTACGCGAGAGTTTATGGAGCCGCGCTTTGGGCATGACTTCAGCTGGGTGCGCGTACACACCGATGCACGCGCCGTCCAAGCCGTGTCAGCAGTCAACGCGCGCGCTTTTGCGGTGGATCGCAACATTGCGTTCGGCGTCGGCGAATATGCGCCGCAGACCGCCACCGGACGCCGTCTTCTTTCGCATGAACTGACGCACGTTCTGCAACAACGAAGCAGCGATTCCAAGCCGCTCGTCACCGGCGCGCCATTAGTCGTCGGAGGCACGTCGTCTGTGTTACAAGCCGCTCCGTCAGCAGCCATCACACTTTCGAAAGGTGTGGGCGTAAATGGGCCAAATGTTGTCACTGATTTGAAGCAGATACAGGCCAAACTGCTCGAAATGGGATTTTTGTCGCCGACAGACTACACCTTGGAAGGCGTCACTTTGCTCAAAGAGCTAAAGGACACTGACAAGGTTGGAGCAAAGAACATTCCCAAAACCATAGCAGCCATCAAGCAATATCAACGTGTCGTAGAGTATCGAGATGATACCTCTAAGTACAACAAACCTACTGGGCAAATTTCACTCACCGGAATTTCGCTAAGTTTGATGAACGCTCAGATTGCAGCTCCGACCCAAACAGAACTCACTGCAATCAGCAAGAATCGTGGGAGCCTATCTTCGACCGTAAAGGTGGGCGGAGAGCTGAAGTTGACGGGCAAAGTGGGGAGAGTCAGTGACGGAAACAATGAGGGCGACCTGACTGCCGTGCAGCAGCGATTGTCGGCCGTCGGGAAATTGGACAGCAAAGATCGTGCGGTCGAAACTCCCGCCGCCATCAAGACAAAGTATTTCCTTCAATACAAAACCGGGATCGCGAGCATAGATCAGGCACACATTCCTAAGACGATCAAGGCGATCGAGAAGTTCCAGACTGAGGGACAGTTTGAACATAAGTACTGGAGCAGGAAGAAATTTGCGGGTCAGGACTTGGGAACTCTCACCTGGACAAGTGGCGTCGTCGCCGAAGGAGGTTTGTCTGAGTTCATTCTTTCCCACTACCAAGAACTCACGTTTGGATTCAAAGATGACAAGCGGGTAGAGAAGACTGTCTCCGCAGGTAATTTTCAAAGAGCTGGCTCTAATACCAAAGACGCTGTCGGTGTGTCAATATTGGGGACAGCGGAACCCGCAAGTTTCACCGTTGATGAATTCAAAACCTACGGGATTACAGATGTTGAGGTCAGCGCTTTGCTGTTTGTCTCGAAAAACGAAGGAAAGTTCAATGGGCTCAATACCTATGACCGCACGGCCATAACTTTCGGATTTGTCCAGTTTGCAGGTGGCTCCGGCGGGGGAACATTTCCTAAATTATTGGCTAATTTGAAAAAGGACTCGCCCACCGTATTTGAGGAAAGGTTCCAGAAATATGGGATTGATGTCGAATACGTGGAGAATCAAAGCAATGTCTCCATGGCGACAGTTGTTGCAATAGACCCCGCTGGCGGCAAGGTGATGCGCGGGCGAGATGCCGAAGAGTACATCAGGAAAATGCCCGCGCTGTTGCCCGCTTTCCTCACCGCTGGTCACAGTAAAGAAGTACAACAAGCACAGGTGAAAACGGCTGTTAGCGATTACGTGATTCCGAGCCGCAACTTAAAGTTCGACAAGAACTCCTCCAACGATGTGCTCAAGTACAAGAAAGACAAAAAGGAGGTGCTGTTGGTGGGAAAAGAGGCCGAAACTTTCGCCAAGAGTCCCGAATACATGGCGTTACCACCGAGCGACAAGGAAGCCTTGACGACCTTTTCGCTTATAGGTGAAAAAATATCCGACTACCTCAGTTCCGAAAAATCTCGCGCCGTCATCATCGACCTAAGCATCAACAAAGGACTTAGCGGAGGTGCAACTGCGATCTCGCAGGGAATGGGCGCTTACATCGTCGCAAATAAGCAAATTTCTAAAGGAGCACTCAAGGCCGCGACAGAAACGGATATCCTAGCAAGTATCCAACCCTTTGCTTCTATACCCTCCAGAGTCGAGAAGGCAATCAATGATGCTTCGCTCTCTGGGTCGTAATGGGTGGTGATGTAGACGATCAACTAGAGGTAGACTCGAAGCAACTGTGAGGAGAATGCGAAGGGAAAGCCGATGCCTGGGTCCATAAACAACCGTGAGGTGCGGGAAGTCTTTGAAGGAGCGCTGACGCTGCAATCAAAGCGGGTGATGGTCGATGGCAGGGCGGTCGATGTGGCGATGCCGTTTCCGTCGCCGGAGGATTGGCGGGACCAGTGGATTTATTTTTTGATGGTCGATCGGTTCAACAATCCGAGTGCGCCGCCGAAGCATGCGCCGTTCGATGGAACGCATGGGGTGTTTCAGGGAGGGACGCTGAATGGAGTCCGCCAAAAGCTCGATTATCTGAAGGAGCTTGGGGTGGGGGCGATCTGGCTTTCGCCGGTGCAGAAGAATTGCCAATACAATCCGTTCACGTTTCACGGATACGGAATCCAGGATTTCCTAGAGATCGATCCGCGGTTCGCGTCGGATCCGGTGGCGGCGAAGGCAGACCCGAAGCCGGCGGAAGACGAGTTGCGCGCGCTGGTGGATGAGGCGCATGCGCGCGGCATCTACGTGATCTTCGACATCGTGCTCAATCATGCGGGCGATGTCTTCGAGTATGTCCTGAATGATGGACGCCGCGCGGCGGAGACGGATTTTCGGGATCAGCCTTACACGATCAACTGGCGCGATGAGACGGGGCGCGGCCGGCCGGATTGGACGGAAGCTCCCGCGGATCCGCCGCGAGACGCCGCGATTTGGCCGGCGGAGCTGCGGCGCAATGATGCTTTCCGGCGCAAAGGCCGCGGCGGAGAGGCGGGCGGCGATTTTTCTTCGCTCAAGGAAATGGTCACGGACCTTCAAGTGGTTGACGACGCGATCGGACGGCATTTCCCGGTGCGTAACGCGCTGATCCGCGCCTACCAGTATCTGATCGCGAAATTCGACGTGGACGGTTTCCGGATCGACACGCTGAAATACATCGAGCCGGAGTTCGCGCAGTCTTTTGGCAACTCCATGCGCGAATTTGCGCTCGCGATCGGCAAGAAAAACTTCTTCACCTTCGGCGAGGTTTACGACAACGAAGAGCAGATCACGCGATTCATCGGCCGGCAGGCGACCGAGCAGGGCGATCTCGTAGGAGTGGATGCTGCGCTCGATTTCCCTCTTTTTTTCAAACTCCCGGGCATGGCGAAAGGACAAACGCCGCCGGCGGAAGTGGTTCAGATGTTCGAGCATCGCAAAGAGCTGGAGCGGGGCGTCATTAGCTCGCACGGGGAAGCGAGCCGGTTTTTTGTGACGTTCCTGGACAATCACGATCAGCAGGAGCGCTTCTATTTTAGCGGGGAAGACGCGCCGGGCCGATTCGAGGACCAACTCATTCTGGGCATCGGCTGCTTGTTCACGCTCCAGGGCATTCCGTGTTTGTACTATGGGACGGAGCAAGGGCTGCATGGCCGGGGCAATGGCGACGCCGCTGTGCGCGAAGCGTTATGGGGAAAGCCGAACGCGTTCGACGAGCAGACAGAGTTGTATGGAAAGGTGCAACGGCTGGCAGCGGTTCGCGGCGCGCAACCGGCCCTGCGTTATGGCCGGCAATATTTTCGTCCGATCTCCTCCCGCGGCGGCGCCCAATTTGGGATCTCGCCGTTCTCCCCGGGCGTCCTGGCTTTTTCCAGGATCTTGAACGACCAGGAAATCCTGGTGGTCGCGAACTGCAACACCGAGGCGAGCTGGACCGGCGAGGTGATCGTGGATTTTTCACTTAACCCGGCGGGCTCGACCTACGAGGTGCTCTTCACGAACAAGACTGTGGCGGGGGCGGCCGCGCCGGGACCGGTTGTAGAGAGAAGCGCCGGAAGCATCGAGATTCACGAGGTGAACGGAAGTATAACGAATGGCCCAACGCGGGTCCTGTCCCTCACGCTTCGGGAAATGGAAATCCAAATCCTCGGTAAGCGCAGCTGAACTGGCCGCTGCTTCCCGAACAAGAAATTTCGTGCTGGAGATTTTGGCGGACGCCTGCGCATTATGCGCAAGCGATCAACCCCCGTTCGATTAGGTGCGGAATTCAATGACCTCCCCAGATATCCAACTGCTCGTCGAAGCAAAGCGGCGGATGCCGGAACATGATCTCCCGGGAGGCAGGCCCGCGCGATGAGCAGCTTCTCTGGTTCCCCGAAAGTAAGGAAGGGCGCGATCATCGGGATGGATGTGTTCAATCCATTGGCGAGCGTGATCGTCTTTCAATACAACCCGGAGAAGCTGACGCGAACGCTTACGGCCCGAACGACGGGAAGCGATAGCCCGGATTCGGACGAAGCGTTGCGCCTGACGGGACCTCCGGAGGAGACGATCACGCTCGACGTCGTCATCGATGCGGCGGACCAGCTCGAATTGGCCAGGGCACCGGCCACGAAATTGGGACTGCATCCGACGCTGGCGTCACTGGAACTGCTGCTTTATCCGAAGTCCGCGCTGTTGATCGCGAACGAGGTCCTGGCGCGGGCCGGCATTATCGAAGTGGTTGCACAAAAGGCGCCGCTAACGCTGTTCGTGTGGGGACCCAAGCGGACGCTGCCGGTGCGGATAACCAGCTTCACGATCACCGAAGACGCGTTCGATACGAACCTGAACCCGATCCTGGCTACGGTGGCGCTGAGTTTGCAGGTGTTGAATTATCAAAGCCTGGGATTCCCTAGCGTCGGGGGCGCGTTGTTCCTGGCCCATCAAGTCGCGAAGGAAGTGATGGCGACGATCGCCGGCGTGGGCGCGCTTGCCGGCGGACCCTGATTCCCCCTCCGGACGATAACCCCATGTTCGATCCCACGAGCCGCTATCAGGACACCGCCATCGCCACGCTGACGGTCACCGACAGCGACGGCCTGCCGCGCGAGATCAAGTACGTGAAACGGCGCTTCATTCCGCCGGCGGGTGACGGGACGACCCTGGTCGAACACACGGTGACCCAGGGAGAGCGTCTCGATAACATTACCGCCCGCTATCTCGACGATCCCACTGAGTTCTGGCGGGTCTGCGATGCCAACAACGTGCTCCGGCCTGACGACCTGACGGACACGATCGGAAACGTGATCGAGATCGCGCTCCCGCAAACCTAAAACTCACCATGCTCTCTGACCGGCTCGGCATTCGTCTCGTTTTGTTGATCGGCAAAACCGTTCCGTTACCAGCTTCCGCAGAGGTGACGAAGGCGCTCATCAACCTGGAGGTCACCAACGACGCGAAAGGCGGCGACGGGTTTCAAATGACCTTTTCGCTGGCCAAGGGAATCGTCGAATACAGTCTTCTCAAGGGAGGCAAATTTTCTCCGGGAACGCGCGTCGTCATCGCTGTCCTGCTGGGCGTAAGACCGGAGGTGCTGATCGACGGCATCATCACTCATCACCAGGTGAAGCCGAGCAACGAGCCCGGGATGTCGACCCTCACTGTCACGGGCAGCGATCTCAGCGTTATGCTCGATTTGAAAGAGAAGAACGAAAGATATCCGAACCAGCCGGACTTCGTCATTTTCTCCCGACTCATCGGCGCCTATGGGAAATACGGGCTGGTGCCGCAACCGACGCCGACGAAGGACGTACCGATCATGGTGAAACTGATCCCGCGTCAGTGCGACACCGACTTGAAATTCATCCAGAAAATGGCGAAGCGGAACGGCTTCGTGTTTTACATCGAGCCGGTGACGATTGGCGTAAACAAAGCCTACTTCGGTCCAGAGAAACGGCTTGGCCTTCCGCAGCCGGCCCTGAGCATGAACATGGGGCCGTCGACCAACATCGATTCGCTCCGTTTTTCGCAGGATGGATTGGCGCCAGTCGCGACCAAGGGGTCCTTCCTGGAGCCGATCACCAAGCGCCGGATTCCGATCCCGGCCTTGCCGTCTTTGAAACTGCCGCCGCTCGCCCGGTCGGCTACGCGGGCGATGCGCACCTCTTTGCTGCGCGACACCTCGAACAAGAGCGCCGGGAAAGCAGCGACCACAGCGGCCGCCGCCGTGACCAACGCGCCCGACGCGGTCACCGCCGAAGGAGAGGTGGAGAGCGTGCGTTACGGACATGTGTTACGCGCGCGCAAACTGGTGGGAGTGCGCGGCGCCGGGCTGTCCCTAGACGGATTTTATTATGTGCAGCGTGTGACCCACAACATCGCGCGCGGCCAATATACCCAGTCCTTCGCCCTGAGCCGGGAAGGCACCGGGGCGCTGTCCCCGTTCCTGAGGCCATGAGCGAAAAATACTACGGCAAGTACCGCGGCAAGGTCACCAACATCAAGGACCCGCTCATGATCGGCCGCATTCAGGCCAAGGTGCCCGATGTGATGGGCGATCAGGACAGTGGCTGGGCGATGCCCTGCGCGCCGTTTGGAGGGAGCGGGTTGGGATTCTTTGCCCTGCCCGCGGTGGACGCCGGGGTGTGGATCGAGTTCGAGCAGGGCGATCCGGATTATCCGATCTGGTCGGGTTGCTGGTTCGGTTCGGTGAAGGAAATCCCCAAGGTCCTGCTCGCGCCGCCCTACAAAAAAATGATGATCAAAACGGAAGGCGGCCACAGCATCCTGCTCGACGACACGCCGGGCACGGGCGGGATCACGTTAAAAACCTCCGGCGGCCAGAAGATCAAGTTGAGCGCGACTGGACTTGAGATCGACAACGGCACGGGTGGCACGATCAAGCTCAAAGGCCCGCAGGTCTCGATCAACCAGGGCGCCCTGGAGGTTATCTGATGCCGGGCTTTTTGCTGCATGCGAACGCGACCGTGCTTTGCGCGCATGGCGGGCAGGCGCAAGCGACGGTTCCCAATCCGCGCGTGAAAGTGGGCGGCCAACCGGTGGTGACGCAGCCCAATCCGCATTCCATCGCCGGTTGTCCTTTCAATGTCTCGGGCTCGCCGGTGCCGTGCGTGACCGCGCAATGGATCACGGGAGCGTTGCGCGTGAAGGCGGGAGGGATGCCCGTGCTGCTTCAGGACAGCCAGGCCACCTGCGTTCCGAACGGCACGCCGGTGAACATCGTTCTTACCCAGGTCCGCGTGAAAGGAACATGATGCAGCTGGATTATCCATTTCACTTCGACGGACGCGGCCGCACGGCCGAGACCGACAGCGACGAACACATCCGCGATATGATCGAGCAGGTCCTTTTCACGGCGCCGGGGGAGCGAGTGAATCGTCCGACTTTCGGCAGTGGGGTGCTGCAATTGGTCTTTGCCCCCAACAGCGACGCGCTCGCCTCGACGACTCAACAATTGGTGGAAGGCGCGCTGCAAGAATGGCTCGGCGATTTGATTGAGGTCCGGGGCGTCGAAGTCGAAAACGAAGACGCGGTTTTACGGGTGACGGTGCGTTACGTCATCCGGCGATCGCAAAGCGCGCAGGTCGCGGAATTCACTACCGGAGGAAGGGGCGGATGAATTATTTCTGTTGCGATAAATCCCGGCGAAATCTGATCGAGAAAAGCAGCTCGAACGGGATCGACTTTCTCGAGGTGCTCGATTCCGAAGCGACCAGCAACGCGGCCCGGCAACGCACACTCTACGTCCATTTCATCAACAACTGGACGAGCTCGCCCTCTTTGCAGGTGAACAACGTCCGGATCGAAGGTGGCGAACGCATTCGCGGGATCAAGGTCACGAAGGTGACCGCCGGTAGCGATTCGAAGACCTGGGAGATCGAAGTGGATAAGTACGGGGATTTCTCCACCTACACGCTGCGAATCGTTCAGGACGCCACCCATGACAATCCGCCCCCGGGAATCGATCCGTTTTTTGCCGCGGTGGAATTTTCGTTCAAGGTCGAATGCCCGAGCGATTTTGATTGCAAGCCGAAACGCATTTGCCCGCCGGCGCTCGCACCGGAGCCGGAGCTCGATTATCTCGCGAAAGATTACGCCAGTTTTCGGCAGTTGATGCTCGATCGGATGCGAGTGCTGCTGCCGCAATGGCGTGAGCGCAACGCGGCCGATCTCGGCATCGCGCTGGTGGAACTCCTGGCCTACGCCGGCGATCATTTGAGTTACGAACAGGACGCGGTCGCGACCGAAGCGTATTTGGGGACGGCACGCCGGCGGGTCTCGGTTCGCCGTCATGCGCGGCTCGTAGACTATTTCGTTCACGATGGCAGTAACGCCCGGACTTGGGCGCACGTGCAGGTGAGCGTGTCGCAGCTATCCCTGCCTCGGGGCACCCAATTGCTCAGCCGTATCGCGCAACAACCGCCGCGAATCGCGCCGAATTCAACCGCTGCCGCGGAGGCGTTCCGACAGCGCCCGGTCGTCTTCGAAACGAAACACGACGCGCTTCTCTTCCAAGCCCACAACGATTTGTATTTTTATACGTGGGGAGACGACCGCTGCTGCCTGCCGCGTAGCGCCACCCGCGCCACCCTGGCCGACGGCTCAACGCCGTCGACTCAGCTCCGCCTTGCTCCGGGAGACGTGCTCGTTTTCGAGGAGCGCATCGGTCCGAACACGGGGTTGCCGGCCGATGCCGATCCGGCACACCGCCACGCGGTCCGCCTCACGCAGGTTTCGCAATCGGTCGACCCGTTAAACGGCCAGCCGGTCGTCGCCATCGAATGGGCGGCCGACGATGCCCTGCCGTTTGCGCTTTGCCTTTCGAGCGTGAGCGACAAGCAGCACCTCGCGCAACCGCTCCAGGACGTGAGTATCGCGCATGGCAACATAATCCTGGCCGACCACGGTTTGACGGTGCCTAACGAACCGCTCGGGGTGGTGCCTCGGCCGGAAATCTTCCTTCCGCCGGTCGCGGCGGATGATCGCTGCAGCGAGCGCGATCGCATCGCGGTGCCGCCGCGTTTCCGTCCCCGCCTGCAAGAACATCCGCTTACCCATGCGGCTCCGTTTGTTTTTCCGCCGCTCTCCGCGACAGCTGCGTTACGCCAGCCAGCCCGGGAACTCCTTCCATCGATTACGCTCAACAGCGATAGCTGGCGTCCCCAGTACGATCTGCTCGGAAGCGATGCCGACGCTCATGAGTTCGTAGTCGAAACCGAGAATGATGGCACAGCCTTCCTGCGCTTTGGCGACGATGAACACGGCATCCGGCCAAAACCGGGGACGATTTTCGCGGCGCATTATCGCGTCGGCAACGGCACGGCGGGAAATGTGGGGGCCGATTCGCTGGTCCACATCGTCTCCAGCGATTCCGGGATCATTTCAATGCGCAACCCAATGCCGGCGCGAGGTGGCGTCGAGCCGGAGACCATCGAGGATATCCGGCAACGCGCGCCGAGCGCTTTTCGGACTCAGGAGCGTGCGGTCACCGAGGCGGATTACGCGGAAGTCACAGAGCGCGACGCGCGGGTCCAGCAAGCGGCGGCGACCTTCCGCTGGACCGGAAGCTGGCATACGGTTTTTCTGACGATCGATCGCTTTGGGGGTCTCGGCATTGACGCGCCTTTCAAGAAGGCGATTGAGGCGCACGTCGACCGATTCCGCATGGCGGGCCACGATCTCGAACTCAACGCGCCGCATTTCGTTTCGCTGGAAATCGAGATGCACGTTTGCGTGAAACCGGGTTATTTCCGGAGCGAGGTCAAAGCCGCGCTCCTCGATTTATTTAGCAACCGGGTGCTGCCCGACGGGCGCCGCGGATTGTTTCATCCCGATAATTTTAGCTTCGGCCAGACGGTGTATCTCAGTCCGCTCTACGCTGCCGCGCAGGCCGTGCCCGGGGTGGCGTCGGTCCAGATCACGACGTTCAGGCGCCAGGGCTCCCGCGATACCTCGCCGCTGGACAACGGCTTCCTGAAGTTGGGCCGGCTGGAAATCGCGCGGCTCGACAATGATCGCAATTTTGCCGAGCGCGGTCTCTTTAACGTCACGCTGGGAGGCGGCAAGTGAACGGCGGCGCGCTGACCGATTGCGGGTGTTGCGAAGGGCTCACGGCCGAGACGCCGGCGCTGGTGGAAAACCGAGCAGGCTTGAGCGCTATCGCCTATCGGTGCGGCACGCATGCGCAATTCAAGCAAAGCATGCTGGCCGCGCTTTCCAGCTCGAGCCGGCCGGCCTTGCGCGCACTCGGCACGCGCGAGGATGACGATTTTTCCATCGCGCTGCTCGATGCGTGGGCGGCGGTTTCCGACGTTCTCACCTTTTATCAGGAGCGGATCGCTAACGAGTCCTATTTGCGCACGGCAACCGAGCGCCTGTCGCTTCTCCAACTCGCGCGCCTGATTGGTTACGAGTTGCGGCCCGGCGTTGCCGCCAGTGTTTACCTCGCCTTTACCCTCGAAGATTCCGAAGGCTCGCCCCGCACGACGACGATCGACGTGGGGACACAAGTCCAAAGCATTCCCGGCCCGGGCGAAGAACTGCAGACTTTTGAGACCAGTGAAAAGTTCGAGGCGCGGACCGACTTCAACAGCATCAGGGTGCCGCAAACCGAACTGGTCGTACCGCACGCCGGAAGCACGCATGTCTATTTGAAGGGCACGGAAACGAACCTGAAACTCGGCGATCGGCTGTTGTTTGTCGGAGCGGAACGGGAAGCGGATCCCGCCAGCACCCAATGGGATATTCACTCAGTGACGACCATTGTTCCAGATTACGATGCCAACCGGACGCGCGTCGAATGGGCAAAAGGCCTCAAGGCGATTTCAGCGCCGCAGGTATTTGCGCTGCGCCAGCGGGCATCGCTCTTCGGATATAACGCGCCGCATCGAGCCACGCTCTCGACTGAGATACTGGCTCACTACCTCATTACCGTTAGCTCCGGTGCCGCGGTTGGTGACTGGCCATTTACAATCGGCCAAACAATCGATCTCGATACGACGTATTCCGCTATTATGCCGGAAAGCTGGCTGGTGCTTTCGCAGTCGGCAACCCAGAAACTGTACCGCGCGAATACGGTGACAGAAGCTTCCGCGGCAAGGTTTGCCATCGCCGGCAAGACCACCCGGATTGATCTCGATACGAGCCAGGATCTAATGCTATTTGAAGCCGCGTACCGCGACACGACTGTCTTCGCGCAAAGCGAGTTGCTGGAAATCGCCGAGGAGCCGCGGGCGGAGTCGGTTCATGGCAGCGAAATCGTGTTTGACCGGATCGTGGAAGGTCTTCTCCCGAAGCAGGGCCTTGCCATTAGCGGCAAACGCGCCCGTATCCAAGTGCCGGAGAACGCGACGGGATTGGTTTTTCTCCCGGCCAATGGTTCAGCGGCGGTCACGTTGAACCCTGGGGATTCGCTTCAGGTTCTCAGCGCGCCGTCGCTCGTGCCCGCGAGCGGCTGGCATCTCTCGGTGCTATCTCCCGGCAATCTGCGGGTCGCTTTGCAGTCCTTTCTTCTGCAACAAATCAAGTGGCCCGTGGCAGATCGCGATGGGCGGACCGGTTCGGTTACGGCGGGATCGAATCAACTCCTGCTGGTGCCGGCGACAAAAGACGATCCGACGATCTCCGAAATCGCCTTCATTGCCAACGGTGCGGCAGCCATCACGTCAGATCGTGATCGCACGACGGTTCAACTGCGCGATCCGCTCCAAGGCAGTTACGATCGCGCGACCTTCGCAATCAACGCGAACGTCGTGCTCGCCACTCACGGCGAAACAAAAGAGGAAGTTCTTGGCAACGGCGATGCCAGCCAGCCCTATCAGCGTTTCACGTTGCAAGAATCGCCGCTCACCTTTGTGCACGGCTCGTCGCCGAGCGGAGCGGCATCCACTCTGGAAGTTCGCGTGAACGATGTCCTCTGGCACGAAACTTCGACGCTGTTCGGACGCGGCCCGCGCGATCGCGTTTTCATCACCCGGGCAGATGACAATGGCAAGACGAGTGTGCAATTTGGCGACGGCGTAACCGGTGCGCGATTGCCGAGCGGCCAGGAAAATGTGCAGGCCACCTACCGTCAGGGCATCGGCCTGGCCGGGCTCGTAAAAGCGGGACAACTAAGTCTCCTGACTTCGCCGCCGCTCGGCGTGCAGGAAGTCACGAATCCCACCGAGGCCGCCGGCGCAGATGACCGTGAGTCCCGCGACGACGCCCGCGAGAACGCGCCGCGAACCGTGCTTACGCTCGATCGCATCGTCTCCTTGCGCGATTACGAAGATTTCGTGCGCGGTTACGCCGGCATCGCCAAGGCGCTGGCCACCTGGACGTGGGACGGACATACCCGCGGCATTTTCCTGACCGTCGCCGGGCCCAACGGCGCGGAGATAAAAATTGAAGGCGACTTCGGGCTGAGTCTTTTTCGCGCGATCCGAAATGCCGGGGATCCGTTCGTGCCGGTGCAGTTGAAGTCCTACAAAAAAGGCTCCGCTCTGTTTCATCTGGCCGCCAGAGTCAAAGTCGATCCGGATTACGAAACGCCCGTTGTGCTGGCCGCGGTGGAATCCGCGTTGCGCGGACGATTTTCCTTCGACGCGCGCGAGTTCGGCCAGCCCGTCGCATCCAGTGAAATCATCGCAGTCATGCAATCAGTGCCCGGCGTGATAGCGGTCGATCTCAACAAGCTTTATCGCGTCGGGCATTCTCCGACCGATCGGCTTTGGGCGGCGCTGCCCCAGCCCGGCGCCAGCGGCACGCTGGACCCGGCGGAAGTGCTCGTGCTCGATGCGGCGCCGCTGGATCAACTGGAGGCGGTGACATGAGCTTTGCCAAAGACGGGCTCTACAAATTGCTCCCGACGATTCATCGAATCCGGGACGCGGAACAGAGCGACATGCCGCTGGAGGCGCTGCTCGGAGTCGTGTCCGAGCAGGCTGCCGTCCTCGAAGAAAGCCTGGCGCAACTTTACGACGATCAATTCATCGAGACCTGCGCGGGCTGGGTCGCGCCCTACATCGGCGATCTTATCGGCTACCGGCCGCTCCACGGGGGCGTGCCGCAGATCAGCAGTCCCCGCTCGGAAGTTGCCGACACGATCGGCTTTCGGCGCCGCAAAGGAACGAGCAACCAATTGGAACAACTGGCGCGCGATGTGACCGGCTGGCCGGCGCGCGCGGTGGAATTTTTCCAGTTGCTCGGGTGGACCCAATTCATGAATCACATCCGGCCCCGGAACTTCTACGCTCCGGATTTGCGACAATGGGAACCGCTCGAACGGCTGGGCACGGCATTCGAAAGCACCGCCCATACAATCGACGTGCGCCGGATCGCGACGCAAAAAGGGCGCTACAATATTCCGAACGTCGGCATTTTCCTCTGGCGACTGCGCGCCTTTCCCCTGACTGCCTCGCCCGCCGTGCCGGCAGTTCCGGGCGACAAGAGCCGATTTTTCTTCAGCCCGCTCGGCAATAACACGCCCCTTTTTACTCATCCCGATTCCGAAGAGGAGATCACCCATCTGGCGGAGCCGATTAATGTGCCGGAAGCAATCAGCCGCCGGGTGCTGAACGCATATCTCGAGAGCCGTTACGGCGCTGGCAAGAGCATTTTGATTTCGGGAGTAGCGACGATGGATGTCGAAGCTTGTAATCTCAGCGACATCTCGGGCGGGCTCTGGGCGCACACGCCGAAATCCGGCAAGGTCGCCGTCGATCCCGTGCTGGGCCGCATCGCCTTCTCCGTGCCTCCGCTGCAACCGCCGGTGGTAACGTTTCATTACGGGTTCAGCGCCGAGATGGGGGGAGGGGAATACAGCCGCGCGGCTTCCTTCGACTCGGAGCCGACCCAGATCACTACCGTAAAAACGACGGCAACTATCCCCGCCTCCATTACCACAGCCGGCGTCGGTGACGTGCTGGAGATCAATGATAGCGGGCGATACGAAGGCCCGCCCCTGACGATTCACTGCGATCACGACAAGCGCATTGAGATTCGCGCCGCGGACAAGTCTCGCCCGACCATTGTCCAGCTGGGCCAGCTCAACATAACCGGCGATCCGGATTCCGAAGTAACTCTGAACGGCCTGCTCCTGATCGGCGCGACGCTTCGTGTCGTCGGCACGTCGAACCAATTGAAGAAGCTGCGGCTGCGGCACTGCACGTTCGTGCCTGGATTGAGGCTTAATCCGGATGGGAATCCGATCTCGCCGAATCGGCCCAGCCTTGTCGTCACCACCCCAAATCTGTCGGTCGAAATCGACCACTGCATTATGGGCGGATTGCGCGTGAGCGACATGGCAAACGTATCGATCCGGAACAGCATCATCGATGCAACCCGCCCGGATCGAATTGCCTATGCGGGAAACGGCAGACCTCCCGGGCGCGGCGGACCGCTGCGCATCGAAAACAGCACGGTCATCGGCAAGGTCCACACCTTTGCGATGGATTACGCTTCGAACACGATTTTCCTGGCGCGCCGCGCGGCCGGCGATCCGCCTTCGACTGCACCCATCCGCTCGGAAAAGAAACAAGCTGGCTGCGTTCGTTTTTGCTTCATCCCGGAGGGTGCCGTTTTGCCGCGGCGTTATCGCTGCCAGCCTGATCTGGCCCTGGCCCAACGCGCCACGGCCCTGGGTCTGGCTGGCGCAGGCGATCTCCCGTTCTCAATCCAGAAAAGTATCCGCGACCAGATCGTGCCGCTGTTTACTTCACTCCGTTACGGCCACCCTGGCTACGGCCAGCTCCAGCGCCAAGGCGCGCTCGAAATCCGCGAAGGCGCGGACGATGAGGCGGAAATGGGCGCCTTTCACGATCTTTTTCAACCGCAGCGTGAAACCAATTTGCGCGTTCGGTTGGATGAATATCTCCGCTTCGGACTCGAGGCGGGCGTCTTTTACTCCACTTGAAAAAACAACCCCACAGGAAAAATGAGCATCGACATTAGCCGGCAGCGGTTCAACCCCCTCAAAGATTTCAGCGGCGTTCTCATGCAGCAAGGCCGCGTCCAACTCGATTCGGACTGGAATGATTTTGTCGAGATCCTCGGCCGGCGCTCGCAAGCCGGGACGACCGATATCATCGGACGCTGCGTGGTGCCAAGAGAAACCCCCGACGGTTTCAAGATCAGCGTTTCCGGCACTGACTTATTGATTGGGCCGGGACGAATCTACGTGGACGGTCTGCTGGCAGAAAACCACGGCGAAGGTCCCTTCGTGTTCGACCCGGTGCTGGGGGAATTACGCGGAAGCAACCCGGTTCTTTACTCCAAACAACCGTATCTGCCTCCTCCGCCTCCTCCGCCCGCGCTCCCGACAACAGGAACGCATCTTGTCTACGTCGATGTTTGGAAACGCGAAGTAACCTTCCTCGAAGATCCCGATCTGGTGGAGAAAGCGGTCGGCGTCGATACCACCGCGCGCCTCCAGACGGTGTGGCAGGTCAAAGTTCTGCCGAACGTGGGAAACGCCGCGACCTGCGGTGGAGCGATCCAAGCCTGGAACGACTTGATCGCGCCATCCGCGGGCCGTTTGAGCACCGATGCCAAAGGAGTCCCGTCGCAGACCGATCCCTGTTTGATTCCACCGACGGGTGGTTTTCTGGGCCTGGAGAATCAACTTTATCGGGTCGAAATTCACGATGGCGGCCCGGTCGGGACCGCCACCTTCAAGTGGTCGCGTGAGAACGCATCCGTGACGACGAACATTAACGGGATCGTCCCGGCCACAAATCAAGTGCAGTTACAAGTCGATAGCGTCGGTCGCGATTCCGTCCTGGGCTTTACGATGGGCGATTGGATTGAGATCACCGATGACGCGCGCGAACTGGCGGGCCTGCCAGGGATTATGCGCAAAGTGGCGTCGATCGCGCCGGATGCAAAAATGATCACCTTCAACGGGACCTTCGGGACAAACGAATCGCCGGATTTGAACAAAAACGCTCGCATCACCCGCTGGGACCATTCCCAAAAGGTGTTCGATGCAAACAACCAGGCCTTTTTTGATCTCGATGCATCAACGAGTCGGGGCGTGATCCCTGTTCCTGCCGCGACCACAACCTTGCGGCTCGAGAATGGAGTCGAGGTCACTTTCTCGGTCGACCCGGCGGGCGGCAAATTTCACACCGGTGATTATTGGGTGTTCGCGGCCCGGACCGCGGACGCCTCGGTCGAGAAGCTCGATAAGGCCGCGTCGCGCGGAATTCATCATCACTTCGGCCGCCTGGCCATCGTGACGCTTCCTGGCCCGGTGAGCGACTGCCGCGTCCTGTGGCCGCCGGAGGAATGCTGCGATTGCAGTGTTTGCGTCTCGGCCGATTCGCACAATAGCGGCAGGTTCACGATTCAGCAGGCCATCGACAAAATCAAAGACGTGGGCGGCACGATCTGTCTCGGTCCGGGTCTCTACCAAATCACGAGCGCCAATCCGGTCCGGATCGACGGCGCGAGAGCGATTCGCCTCAAAGGCCAAAGCTGGTTGACGATCTTGTTGAGCATGGATGGGCCGGGCATGGTCATTTCGAACTCCCTCCGCGTGACGGTGGAGGATTTGAGCGTCGTGTCCGTGGTCCGGAGCGAGGTTGCCAGCTTCGCCGTCAGCCTTGTGAATTCCAGTGCCGTCACGCTCCAGCGTTGCGCAATCGTGCTATGGGGCGGGTCTTTCGCCGTTCCATCAGATACGGGCGGCGCGGCCATCGGACTGAGCGGGTTTGTGATCGAGACCCGGATTTGCGACAATGTGATTTACGGCGGGGACGGTGTCGAGCTGCGGACCGGCGGCAATCGCCTGGACGGGATCGGGGGCTTGCGGCAGCGGGTCGAGCCAGGGACGCTGGTGGACTTTCGGCTTAATCTCATAGCGCTTCTGCGCATCGATAATAATTGCATTTTCGCCTCCGGCAACGGCGTCAATTTCGATGCCAGCTTTGTCCATCTAGCCGAGAACCGGATCGCCGGAAACTTCATCACGGGCTGCAAGAGCGCCGGCATTGAGATGCGCGGGATGGTTCCCGGGAGAGGACTTCTCGGGTCGCGTCTCGATATTCACGGCAACGACGTTTCCACGGCCGGGCGCGGCATTGTCATCGGCACGAACCAGACGCGCATTACCGGTAACGATATCAGCTCGAGCACGATCCCAGACCAGCCGCGGATCGTCACATTCTTGAATGCCGGGATCCTCCTGGCCCCCGGTGGCGTCGATAACAGAATCGAGCAGTGCGAAATCCTGGAAAATCGCATTAACCGGATGGGCGGTCTTGGCATCAGCCTGGCGACACGCATCGGCTCGGCTATGATCAAGCAAAACATCATCGACGGCGCCGGCCTGGGCGGAATCGTGATGGATTTGGAAGGCCGGGCATCGGCGGAGGTGCTGACCATTGAGAACAATCAAATCTCAAATGTCGCAGTCGGTTTCAACGGCGGCTTCAACGGCGAGGGCGCGTCAGTAGGTTTCAACCAAGAGACTGCGTCGATCGCGGGTATCCGCGTTTCTCTCGCACAGCAGGCGACTATCGCTGGAAACACGATTGTTCGCGTAGGCCTCGATGCCACAGTCGCGGCGGAAATTGCCGGCCTCAGGATTACGGATTCGATTTCGCTGCGAATCGCGGGCAACACCATCTTCGACATCGCGCCGCCGGGCCAGTTTGCCAATCTCGCCGGGGGCATTTTGGTGAGCGGCTTGAGCGGCCGGATAGATGTGAGCGACAATCAAATAAAACGAAATCGCAGCGGGCAAGGGCAATCAATCGGCAGATGGGTTGCCCTGCTCATAGACGAAGAGCCCCCCGGCCTGGGCTCCTTCGCCCTCGAAACTGCGAGGCGAAACTTAATGCTCGTATCTGGCATCCTCATTCCAATCCCCCTGGCCCGCCGGAGCATTGGAGTCCATGACAATTTGTTTGAAGCGTACGGTGAAGGGGCCGCAGCCGTGGAAGTCGTCTCAAGCACAGCCGCGTGCCTGTTTAATGACAACCGCTGCATCTTGGAGACCAACACTTCGCAGCGGGTTGCACGGATCGAAGGAAACGCGATCATTTTGAACGCGAATTATTTCCAGGGCCCGTTGACACCAAACCCCAATTATAGGGCGGTCACGATCAACAGTCACAATGGCCCTTTCACGATCGTGGGAAATATGTTTGGCGGCCAATTGTTGGTCAACACTCTACCGGCCGTGCCGCCCCCGTGGACCGACTTGAACATCTACACTCAGTGACCACCTCGCGACTTTTCTGCGGAAAGGAAACATAATGAAATTCACCGTAACCAAGGGCGCGCGCAGTCTCAGCGAGCTCACTCATCAACTGTTCGAAATCAAAGGTTCCGGCGCGAAAGCGCGCGAGAAGGAGATCGAGGCCTCGTTGCGGGCCGCCAATCCTCATCTGGCCGATTTGGAAAATATTCCCGCCGGTATTCCCATCGTCGTGCCCGCGCTAGAGGTGGAGGCGACCCCGAAAGAATCGGCCTCCGTTGCGCCGGCTGTCGTTCAACAGGTGCGCGCACAATTGGGCAGCTTGCTTAAATCACTTGAAGAAATACGCGCCCGCCAAGTCGCCGAGCTCAAGCAAACCCAGAAAATTCTCAAGAGCAAAGATTTCAAAGCTGCCGTTGGGGAGGAGGCGGGCGGGAAAGAAAGGATCAGCCAAATCAAACTCGCGAGCGGAAACGCTCTTCAAAAACTCGAAGAGCAAAGGAAATCACAGCAGACTGGAATTGACCAGCTGGGGAAAGACTTGGATGACTTTATCGGTCGATTTCTCTAGCGGTCGGGTAAAAGTCCGCTCATCCCGGCGGGACTCTGACCCGAATTACCCTTTTTCCCCGGTGTAACGCGCGGCGCTACAGAGAAGCGCACCCGTGAAGATTCGAACTTCAAACCTTCTGATCCGTAGTCAGATGCTCTATCCAGTTGAGCTACGGGTGCTTGGCGGAAGCTAATTAGCGGATGATGGATGGGCCGTCAAATGACCAACGCCGGGCAGTTGAGGAGAGCGGTAGACGGGCGATTCTCTGGCTGTGACGGTTTTTCTGGGCTGCGGGTTTGCGGCAAAATATCCCGAAGGCGGCGGCAATTTTTCGGTGCCGCTGCAATGGATGCTGGGACTGCGGCGCCTCGGCCTGGAGGCCGTCTGGCTGGAGGTTCTGCCAGCGACCGCCGACCCGCGCGAGGATGCGTCGCGTATTCGCATTTTCCAACGGCGGCTGCACGCCCACGGATTGGGCGATTCGTATTGCCTACTCCACCAGACCCGTCCGGCTGACGCGCACGATCTCGGCGGGATGCAGTGCATTGGGCTGTCGCGGCAGGAACTGTCCCGGCGTCTGGCTGCACCCAATGTTCTTCTCAATCTCAGCTACTCGCTGCACCCTCCATTTCTGCTTCAATTCGAGCGGCGCATCTTTTGCGATCTCGATCCCAGCGAAATCTTCTACTGGATGACCAGGATGGAGATGGGCCAATCGTTCCACCACGAATTCTGGACGATCGGGCTGAATGCCGGTGCGCCCGGCAGCCGTTTACCTCGAACTGTAGCCGCTTCGCTGTTCAAACCGTCGGTTGCTGCAAACCAGACTCCCGCGTTGCGCACGGGGCGACGGCTACAGTGGAAGACATTTTATCCTCTGGCCGATACGGAGTTGCTGCGCCCGCAGCCACGGCCCGCCGCGGCCAAATTCACGACCGTTGGCCAATGGTATTGGGGCGGGGGCGTAGAAGTGGATGGTGCGTTTCCCGACCTGTCCAAAAAGTTCGCTTTCGAGCCGTACCTCGATTTGCCCCGGAGCGTTCCATCCGCCCGATTTGAGCTTGCGATGAATCTAAAAGGCGATGACCCCGAAATCCAGCGGCTCCGCCAGCGTGGTTGGCGAGTCGTTTCGCCGCATCGCGTCACTCGCACACCGGCCGCGTATCGGCGCTACGTTGCGAGCGCCACGGCTGAATTCACCGCGATCAAGGGCGTGGACGTGACGTGGCGAACAGGTTGGCTCAGCGATCGTGCCGCCGCCTTCCTGGCGCTGGGACGGCCGGTCATTACGGAGGACACCGGGGCGGGTAAATATCTCCCGGCCGAGAGCGGCCTTTTCTTTGTTCGTGATCTCGAGACGGCCGCCGCCGCGGTTCGAGAAGTAATGGCCGATTGGCCCAGGCTTTCGAAACAGGCTCGCGCCTGTGCGGTGGAAACGTTCGATTCCGCCAAAAATCTTCGACAAATCCTTGGGGTTTAGTCGAGAAAAAGAGGGTGCGATTACCCGTTGCAAAAAGATTTGAGGGTGTTACTCGTTCCCGGTTATGGCAGACCTGCTGAAAGCAGACGAGGCGAAAGCCCGGCTGAAAAAGATCCCCGAGTGGGAGCTCGAGAAGAAGCATATCGAGCGTACTTTCGAGTTCGACGACTTTACCGAATCGATCGATTTTGTGAATGGAGTAGCGGAAGTCGCCGAGGATGAGGAGCACCATCCCGACATCGATATCCGTTACAATAAAGTGCGGCTGGTTCTCAGCACGCACAGCAAAGGCGGGTTGACCGAGCTCGATTTTGCCCTCGCGGAGCGAATCGATACGCTCTCCGAGTAGCGGCTCCAATGCCGCCGCCACAGCCTAGCCGGGCGCGCCAGATCGTGGCTTGGATTGCTGTTACCGTGATCGTCCTGGCAGTCTGGAAGTACGTCGATTACCGCAATCAGCCTCCGCCGGTGACGAAAACTGTGACGAGTGACAAGTGACGGGTGATGTGATCGGAGAAGCTCTTCGACTCGTCACTCGTCACTGGCTTCGCCCCTCGTCGGCGTCGATGAACTGAAACATCGTCTCGATATCGGCGCGATCCGTCATGCCGCCTTCGCGTTTGCGGCGCTCGAGGATTTCGCTCGCTTTATCGCGCCAGCCAAACTTGCGCATGAATTCGTTCCACATCTCGATTTCGGGATCGTTGGGTCTCCGTCCCGCCGTGAAGGCCCACTCGAGCAAATCATCGTCACTTGCGCCCTGTTTGGTTCGTTCCGCCAGCTCGGCATAATCGATGTGCAAAAATGCGCAGCATTTTGCATCAAACCCTTTGCCGAGATTCGGCTGATAGTCGGGCGGCAATTCGCCGCGGGCGTGAACCCGGATCTTGTCGATCATTCGGCCAAAGTAGACGAGGCCGCCCAGCGTGGCGGTGGGACTGCGGACGGGGAATTCTTTCATTCGCCAACGAATCTCTGATTGCCTTGCGCTTTTTCAAGGGCGCGACACCATTGAACTAAATGGACCGCGTCGCCGGCATCGAGACGGAATATGGCTGCCTGGTCAGCGGGGAGGAAGGTCGCGCACATACCGACGCCTGGCCCGTGCGGGTGAAGAATTATCTGTTCCGCAAAGCGCAGGCCGGCGCCATCGACCTTCATTATCGCGATTATGAAGAGCCGCCGGGCAATGGCGGGTTTCTCCTGAATGGCGGCCGGCTCTATCTCGATATGGGCCACATCGAGTACGCCTCTCCCGAATGCCTGCATCTGCGCGACGTCATTACCTACGACCTCGCCGGCGACCATCTCCTGCAATCCGCTCTTGAGGCGTTGGACGCCGTCGAGCGGGTCTCGTTCATCAAGAACAATGTCGATCACAACACGGGCGCGACATTTGGCTGCCACGAGAACTATTTGATGAAGCGCGAAGCGCAGTTCACGCCACCCGTTCTCGGGACCCTGCTCGCGTTTCTGGCCACCCGTCAGATTTTCACCGGTGCGGGGCGGGTGGGGCAGGCGAACCCGCTCGCGTTCGACTTCCAACTGCCCCAACCAGAGGTCCAGGTCGATTTCCAGCTGAGCCAGCGAGCGGATCACATCGTGAACGACATCTACCAGTGGGTGCAGTTCAATCGCGCCATCATCAATGCCCGGGACGAGCCGCTGGCCGATTATCGAAAATATCGGCGCCTCCATTTGCTCATCGGCGATTCGAACATGAGCCCATTCGCTACCGCGCTAAAAATCGGGACGACCGCATGCGTTCTTTCGCTCCTGGAAGAAGGTCGCCTCCCGAAGAACCTGATTCTGGCCGATGCCGTCCAAAGCACGCGCGATGTCTCTCGTGATGCGACCGGCGCGTGGCTGGTGCGGCTGGAAAGCGGCAAGACGATCGGTGCGCTCGACGTCCAGTGGCAGTTCCATGAACTGGCCCGCGCTCACCTTGGCGGCATCGATGAGGAAACCGACTGGCTCCTCGAGAGCTGGAGCTTCACGCTCGAAGCGCTCAGCAACAAACCGGAGTCACTGATCGGTGGCGTCGATTGGATCACCAAGAAGTGGTTGCTGGAAACTTTCATGAAATCCGAAGGCATCGGCTGGGACGATCCCTGGCTCCAGAGTCTCGATCTCGAGTATCACAATATCGATCCCCAGAAGGGGTTGTTCTTCGGAGTAAATCCGGCGAAACGGATCGGCGAGTGGAACAACAGCGTCCGGCAGCCGAGCGCCAGCTTCCAACCGCCCGCGAACACCCGCGCGGCCGGTCGCGCCCAGGCCGTCGCCTGGTTTCAGAAAAACGAACAACCGTACGTGATCAACTGGGATTCCATCGCGTGCGACAACCGCGATTTTCTGGTGATGGGAAATCCGTTCGAAACGTATTGCGACGAAGTCGCCCGCTTCCTCTCACAGCCGCGGGCATCCAAATCGCCGCGGAGCGAAGAGCCACTGTAGGGAGGCGCTGTGTCGCCGTCTCGCACCGAGGCCGGCGCCTCGACTGAGCGAGGCGGCTACAGCTGACTCACTCCAGCCGCTGCAACGAAGGCAGACCGTAATTCTGCTGCAGCGCCGCGGCTTCGGCCTCCACCTGGGCGGCATCGAGCGCGATCTGTTTTGGGTCTTCCTCCGTCTCGATCGTGATGAAACCGTTCACCGGTTCTTTCACCGCCTCCGCCAAATCCTTGAGCGACTTCACTTCCTGGCCGTTCACTTTCCTCACGCTCAGGTAGGCGACTTCGTCGTAACCGATCGTCGTGTTCGCGGGAAGCACCTGCGTCAAAACCACTACCCGCCGATTTCCTTCGGGATAGAGCTCCGATTGGAATCGGTCCTTGTAGACGAACCGCTGGGGCGCGTCCTTGATCCAGTTTGAGCCCCATTCACGCAGGTATTGACGGGACAACTCCTCAAAAATCAGCCCGCCCAGGACATAATAGAGGGGAGGCTTGTCCAGGTTGTAGGGAGGAATCACGTAGTCGCTCGCGTTCCGGTGCTCGAGAACGAACGGCAATTCCATCGGCTTGCCCGCGCGTTGAAGGTGAACCGTGAGCGTGTCACCAGCGTAGGCACGGGCCGTGATCAGATTCGTGAATTCAATCTTCCCGTAAAGAGGATCGACATAGTTTCCGTTTTGATCGATCTCGCTGTTCCCAATCGCGATCACAATGTCGCCCACCTGCAAGCCGGCTTTCGCTGCCGGCGAGTTCGGATCGACGCTCGTCACGTAAACCCCGGCGGGTTTCCCGGTTTGCTCGGCGAACTTCCGGAGTTGCGGATCGCGCGTCGGAAAGAACCCAAATCCGGCCGATGGAAATCCCTGGTAGGGGCTCTTCTCCGCGTCCTTGAGGAAATGCGCGATGATCGGCGCTGGAATCGCGTCCACGACCTGCGTTCGCTGGTCGAACCGCAGGAGCAGACCAGCGAGTTTGTTATTTTTGACCAGCGGCACCGTGTAGCTGTTGTCCCGATACTGCATCGAGATGCTGATCCGATAAGTGAGGAACTGGCCCAGGTCAGCCGGGTAACGGGTCATCTGGATCGTCGTGACAAGTCCCTCGGTCACCACCAGGGCCCCGGTTGATTCCAACTGCCAGGCGGCGAGCCGATCGCCGACGACGGTGTCGAGCGCCAGTTGGAGGGGGACGAGGCCCTCCAGGAATTTTTGGTCGGCCGGTTCCAGAAGCGCCAGGTTCGATTCGTAATCGATGACGACGACGTTGGCCGCGCTCTTGTCGCCCGATTCGGCGCGCTCCAGCTCAACGTAATTTTGGTTCGCCACCAGGTCCGCCGTCACCAGGACGCGACCTTGCGGAAGGACGGCACCGAGAGCGCGTTTCGTAAAGGGCGCCTTCTTCTGCCATGGCCGCACGTAATCGTACGGCTGCCCAGTGACGTTCACGCGGACGAGCGAAAGTTCCTTTGGTTTCACCACCGTTTCCGGACCGGGCTCTTTTTTGGGAGCGGCCAGCATCGCACTCGGAAGCAAGACCGCGGCGCATAGAACGAGATAACGAGGAACGGCTCTCATCAGCTTTTGGTTTGGTCGGCCGGCGTTGGTTTGCTCGGTTGCTCTTCGAGATTTTGTTCCGCGACGACGTTGTAGCGCGTCTTGATTCGCTCCCGCGCCGATTCCACTTCCTTCGGATCGAGCACCAGCGGCGGGCCGTCACCGATCATCCGGAGGACAAAGCGGTCCGCTTTCTCGGCGAATGCATCCGCCAAATCGTTCAGCTTCCGGATTTTTTTCCCGTTGATCTCGTCCACGATGCTGGCGCGGTAGGGAGCGAGATAGGTGTTGGTGGGATCCGGCAGGATATTGGTCAGGATGACTACTTCGGGGTGTTCCAGATAGATTTGTTCGAGAACAAAGTAATCGAAGTAATGCCGGATCCGGATATCGGTCGGTTGATACGCGTCCATCAAATCGAGGGTGAGCGGCTGAAATAAGAGCCCCCCGTAGACGACATAACGCGGCCGAACATCGTAACCGTGCGCGAGATAAAGATAAGGCCAGACCGAGCCCAGCTCGATCGTCACGCTGAGCGGCGCTTTGTTTCGCCAGATATCGAGCTTCACCTTGTCCCCTTTAAACTTCCGTTCGACCACTTCCGGCATGTCGACCCGCGCCCCATCGAGCTCGACGGTGCCGTCACTCGCGATGGGATGATCGTCGATCGCGAGAAGGACGTCCCCAGCCTGAAGCGAGTTTGCCGCGGGCCCGGCCGCTATCACCGTCCCGACGAGGACGCCGCGATCGTCGTCCTTCAATCCCAGGAAACGGCGCTGGGAAGGATTCTGCAGTTTTATGGGAGTGATCCCCAGGTCGACATAACGATCGTAATGTCCATCGCTAATGTCCTTGAGAAAACGCTGAATCACCGGCGTCGGAATCATGTAAGCGACGCCTTGGGCGACGTCGCCGCTGTAACCTTGGAACGCAACCCCCACAACTTTCGCGTCCTGCATGACCGGGCCGCCGCTGTTCCCGGGATTAATCTGCGCGCTGATCTGAATGGCGAGGTGTGAGTCGATTGACGAATGGGTGTAAAGCTGGAAGTCGATCCGCGAGACGATGCCTGTCGTCACGGACATGCGCTCGCCGCCGAGGGGATAACCGTAGGCGGAAACGGTGGATTCCAGTTCCGGAATTCCCCCGAAGGTAAGCGGCACCATGTTCTTGAAGAAATCGGGCGACGAAACTTTCAGCAGCGCCAGATCGCAATCATGCGCCACGAACAGAACCGTGGCCGGATATTTATTCGGGTCGCCATCCCGCTCCACGGTAAGGTAGCGGCTGTTGCTGACGACGTGCGCGTTCGTCATGATGCGATTGCCCTCGATCACGAATCCCGCGCCGATGCCGCGCTGCACGCCGCCCGAATTCCACGGGGCGCGGTAATCCGGTTCCACTTCCGTCGCCGTAATTCGGACCAGGCTTTTTTGAATCTTGCCGTTCGATTTGGCGGGCGGCGCCACGATGATGTTCGGCGCGGGGGCGACCGAGGGGGCCGACGTTTCCCCGGGAGCCGCCGGCGGGGTCTTCTGTTGCGCGCGCACTTCAATCGCGAACAACGACACAAGCGACAACAAAATTAGGCTACGCCTCATCGGAAGTCCGAAAGATGAAACAGATGATTGCGAATGCAACCGACTTTCCCCCTCCTAATCGTGCTCGTGCTCCTGCTCGTGATCGAACCACGAACGATCAGAAACGATCGATTACGGTTACGAGCACGAGCAGGAGCACGACGCTAAACCACATGCACCGGCGCCTGCCGGCAATCGCGCTCGCAATGGCCGCATTCGATCTGCGTCGTCGCGTGTCCGATTCCGAACCGATTGTTCAACGTGTCGCTGACCTCGTGGAGAAACGAATCGCTGCGGGGCGCCTCTTCCATCACGAGATGCACCGTGAGCGCGACTTCCGTGGTGCTCATCGCCCAGATATGGAGATCGTGCACCGCCGTCACCCCCGTGAGATTCGCCAGATAATTTTCCACCGCATGCGGATCGATCCCCTCCGGCACCGCATCCATCGAAAGATTGATCGATTCCCGCAGCAATCCCCATGTCCCCCAGACGATCACCGCGCCGATCGCCAGACTCACCGCCGGGTCGAGCCATTGCCAGTTTGTCAGCTTGATCGCGAAGGCTGCCGCCACCACGCCCGCCGACACTGCCGCGTCGCCGACCATGTGCAAAAACGCTCCCTTCACATTCAGGTCGTGTTTCCGCCCGGCCATGAACAACAGAGCCGTTGCGGTATTGATCACGATTCCGATCCCGGCCACCAGCATCACCGTTCCACCGGCCACATCTTCGGGGTGAGCAAAGCGCCGGATGGCCTCGACCACGATGCCGCCCACCACCACCAATAAAATCACCGCATTCACGAGCGCGGCGAGAATCGACGAGCGACGCCACCCATAGGTGCGGCGCGACGTCGGCGCGGCTTTCGTCAATTGGGTCGCCCCCCAGGCAAGGAGCAGACAAAAAACGTCGCTCAAGTTGTGCCCTGCGTCCGAGATCAAGGCGAGCGAATGCGCCGCAAGCCCATACCCAAACTCCACGATCACGAACCCCAGGTTCAAACTCACCCCAATCGCAAACGCCGCATTGTTATTAGGCGGCCCGTGCGAATGCCCGGAGTGATCGTGACTGTGCACTGTTCAAGCTATGAGCGGAGACGTGATCAGCAAGGCTGCTCTTAGCGGCTACCGTCCACGCGTCGGCATCCAGGCATCACAATCCGTACACGGCTATTTCATCGAAATCGAAGATGTCGGCGTTCTTTTCCTTATGTCTGGTGAGTACGATTGCGAACCGGCGAGAATCTGGGGCCCATCTAATCGATTCGACGTCGCCTCGCAGCTTGATTGTTTTCACTGTCTTGCGTGAATCCATTTCGAGAATCTCCAAGCCAGAATCGCCGCGCCGAGCCACAAGGCGGCCGTCAGGCGAGGGAACTCCTGCGGATTCATCATTTGATTTTGCCTTGCTATTCTTGCTTTTCGTAGGCGCTGTGACCGGTTGCCAGCCGCGGTGAAAGATGATCAGATTTCCTTTCGCGTCCGAGCAAAAAGCCATCGGATACTCGTCCCGGTCTTTGGCCGGCCAGGCGTAAATCGGTTTCACTGGCGGACCGATATCCAAGAGCTCGTAAAGATAGCTACCAGCCAAGAAGGTTCCGCCGCTCGTCGGCTTTGATCTCATGGCGAGCAGGCGTTTGCCCACAAACCGCTTCGAATCAATGAGGTGATAAAGACCAAAGTCTTTCGTCGCGGGATAGAGGATTTCGTCGGCAGTTCCGTCAATTGAGACGCGACCGATGCCAATGTTTCCACCCCAAGCCCCATTGATGGCGTCAGACAATGAGTACACCACGTATTTGCCATCCGGTGCAAAGATCGGGTCGCTCAAGTACGCAGTCGCAGGAGTAGCCAGAACGGTAATTGCCTTACTCTCACGTCCAAAAAGCCTGATGTCGTTGCCAGCAAGGGTTTCAGCGAGAACCCTAAAACGCGAGATCGGCTTCTTTTGGTGGGCGTAGACTATTTGCTGTCCGTCGGGCGAAAAGGCGGGAGCCCAACCCCAATCCACTCTTGCCGCGGCATTGCTTCCGATCTTGAGGCTCACCACCTCGGGATCGGCATAACGCTCATTGGTTTCGATTGGATCGGAGAGCTTCTTTCTTTCGGATTCCGGAAGCTCTTCCGCTTCATGGAAATCAGCCGTGTGTTTCTTCCGAACCAGTACGAGCTCATCACCGTTCGTCGAAAAACTTGGACTATAGATTTCTGTGGCTGGCTCATGCCAGGACCACAACGGTCCGTCTCCGGCCCAGCCATTGGTTGATGTCAGGCCGAGGGCCAGTGCAATCAGGAGCGTTCGATTGATTTCCATCGGCGGCCAAAATTGGTGCAAGGGAGGATGCCAGATTCTGGGGAACAAGAAAAGCCGATTGAGATTCAGATTCCGGCGCGGTCGAGAAGGGAGCGGAGGACTTTTTCGGCTTCGAAGAATTGCCGGGCGATTTCGCGGGCCGCCAATGAGTGGCGGGTGTAGTCGGCGTTGATGCTTTTCACGGCTTCGGGAATTTCGCCTAACGAGTTGAAGGCGATGAGGCCGTGGCGGCCGCCACCGAACATCCGAGTGAAACCGGTCTCCTGGATAATCACGGGACGGCCAGCCGCGAGATAGCAGCCACTGCGGTCGCTGAACCAGCCGGTATTGAGCCGGACGTACTGGTCCTTCGCGACGGTGAATTCGCCCTTCGAACGACGAATGTAATCGCGATAGAGGCGGTAGTCGGCGCTCAGGTCGTGCGGAGTCCGGAACCGCCAGTCGTTGCCCAGAAATTTTTCACGAGTCCGCTCGTCCTTGATATCGGTGGCGAGCTCGAAGGTTTCGCCGGCGCGCTTCGGCGCGGCCACGAAGCGAATGAACTCGCGCGACTTGCTCCAGAGATATTTTTCGCCGCGCCATTCGATGTCTTTCAACCCGCTGGTCGACCAGTTCGCCACCGACGTAAAAACGGCGGCGGGGCCGGGAGGGCGCGTGGTTTTCCAAAGATCGGTGACGATCGGCTGGCGGGTGGGCAACCATTTCAACGTATGCGTGGGAACGGGGAACTGCTCCGTGCCGACATTTTCGCCGAAGGTGAAGAGGGCATGGTGGCGCCGGAGATATTTGAGGGTGGCTTTCTCTCCTTTATCCACTTTGATTTGCTCAACGCCGGGATCGCTTTCGATGTAGAGAATCCGATCGCTCGCCAGCAGGTCGGGATTGAACTCCTGGGTGCCGCAGACATTGAGAATGGCGTCGGCCTCGCGGTAAAGTTCGCGAATTCGGGCGAGGGGAAGGCCGGCCGTCGGGAAACCGGGGAGGTAGCGGGCGCAGAAACTCCAGCGCCGTTGGAAGCCGAATTCGGAGGCGAGGTGCCGCAGCATGCGGGCGGCGTAATCGAACTCGTTGTTTACCTCGAAGGTGTCGGGGTTGTAGGGAAGCCGCGCCGAATCTTCGATATAGAAGACGTCGTGGCCGAGCCGTTGCAGGCCAACGATGTAATGGAGGTGCTGCCAGATGACGCCGGCGATAGGGCAGGAGCCCATGAAGCCCATGACGATGAGGCGCTTTTTTTTCATTCGCATCGGCAAAGAAACAATGCCGCAGGCGCAAAAGAAAACGTCCAACGTTTAACGTCCAACGTCCAACATTGAACTAAGAAGAGCGGTGCGGCTGCTCGCTCTAAAATTGAACGTTGGATGTTGAACGTCGGACGTTGAACGTTCCGAAGAACTGACGCGGTCTTTTCAGGCATCGAGCTGTTTCGTGATGACGGCCGGATTTCCGGCGACGACGACATTGGGAGGCACGCTTTTCGTAACAACCGCCCCGGCCGCAACGACGGAATTCTCGCCAATCGTCACGCCTTTGAGAATGACGGCGTTCATGCCAATCCAGACGTTGTCGGATATGACGACCGGCGCGGTGCGAATCTCGGGACGCGGCGGGCGATCCTTGAAAAAGGGCGCCAGGGCGTGGGCGTCGATGATCCGCTGCGCCGGGGCGAGCGGGTGAAAATCGGAATCGGCGATGCCGACATTCCAGGAGATGAGGCAATGCGAACCGATCTCGATCCGGTCTTCCGCCATGACCAGCGCCCCATTCAGCAGCGTAAAGTCTCCTACGGTGCAATGGCCCTTCGCCCCCACGGAAAAGGAGCAGCCGCCGTAAACCGAGACGTGATTACCGAAGACGACGGCGCCCGGCGCCTTGCTTTTCAGATGCCGGAAGACCTGCGCGCTCTCGCAGTAAAACCCGTCACCGAAAACGACGTTGGGCGGAATGGGTTCGGCCCACCAATCGCCTTCGACTCGCCGCTCGCTATTGACGTTGCTCATGGCTGGAAATGAATCTCACGTCGGATAGTTCCCGGAGGCGTATAGTTTCGCGTAAACACCGCCTTGGGCGACCAGGTCCGGTCCGCTCCCTTGCTCGACGATCCGACCTTGGTCGAGCACGACGATCCGATCGACGCGATGGATCGTCGCGAGGCGATGCGTGACGATGAGAGTGGTGCGGCCCTGCATCAGTTCCTTGATCGTCTCCATGATGGCAGCTTCGGTGCTGGGATCGAGCGCGGAGGTAGGCTCGTCCAAGAGCAGGATCGGCGCATCCTTCAGGAAGGCCCGGGCAATCCCGATGCGTTGTCTCTGGCCGACGCTCAGGTGGCCGCCCCGCTCGCCGACCGGGCTGTCGTAACCCCCGGGCAGGCGGCTGATGAATTCGTCAGCCTGGGCGCGCCGGGCAGCCTCGCGGATTTCGTCCTCGGTCGCATCCGGCCGGCCGTAGGCAATGTTCTCGCGAATCGTCGTCGAAAAAAGGAGAGTGTCCTGCAGCACGATGGCGATTTTGGCGCGGAGCGATTTCTTGGTAATGGACCGCAAGTCGCGCCCATCCAGCGTGACACTGCCCGTGTTGGGATCGTAGAAACGCGGGACGAGGCTAAGCAGGGTGCTCTTGCCGGCCCCGGTCCCCCCAACGACGGCGACAATTTGGTTGGGCGCGACCGACAAATTGATCCCGTGAAGGACAGCCCGCTCCGTTCCATAACTGAAACCCACGCTTTCGAATCCGAGTGCTCCGCCTGTTTCGCTAATCTTAACAGCATCAGACGCATCGACAACATCATCCGCGCGATCCAGAACTTCGAAACAACGTTTTGCCCCAGCCGTGGCGCCCTCCATTGCCCATGCCGTGTAAGTGAGCGATTCGAGCGGCTGATAAAGCATGAGGAGGTAGGCGCTGAAAACGAGCAGCGAGCCGAGCGAGAGCGTTCCGGCGAGGACGTGGAGGGTGCCGAGGTAATACATGGCGGCGGTCCCCATCACCATCAACGTGCTGATGACCAGGGCGCTGTTAACGTTCGTCAGAGTCAGCCGCAGATTGGCGTGCAAGCTCTGTTGCGCCTGTAAATGGAACTGGCGCACCTCCCATTCCTCACGCCCGAAGGCATGGACCATGCGCACCGAACTCAAACCTTCCTGGGCCTGGGCCAGGAGGGCGCTTTCCTGTTCCTGGATCGTCGTCGAATCGCGCCGGATTCGATGCGCGAAGAAATATATCGCGCCAACGATAGCCGGGACGACCCCGAGCGAGAGCAGCGTCAATTGCCAGTCGATCCGGGCCATGATGCAGAAGGTGCCCACGAGGGTAATGGCGGACCCGAAAATGTTGGTAAAGCCTTTGTTGTAGATCGTCTGGACGGACTGCGAATCATAGGCGACCCGAAAGCTCGAATCGCTGGAGCGCCGGGCGTCGTGATACTTCAGGGAAAGCGATTGCAGATAGGCGTAAAGGTCGGTGCGCAATTTCAACAGCGCCTCGAGGCCGATCTTCACGAAGAGATAATTGCTCGCGAGATTGAGCAGTCCCCAAAGAATCTGGATTACGACGAGGGAGAGGCAGAGCAGGGGAATCAGCTTGGGCGAACTCCCAAACCGGGCATGGGGATTCGCCTGCAAGACGTCGTCCACGATGATCTTGAACGGCCACGGCCTGAGCAGACTCAGAGCGATCGCCAGGAGCGAAAGAATCAGGCCGAGGGCGGTTTGCCCCAGGAACGGCCGGTAATAACGGAGAACGCGACGATAAATCGACATGGATTAATTTAAGATTGCAGATTGCCGATTTCAGATTGAACTAACGAGTCCCCGTCGCGGCCATGCTAAATCTGAAATCTGAAATCTGAAATCTGAATTCTTCTCATGCATCATCTCCTCGAAATCTGGTTCGGCTGGGTCCAAGACTGGGGCTACGTTGGGATCATTGTTCTGATGGCAATGGAAAGCTCGATCTTTCCGGTCCCGAGCGAGCTGGTCATTCCGCCGGCGGCATTTCTCGCAGCCGAGGGAAAACTGAATGTGTATGGGGTGGTGGCAGCGGGAACATTTGGCTCATGGGTGGGCGCCGCGGCGAGCTATTGGGTCGCACTTTGGCTCGGCCGCGTGGTGATCGCGCGCTGGGGCCGCTATTTTTTCATCAACGAAGCCAAGCTGGAACGGGCCGAGCGCTGGCTGCACCGGTATGAGCTGGGCGGAATCTTCTTCGCCCGGCTGCTGCCGGTCATTCGGCACCTCATTTCCTTCCCGGCGGGGCTGATTCGAATGGATTTCGCGAAGTTCAGCCTGATGACGATCATCGGATCGGCCATCTGGTGTTCGGTCCTGGCCTGGTTCGGCCAGACGGTGATTACGCGGCAAATGGTGGAATCCAAGGACGTTGGAGCCCTGGTCACGGCCGTGAAGCAGAGCCAGAACTTCCATTACATCCTCATTGCCATAGTGGTTTTGACGCTCCTTTACTTCGCCGTCATGCGGCTGACAGCTCGCCCCGGCGCAAAAGAGCGCTGACACCCAAATTGTTCAGGAATCTGACACTTGTGTCAGAGGTTTGCCGACTTTCAGGCTCAAAGCGCGCTTTGCCGGCCGGAAAACCCGTCGGAAGAGCCTTCAGCGAGGTCGACTGGCACCCGAATTGCTAAAAAACAGGGCACAACCTCTATGAAAAAGACCAATCAAATTCTCAAGCCACGCACTCTTTCCCTGGGCGACCTCATTCTTGCCGTGAGCTCCTGCACCAAAAACACCGCCGAAACCGTCGCCGCCGTAGCCGATCTGCTCAGCAGCGGCCAGGTCCGGGTCGAAAATAACGGCCACTTCACGCGCGCCCGCGTTTGCTAGGCCGGATTTTCTAGAAGCTTTCAAAAAGCGTCGCTTTGCGGTCGATCCGCAGAAGCGGCGCTTTTTTGCGTACAAAACGCTTTCCGTTTCTTTTGCCGCTTTTATCTTGCGGCCGTGATCGATCGTTATTCCCGGCCGGCGATGCGCGAGCTTTGGTCGGACAAGCGCAAATTCGAAATCTGGCTGGAAATTGAGACCCTGGCCTGTGAAGCGATGGCCGAGCTCGGCCAGATTCCCAAGGAGGACGCCGCGGAAATCCGAAAGCGGGCGCGCTTTTCGATTCCGGAGATTGCGGAAATCGAGAGGCGCACCAATCACGACGTCATCGCGTTCTTGGAGAACGTCGCCACTTCAGTCGGTCCGGCAGCCCGCTGGATTCACCAGGGACTCACCTCCTCCGACGTGCTCGACACGACGCTGGCCGTCCAACTGACGGAGGCATGCGGAATTCTTGCCGAGGGGCTGGCTGCCTTGAGGAAAGCGGTCGCAGCGCAGGCCCAGCGCTTCAAGATGACCCCGATGATCGGGCGCAGCCATGGCATTCACGCCGAGCCGATCACTTTCGGGCTGAAGCTCGCCTTGATGTTTGACGAATTCGGACGGGCGGAAGAGCGGCTGGCGCAAACCAAGGAACGGATCCGGGTTGGAAAACTCAGCGGCGCGGTGGGTACGCACGCCCATCTTGATCCGGAAATCGAACGCAGGGTTTGTGAGCGGCTCGGATTGAAAGCGGCAAATATTTCCACGCAGATCATTCAGCGCGATCGCCATGCTGAATTCGGCACGACGCTGGCGCTGATCGCGTCGAGTATTGACCGCTGGGCGACGGAGTTCCGCCATTTGCAGCGCACCGAGGTCCTGGAGGTCGAGGAGTATTTTGCCGAGGGCCAGAAAGGCAGTTCGGCCATGCCGCACAAGCGGAATCCCATCACCGGGGAACGGCTCAGCGGTCTGGCACGAGTGCTTCGCGGAAACGCGATCGTCGGCCTGGAGAACGTCGCGCTCTGGCACGAACGCGACATCAGCCATTCCAGCGCGGAGCGAATCGTTCTTCCCGATTCCTGCATCCTGCTCGACTACATGCTGGCCAAGACGAGCGAGCTCGTCTCGGGCTTGCAGGTTTATCCGGAGCGCATGCAGCAAAACCTGGAGCTGAGCAAAGGGCTTTACTTCAGCCAGTCGGTGTTGCTCGCGCTGACGCGGGCTGGCGCCGAGCGGAAGAGCGCCTACGAAGCGGTGCAACGCGCGGCGATGAAGACCTGGAAAGGTTCCGATTCATTCCGGGAGAATGCGAAACAGGAACCGGAGATTACGGCGCGGCTTTCGCCGGCGGAGATCGACTCCCTTTGTTCGCTCGACGTTCACCTGCGCCACGTGAACGACACTTTTCGCGCGGTGGGCCTGGTATAACTGAAGCCCGATATCTTGGAGCCGGTACGCCCTCGTGCCGGAGGCGATGCGCAGCGACGGCTCCCGAATTACGGCCTGATGGCAGGCCGTCTCCAATGCAGGCCGTCTCCATTTATCCAGCCTTCGAAGCGAAAACGAATTCGGCAATTCGCGACGACGCGTCGAGGCGCACCTGCACGGTTTCGAATTCCGGCCCGCCCGGGCTCCGGGAGTGCGGGTCGAGCGTAACCCGGACGCGGCTACCAGCCGGATGCAACAGCAACTGCGCCACTTCAAATTGATCGGATAACTCGACGCCGGCCACTTTGAACAGGGCCACGAGCCGCATCGTCATCGGCGCCCCGCCGCGCGCGGTCAATTCGATGGAAGCGCTTTCGTTGACCAGCGCGACATCGTTAATCTCGAAGCCATTCCGGGTTTTGATCGAGTCCGCCGGGCGGTGAGTAGGAACTACGCGCATCGTTTTGATACGGCCGCTCGCATCGAGTTCAACCGGGCCGATCTCAAATCCGGCCAGCAGATTTTCGGCGGACGAGGAGCCCGCTCCATGAGCGAGGGACAAAGTCGAAGCGGTCGGCTTTGCCCGAATAGTGCCGATTTGGAAACGAGGCGTGAATTGGACGGAGATGACCTCCATGCCGAGCCCCAGCACCACCGAACTGCCGTTTGATGCCGCCAGCGCGGCAGGCGCTTTTGACAAAGGGACCGGCACAGGCGCCTCGTGAGCTTCATGGACACCAGGGGCGTCCCGAAGAGAGGGAGCGTCGTGAAAAGAAGGAGCTTCCTGGACAGCAGGGGGCTTCTGAACAACGGGAGCCGCCGGGACAGGCTGGAGCGGCGGTGGCGGGACGGAAGTGGGAACCGGGACCACTGGCTTCTCGGCGATCTCTTTGCTGGAGCTTCCCGCAGCGCCATTCTTCTTCGCAGGCTTTTCGCCGTTTTCTTGTCGTGAAGGTGCAGATGGTAGCACCGGTGCCGCGGCGGAAAGGGGACCCTGGGCCAGGGCATCCTGAACCAGAGCCACGAGCGCATCAGACATGAATGGCTTCGCGATCGTCGCGACAACATTCCGATACTTTCGCGCGGTGGCCATCATTTCCGGCACGTGGCCGGACATCATCACAACTGGGATCCGGGCCGTTGCTTCATTTTGCAGAAGCCGCTCGCAAACCTGGTCGCCGCGCAGATCGGGCAGGCTGTAATCAAGCAAGACGAGATCGGGAACCATCACTTCGGCGCGCCTTACGCCTTCGCTTCCCGTGAAAGCCGTGACGATCTGCAACGCGGGGTCCGCCGTGGCGAGTGCGTCCTCCACGAAGAGCAACAGCATCTCGGTATCATCGATAACGACGATCTTCTTCCCGCTCTTCGCCGGCGCCTTCGGTGCGGCGGCGACCGGTTCGATCGTTTCAGCGACCGGTTCCTCCGGCAGGTTGATCGTCTGTTGAAGCACTTCCAAAAAAATGTGCTGCCACGAGCCGTGAATCGTTCGGAGAGAATCGACCAATGATTCGGTTTCGCTGGCTCGCGAATTCTGCCAGCGCATCATTTGATGCAAAGCCCCAGCGCCGCTGAAATTCCCCGTGACGGCATGGGTGATCTGACCATCGAGGAAGTGAATCTCGCCCGTCCGATCTTTTCCGGACCGAAGATGCAAGACCGCGGAGGCCAGATTGAGGCATTGCAACGGAATGAGGTCGCGCGCATTCAAATCTCGCAGGGTCCCGCGCGAATCCCCGGAGGCCGGGTTTGTCCACGGTCCGAGCAGCGCCTGAATCGCGGCGCCGAACTCGATAAGCTCGAAAGGTTTCTCCACAAAATGGATCGCATTCGGTCCATAACGCTGGGAAGCGAGTTCCGGCGGAACCCCGGAGGCGATGGCGAGAAAGCGCGCGTCCGGATTGCTGCTACTGATCCGCTCGAGGAATTCGATCACATCGGCGCGCGGCGGATCGAAATCGACCACGAAAAGCTGCGGCTTGGCTTGCCTGGCGGCGGCCTCCGCTTCGGCCAGTGATTCGACCACCTGGGTGCGATGCCGCGGTGCGAATTTCTTCAGGGCGGACGTAATAGCAGCCGCCAGCGCGTCGTATTCTTCGACAAGAAGAACGCTAGGCGCTGTCCCGGCAGGAGATTCGTGGGAAGCAGGCACGGCGGTAGCGATCAGAAGGGCCGAGAATAGAGGCAGCGTGGAGCATGTCAAAGCAAAGCAGCGCAAGTTGCGTGCCTTTGCCGGCTGGGCTGGTGGCTAACCTACTCGAAACGCAAGGCTTCGATCGGATCGAGGGAAGCGGCCCGATAGGCCGGGTAAAAGCCGAACCCGATGCCGATCGCCGAACAAACAATCAGACCGGCAATTGCCCAGCCGTAAGGGAAGATCAGGTCGGCCTGGAGCCAGGCGGCCAGTAGGTCGCCGCCGATGACGCCCAGGAGGATACCAGCAATGCCGCCCGCTTCGGAAATGAAGACCGCCTCGGTCAGAAATTGACGCAAAATATCGCGGCTCCGGGCCCCGATCGATTTCCGGATGCCGATCTCCTTGGTCCGCTCGGTCACGCTAACGAGCATGATGTTCATGATCCCAATGCCGGCCGCGATAAGCGCGATCAAACTGATTACGAACGCGCCGATCCGGACCACGCCGGCGATCGAGGCGAACGCACTCTTGAGCGAATCATTCGAGTAGATTTCGAAATCGTCCGGCTGATTCGGTTTCAGCCCGCGAGCCAGCCGCATCGCGCCAATCCCGCGGTCGAGCGTGCGATTGTAGCTTTCGGATGAAAACGATTGGGTCGCGATGTTCACGGTCCGCTTGGCCGAGCCAAAATTCTCGAAGAATCGTGTAATTGGAATCGCGCAAATGTCGTCCTGGCTTTGACCAAAGGCGGAGCCCTTCTCTGCCAGCACCCCGATGACCGACATCGGATGGCCGTTAATCTTGATCACTTTCCCGATCGGCGATTCATGAGGAAAGAGATTCTTCTCGATGGTCTTCCCGATCATCACCACGTTGCGCGCCAGGTCGACATCCTCATCAGTCAGATTGCGCCCGTAGGCCAGAGTATAAGAGTTGGCGGCCAGGAAACTCTTGTTGGAGCCAACGACGGTCAGGGCCGGCGGCGTCTTCAATCCGTTGTAGGTGCACTGGCCTTTGAAGTCGAAACACTTGAGACAAACGTCGCGCGCGACTCCTTCCATCAGGGCCTGATACCGGAGAGCCTGCGCGTAGGTGACGTTGCGGCGGTTTTCGTATTTGTTCGCGTTCCGGCCGCCCTGTCCGCCGCTCACGGGATACTTGGCGAACTGGAAAATATTCGAGCCCAGGAAACTGATCCCGCCCTCGATCGAGCTTTGCAGCGCCCCAATTGCCGTCATCACCGAGATGACGGAAAACACCCCGATCGTGATCCCCACCATGGTCAGTCCCGAGCGCAATTTATTTGCGCCTAACGATTGCATCGCCATGGCCAGGATTTCGCGAAATTGCATAATCAGAAATGGAAAAATGGAGTGGGGGAGTAATGGAGTGATGGGATGAAATCCTGCCCATTACTCCAACCCTCCATTACTCCATCACTCCTATTCATACCGAAGCGCGGTGACCGGATCCAGCCGCGAGGCGGACCAGGCGGGGGCGAAGCCCGAGACCAAACCGGTGAAGACGGAGACGAACATCCCGATCAGGACCAGCCCCAGTGAAAATTGAACCGGGAAAGAAGGGAACGCCGCGCCGATCCCGAAACACATCAGGTATGCGAAGGTCAGGCCGATCAGGCCGCCGACCATGCAGATCGACGTGGATTCGATCAGGAACTGGAGCAGGATCGTGCGGCGGCGCGCGCCCAGCGCTTTGCGGGTCCCGATCTCTTTCGTGCGTTCCTTCACGCTCACGAAAGTGATGTTCATAATCCCGATCGCGCCGACGAAAAGGGAAAGACCAGTGATAAACAAACCCGCGATCGCGATCGAATTCTTGACCGGGTCGAGCGTGCTCTTGAACGCCTGCTGTTCGTTGATGTTGAAATCGTCTTTCTTTTCCGGCGCCAGCGCGCGCACTCTCCGCATCAGTCCAGTCAGTTCGCTCTTGGCGTCGGCGAGTTTCAACTTGTCGCGCACTTTGACCCGGATATCGGACTCACTCTTTGCGCTGAAGAATTTCTTAAATGTCGGCAACGGGACGATGACAATCGAGTCCAGGCTGAAGAGGCCAAGGAACGACCCCTGGCGCGAGCCGACGCCGAGAACGCGAAATTGCTGGCCGCTGATCTGGACCTCCTTGCCGATGGGGCTTTCCGACGGGAAGAGCGCGTCCGCCACGTCGTAGCCGAGAAGGCAAACGTTAGCCGCGGTCTTGTTCTCGATCTCGTTGAAAAAACGGCCTTCGTTGAAATCGACTACCGAGATCAGGGGATAATCCGCGGTCGTCCCCTGGACGAAAATGCCGGTCACCTGGTAGTCGCCTCGTTTGACGTTGCGGACGAGATTCGAAGTCGGCACCGCCAGGACGAGATTCGAGTTTGGCGTCGCTGCAATCATGCGGTTTAACGGCTCCGCGTACTCGGTTTTGATCTCGCGCCGATCGCGGTAGTTCCACCAATCGTTCACCCGCGCCCAGGGAAATTGGCTCACGTAGAGCACGTCATCGCCGAAGATCGCCATGCTTTTGTCAAAGCCAGTCTGGATTCCGGTAATGGCGGTCCCCATCAAGGTCACGGCGACGATGCCGATAATCACGCCGAGCGCGGTCAGCATCGAACGCGTCTTATTCGCCTGCATTTGGGCGAACGCAATCTTCCAGCTTTCGCTTAGCTCGTAGATCAGCCGCTTCATTCAGGTGTAGGCGAGCGATTCTTCATTCTCGTGCCGAACCGGCTCGTCGCTCTCGATCAGGCCGTCACGCAGGAACACGGTCCGCCGCGCGTGCCGGGCGATGTCTGGTTCGTGGGTGACGAGGATGATGGTGTTTCCGCTCTGATAAAGGTTTTCGAGCAACTGCATGATTTCTTCGCCCGTCCGGGAATCGAGATTGCCGGTCGGCTCGTCGGCCAGGATGATCGAGGGATCGTTAACCAGGGCCCGGGCGATCGCGACGCGTTGGCGCTGGCCGCCCGACAGTTCGTTAGGCTTGTGATGGATCCGGTCGCCGAGGCCGACATCGCGCAAAGCCTGGGCGGCCTTCTCTTCGCGCGTTTCCGGATCGAGCCCGGCATAGACCAACGGCAGCTCCACGTTCCGGAGGCTGGTGGAGCGGGGGAGCAGATTGAAGGTCTGGAACACGAATCCGATCTCGTGATTTCGGATCGCCGCCAGCTCATCGTCGTTCATGGCCGAAACGTCTTTGCCGTTAAAAAAATATCGGCCGGAGCTCGGGGTATCGAGGCAACCGAGCATGTTCATGAGCGTCGATTTGCCGCTGCCGCTCGGGCCCATGACGGCGATGTACTCGTTGCGCCGGATCTGGAGCGAGACGCCGCGCAGGGCGTGCACCGTTTCTTCACCCATCACGTAAACCTTCGTGATGTTTTCGATATCGATGACGACCGGCTGCATGGCGGCGGGTGAATGGTGAACGGTGGCTAGTGAATCGCTTTTATTCACCAGTCACTGATCACCCATCACTTCTTGGCTTCCTTCTCGATCTCCACTTTCGCGCCATCTTTGAGTTTGCGGCTGATCGCGCTGTAACTGCCGGAGATCACGTCGTCGCCCGGCTGGACGCCGCTTTTGATCTCCATGTAAGTGTCGTCCGCGATGCCGGTCGTGACTTTGACCCAGTGCGCTTTCCCATCCTTGCCCATCGTGAACACCCCTTTGATGACTTTCTCGCGTTCCGCTTTCTCGGTCTGCTTCTCGAGCTTCTGATTGCTGAACTCGGCGGCGTTATCGCCTTGGTCGGCCGCAGTCTGCTTTTGTTTGCGCTTCTCGATTTCCTCCGGGCTTAGATTGCTGTCGCCGGTGCGGATCGTGACGGCTTGCATCGGCACGGCGACGACATCCTTGACCATGTTCGTTTGAATCTCGGCGGTGCAGCTCAGGCCCGGGCGCAATTGCACGTCGTTATCGTCGATGTGGGTTCTGACTTCGAAATTGGTTACTTCTTCCTGCGTGCCGGCGCCGCTTGTCTTTCCGGTATTGGCGATCTGAATAACGGTGCCGTGAAATTTGCGGTCGGGATACGCATCGATGGTTACGATCGCTTTGTCGCCAACCTTGACGTTGACCACGTCGTTCTCGTTCACATCGACGCGCGCTTCCATGCTGGAGAGATCGGCCACCCGCATCACTTCCGTGCCGGCGAACTGGTTCGTCGCCACGACGCGCTCACCCAGCTTGCTGTTGAGCACCGTGACGGTCCCGTTGATGGGGGAATTGATGGTTGTCTTTGAAAGCTGATCGCGCGCCTGGCTCGAACCCGCCTCGGCCCGCTCGATTTCGTGCAGCATGCTTTCGTAGGTCGATGCCGCCACGTCCCGCGCCGCCTGCGCGGATGTGTATTCGGATTCCGAAATCATTTTCTTGGTGAACAAGTCCTGAGCGCGCTTCAGGTCCTGCTCCGCTTTCTGAAGAGTTGCTTTTGCCTGGAGATTGTTCGCCTTCGCGGTACTGATCGCCGCTTGTTGTTGCTCGACCAGCGCCTTGTAGGAATCCGGCTTAATCTTCAGCAGGAGATCGCCTTTTTTGATGGCCATGCCGTCCTCGACCGGCAACTCGATAATCTCACCCGCGACCTCCGGCGAAATTTTGACCTCCACCTCAGGCTGAATTTTTCCATTCGCGGAAACCGTTTGCACAATCGTCTTGCGGACCGCCTTTTCGGTCGTGACCGGAATCGGTTTTTCGCGCTTCCCCAGAAGCGCCGAGACGATAATCCAGAGCAGCAGGAGCCCGATGGAGCCAAAAATAATGTACCGCCTCCGGCGGGAGCGCCGTTTGCGGGGCGTGATGGGAGGAGCGGCAACTTGATGCATTTCAGGTGGGGGAGTTGTGGCGTTCGTGGGGATGGGACTGGTTAGAGCTTTGGAAAGCAATTTTCGTTCACTCCGAAAAGGCGAAGGCAATTACAGTTATTATAGGCCAATTATGGCCGGTATTCACGCTCATCTTCAATCAGATGCAACTGGGAGATTGAATGGATTCAGCCCGATTGCCCATCAAAAAACCTTCCCTCCGGCTGCGAGGCGCCCGCGAATCTGTTCAATCGCCCAATTGGCGTGCTCGGCAATGAGCGGCTCCGGGTCCTCCGCCGCCCTCTCCAGCGCCGGTAAATCGTCTCGATTGCCCACATTTCCCAGGGCCACGCAGACGTTTCGCAGGAATCCGCGCCGCTTGATTCGCTTGATGGGCGACCGGCGAAAGAGCTGCCGAAACCTGGCGTCGTCCAGGGCGAGGTAATCCCGCAGCGGCATGCCGATGGCGGGACCGGCGGCGAAGGCGGCTTCCCGGGAAATCGAGGCGAACCGATTCCAGGGGCAGGCGTCGAGGCAGTCGTCGCAGCCGTAAATCCGATCGCCAATGAGCGGGCGTAATTCCAGGGGGATCGAGCCCTCGAGTTCGATCGTCAGATAGGAGATGCAGCGCCGTGCGTCGAGGCGATGGGGTTCCGTGATTGCGCCGGTTGGACACGCCACGATGCAACGCTGGCAACTTCCGCAGCGCTCCGCCTGCGGCGCGTCCGGGGGGAGCTCGAGCGTGGTCAGAATCTCGCCGAGAAAAAACCAGGTGCCGAGCCTGGGGTCGATCAGCATGGTGCTTTTGCCGTGCCAGCCGAGCCCGGCTTCCGCGGCGTGGTCCCGTTCGAGAATCGGTCCTGTATCGACGTAGCACTTTTGAATGCCTCCAAATTCGGCCAGGAGCTCGCTCAATTGCTCCAGTTTCCGGAGCATCAGCTCGTGGTAATCCTCACCCCATGCATACCGCGCGATCTTTCCCTTTTCGCCAACTGACCCGGGAGCGTCTTTCAGTTCCCCTTGCCAATAATTAAGCGCGACGACAATTACCGAACGAACGCCCGGCAGCACCTGCGCCGGATCGCACCGTTTCTCTTCTCCGCGGCCCAGCCAATCCATCTCGCCCGCCGCTCCCTCGCGCAGCCACGTTCGAAAATCCTCTCCATGCCGGGGCGGGGAAGCCGGCGCGATTTTGCACGAATCAAAACCAAGCGCCCTGGCCCGATCGACGATTTGCTGCTTCAAATCTGAGCCAACCGCCGGTCGGCGCTGGTCCAACGGTGCAAGAATCGACGTCACAGCTTTCCAAAGCTCCTCAGAATTTCGTCCGCCACCTCATCGTGCCCAAGCCGCGACGTGTCCAATCGAACGTCCGCGGCCTGCCGATAGAGCGGCTCACGCGCCCGCAATAGCTCCAGCATCGTGGCTCGTGGGTTTTCCGTTTGCAAGAGCGGTCGCGTGGCCCTCCGGGAAATCCGGCGAAAAAGCGTCTCCTCGTCGGCCTCGAGGCTCACCACCTTTCCGAGCGCGCGCAGCATCTTCACGTTCTCCTGGCGCAACACGATACCGCCGCCGGTCACGATAATGGCGGGCGCCGCCGCCGAAAACTGCCGGAGAATCTCCGTTTCCGTTTCCCGAAACTTCTCTTCCCCAAACCGCGCGAAAATTTCCGAGACCGGCAAACCAAATCGGGCCGAAATCATCTCGTCGGTATCCAGGCGCGAAAGGCCCGTGCGCCTGGCCAGCGTCCGGCCGATGGACGATTTGCCGGCCCCCATAAAGCCGATCAGAACAATAGACTGGCCGCGCGCTGCCATTCGACAATGTAGAGGAGCTCGGCCCGCCATCAAAAAGGCCTTTGCAAGCGGACACGTTCTGGGGAATGGATGAAATCCAATTATGCCTGAGACAAAATCTTCCTCGCTCGTCGCCATCATCATGGGTAGCAAATCGGATTGGGAAACGATGCGCGTTTCCGGGGAAACGCTGGATGAGCTCGGCGTGCCTAACGAATCGCATGTTCTCTCCGCCCATCGCACGCCGGACGCGACCACCGAGCTCGCTCGGGCCGCCGCTGATCGCGGCGTCCGCGTCATCATTGCCGCAGCCGGCGGAGCGGCGCACCTGGCGGGAGTCGTCGCGGCTCACACCTGGCTTCCAGTTCTCGGCGTGCCGATGACTTCCGCGCTCAACGGTTTGGACTCCCTCCTCTCGATTGCCCAAATGCCCGGCGGAATCCCAGTTGGCACTCTCGCGATCGGGAAGGCTGGCGCCAAGAACGCCGCGCTCCTCGCCGCCAGCATCATCGGGCTCACCGACGACAAGGTACGAGAAAAACTTCTCGCCTTTCGGAAAGCCCAGACGGACGCCGTCCTTTCGCAGCGGGTCCCATGACCCAAATCGCTCCTTCGCGCACGCCCCAGGAGCGCGCGGAGGCCGTCGCGACTGCCGCCGGATTGCTCCGCCGCGGCGATATTGTCGCGCTTCCGACCGAAACCGTCTACGGGCTGGCGGCCGACGCGCTCAACGCTGACGCCGTGGCAAAAATTTTCGAAGCCAAAGAGCGCCCGCGCTTCGATCCGCTCATTGTTCATTTACCCGGTCGCGAATGGCTCGACCGAGTCACGACGATCGACTCCAACGCGCGCAGTCTGGTTGAGAGGTTGCTCGACCAATTCTGGCCCGGGCCGTTCACTCTTGTCCTGCCTCGGAACGAGATTGTTCCCGACATCGTCACCGCCGGTCTGCCGACCGTGGCGGTTAGGATCAGTGCGCATCCCGTCTTCTCAGAAATCCTTCAAGGCTTCGCGTCGCCGCTGGCTGCGCCGAGTGCCAACCGGTTTGGCCGGATCAGCCCCACGACCGCGCAACATGTCCTTGATGAACTGGAAGGCCGGATTCCACTGGTCGTGGATGGCGGTCCTACGGCGCATGGACTGGAATCCACCATCGTCGTCCCGCGTGAGGGGCGACTCGAAATTTTGCGGCGCGGTCCGGTTACGGAGGAGCAACTCGCCGCCTTTGGCGAAGTGGTCGTCGCCGAAACCCGCGCGCAGCCCGAAGCGCCCGGGCAACTTCCGAGCCACTACGCGCCGTCTACTCCGCTCGTTTTGGTCGATGATCCTTCGGCCTTCGCTTTGCCCCCGTACAAGAGATGCGGGCTGCTGGCCTGGAGGCCCTTGGATGAATCGAAGGGATTTGTCGAGGTCAGGCAGTTAAGCGCGCGCGAGGACCTGAAGGAAGCCGCCACCAATCTATTTCGTTATCTCCGGGAACTGGATCGTTCGAACCTCGATCTCGTTGTCGCCGAAAAACTCCCCGAAACCGGCTTGGGTGCTGCGATCATGGACCGCTTGAAACGAGCCGGCACCCCGCCAAAGGGCACTTGACGATGTGAAACTCTAACCCTTTCCTTTCCGCTTTTCCCTTTCCCGGCAGGAAGGTTAAACCTTGACCGGGCGACCGGTTTCACCCTAGAAAAAATGACGGTTAGGCCCCCGTCATGGCATCAACGCGAAAAAAGGATCCATCCGCTTCGTGGGTCAAAAGTCGTCTCTGGCTCGCGGCGGGCATAATGGCCGTCGTTACGCCCCGCCTCTCGGCTGAAATCTCACTGGTTAACCGCCTGTCGGACGCGCGCGCTTCTGCACGCAATTTGGCCCAGTTCGATTCCCCACCGCCGCAAATCCAGACGGACTTTTTACCAGCAAGTCTCAGCAACTCCGCCTTCGTGAGCGGGGAGTCCGGTGGAGGGAGTGCAGGGTCCACCAGTAATTCGTCAATGGTGGTAGATAACTCGATGGGAACCTTGCGAGTCTCGGGCGACGGAACGGCGACTGGTGATGCGATCTTAACAGATGGTCGCGCCTTCGCCGGGGCGAAGTTAGTCGTTCTCAACTTTGATGTAACAGACCTCTCGTATGTCTATTCGATAACGGGCCAGCTAACGGCATCGTGTTCTTGCGGCCGGCAGGCGCTGGCCAAGCTCACCAGGGGAGCGACGACAATATTTGACGTGAGGGCAGGCGTCGACAACCCGCCGTCGGTGGCTATCTCCAAAACTGGCACGCTCCCTCCCGGAAATTACACCCTTTCCGTTGAGATAGACACTGAGGCTTTCGGGGGTGTGGGGACAGGCGGCCACGCCAGCAGTAGCGGCAGATTTAACTTTGCTCTCGACCAAGCGCCAACCCCTACCCCCACCCCAACGACGACCGCCACGCCAACGCCCACTCCCGGCGCAGTGACACAGGCGGTCAATCTCTCAACGCGTCTTTTGGTGGGCACAGGCGACAACGTGGGCATCGGCGGCTTTATCATTACTGGCTCTGAACCGAAGCAAGTGTTACTGCGCGGCATCGGTCCTTCGTTGGCAGGCGCGGGTATCGCCAATCCGCTGGCCGATCCCGTCCTGGAATTGCACGGCCCGGATTCCTTCGTCACCGTCACGAACAACAACTGGAGGGAAACGCAGGAGGCAGCGATTAACGCGACGGGCATTGCTCCCCATCACGATCTTGAATCGGCGATTCTCGTTACGCTCGATCCCGGATCGTACACCGCCATCTTGAAAGGAAACGGAGCGACCTCTGGAGTCGCCCTGGTGGAAGTTTACGGCGTGGGAGCGTCCACCTCGAAACTGGCTAACATCAGCACCCGAGCGTTTGTCAGCACAGGCAACGACATCGTGATCGCAGGCTTTATTTTGGGTGGTGGATCGAGCAACCCCAGGATCATTCTCCGCGGGCTTGGACCGAGCCTGGCAGCCTCGGGAATTTCGCCGGTGTTGGCCGATCCAACCTTGGATCTGCGAGATAGTCAGGGAGCGCTCCTCATCTCGAACAATAACTGGCAGGATACTGCGACCGAACCTCCAGTGTTTGGAACAGGCCTCGAGCCGACCCACCTTTTGGAGGCGGCCACCGGAGCGACGCTGCCGCCGGGCGCTTATACCGCCCTGCTCTCCGGCGTGGACGGCGGCACCGGTCTTGGACTGGTTGAAGTTTACGACCTTGGCCGGCAGTAGCTCCAAGACGAGATTTGCTGCGCAGGAGCTCGGCAAACCGCATTTCTTCGACGATTTCGCCGCGGTCAACTGCTCCCACCATTGTGCGCTGGTTAGGCCTCTTCGTGAATTAACTCTGCCTGCGCCTAAGTTCCTTCTTCCTTATCCCCGCTCGGGCTGCTAGCTCCGAGGGCAATGAAGCGGCTCGTCTGGCTCGATGTTTCCAAGGGGCTGGCCATTCTGACCGTTGTTTATTTTCATTTTTTCCGAACCTACTTCGAGCATGGTTCGCTGCCGCCGCCTGACTGGAGCAATTTGTTTTCCTCGATGCGCTCCGCCTTGGGCATCGCCTGGCTCTTCGTCTCCGGGCTTGGGTTCCACGCGGTCGGCGCTTTCATCATCCTCAGTGGCTGGGCCCTGGCCCAAGCAACCGTGCGGAAAGCGGAAGCGGGTCCCATCGGGTGGGGCGGATGGTATCGAGCGCGGCTCCTCCGGCTTTATCCCATGTACTGGGTGGCGCATCTGGTTTACCTTCTCTCACCCTTCGTCGCGCGCTTCGAACGAATCGATGGCCGCATCGTGCTCAGTCTGCTTGGCCTGCGCTTTGTCGATATCAGCATGAACTTTTTCTATCTGAACGCCGCCTGGTGGTACTTCTCCATGCTAATCCAGTTCTATCTGATTTTTCCGTTGCTCTTTGGGGCGGCCAGAAAGCTTGGGCCTTTACTCTTCCTGTTGCTCGCGGGCGCGCTCGGTTTTTTCGTTCGGTACCTGATGCTCTTTCCCTATCCGCAAGATGGGTTGTGGATTCTGGGTGGCTTTGCCATTTGCCGCTTGCCGGAATTTGCTCTTGGCATGGCTTTGGGCTTGTGGTGGGCGCGCTCGGCCGCTCGCGTGGAACGATTTCTCCTCAGCGGGGCCGGTTTGTTGGGCGGTGTGATTCTATATCCTGTCGCGCTCCGCTTGTACCAGAACGGTATCACCTACATCTTTGTTGATTTCGCCACCGGCGCCTGCTGCTTTCTCGTCATGGTGGGCATCGCCGGCCTGCTCGCGCGCTTCGCGTGGCCGGCGAAAATTTTCGCCCTCGTCGGCGCCTTCTCCTACGGCATCTACCTGATCCATCATCCGTATGTCATCTGGCTGGGATTTCGGATCCGCGAACAGCCGATTTGGATGTTCCTTCTTATTTCCGTGGCCACAATGGCGGTGATCGCCGCTTGGGGCATCGCCTTGGAAAAAGCCACCAACGCGTTTCTTACCAAATTCATCACCCGGCGCAAGCCAGCGGCCGCCTGAGTCGACCGAGTCAGTACGGTCCGGGCCAGCCAAATCGCAAGGGCGGTCAACTCTTGCAATCTGAGCCCCGCCAGCCAAATGCCATCTTGGGTTCGGTTTTCAAAGAACAGGCTGGCACCCTTGGCCGAGTCAGGCAAGATGCTACCCTCCGAAATAGGTTCCAATGGTAGACCGGCGCGAGTTTTTAGTCAGGAGTAGCCTCGCTGCGGCCGGGGCGCTGATTTCTCGCCGCGTCTTTGCGGAAGGCGCGGGCGAACATTGGCCTCCCTATCGGGGCAATTTCGTAATTGATGGGCAGGGCGGGAGCGCCGTCTTCTATTTGAAGGACGACGATCCCGCGCTCGCAGCGGAGTTGCAGGCGGTCCGCGATTCCGGCCTCACCGGATTGATTGTGAGTCCGGCGCCTCAAGGTCGTTTCTGGCTGAATGATGCGGCGTTCGAGCGCAGCAAGGAAACGTTGCGACAGTGGAAAGCGCGCGTCGAAGCGCACCCCGACACCTTCCTCCACGTGCAGAAGGCAGAGGACCTCGCGCGCGCGCGCGACGAACACCGCCTCGGGATTATCTTTACCTTTCAGGGAACGGAACCGCTGGGCGAGGAGGCCGATCGCATTCCGATGTTTCGGGAAATGGGACTCCGTGTAATGCAGTTGACTCACAACCGGCGCAATCTGGTCGGGGACGGCTGCATGGAGCCGGGCAACGCGGGCCTGAGCAAATTCGGGCACCAGGTGGTGGAACGCCTGAATGCGGAAAAGCTGGTGATCGATCTCTCGCATGGATCGCAGCGCACCACCTTGGAAGCGATCCGCGCCTCGAAGACGCCGGTGCTGATCGGTCATGCCGGGTGCCGGTCGCTTTCGGATTTGCCGCGCAACGTGGCCGACGCCGAACTGCGGGCGCTGGCTGATAACGGGGGCGTGGTCGGAATTATATTCTGGCCCTATCTCCGGGTGGATACGCAACCGATGTCGATCGATGTCATTCGCCACCTCGAACACGCCATCAAAGTTTGCGGCGAGGATCATGTCGGGATCGGGACCGACAGCGATCTGGCTCCGGTAAAGCGAACGCCGGAGTGGGAACGCGAGAATCGCGAATGGGTCAAGGGCGCGAAAGAGGAGGGGACCTTCACCGCCGGCCGGCCTGACGACCTCTATACCTTCATTCCCGACCTCAACGCCGCCAATCGCTTCGAGTTGCTGGCAGCGCGCCTCTCAGCCCGCGGCCATTCTGACACGCGGATCGCAAAGATCCTGGGAGGAAATTTCGCTCGGGTGATGCGCGAAGTTTGGGGGAGTTAAGAAGCGCCGCCGTTAGAGTCGAGGCTTCGACGGCGCGGCCGCGTAAAAAACATCACTATGAGAAGAAGGATCGCGGCGGGAAGCTGGTAGGACGGGACGAGGAGAAAGACCAGCCCGCTCATCGAGCCGGGGTTGAGGAAAATAAGGTCCCCATACAGGAAGATCGCGCACGCGGTGGCCAAAGCGCAAACGACGAGGGTGGCGATGGCTCGGCCCCGGCTGCTGTTGGCCAGAAGACAGGCGCCGCCAAAGACCACATAAGGGCTCAGCGCCAACAGGCCAAATTCACCGACCAACGCCACGAACCCGGCTGTCTGCACCAGGGCGCTGCCGCTAACGAACACCCCCAGGCCGAGCGTTGCCAGGCTGGACACAGTGGTTTTCTGGAAGGTCATCGGTCGTTTACCGTGCCTTGGAGCGTACCTCGTTAGCCCTTTTCATCGACAACGGCCTCGATCCGGTAGCCGTCGGGATCGAAAGCGAAAGCGGCGAAATAGTTCGGGCCATGTTCGGGATGAAAGCCCACACCTCCATTATCCCGTCCTCCGTGGGCCAGCGCCGCCTGGTGGAAAGCGGCCGCCGCCTCTTGAGATGGCGCTCGGAAGGCCACATGGAAGCCGTCGCTCGGCGCAATAACCCCGTCCTGACGAAGGCGGATGGCAAATTCATCCTCGCCCCCGGGTCGCCCGTAGCCGATGGCCGATTCCTTGCGGCCAGCGCCGCTCTCTTGAGTGAAGACACGGAAGTAGCCAAGCGGAGCGAGCGCGGCGTCATAAAACGCGGCGGAACGCGTGAGATCAGCAACCGCGAAAGAAAGATGGTGCAGCATGAGCAGCGAACGAAGTGGACCCAAATCAGCGACGCCTGCCGGGGGCGGGCACTCAATAAGATTCTTCGTGAATAATTTTCTGCGGCTTTGTCATGCAGCTGTGAGCTTTCGCCGTATAGAATGGTTAGGCATTATTTCGTGAGGTGCAGGGGAACGAAATCGAAGCGAAGTGCCCTGCGTCCGCCCTGACATTTCAGCATAAGAGAATCTTCCTTGATCGTCCCGGCGCAGTCCTCGCGTGATTCAAAACCAATAATGGTGAAGCGAATGCTGGCTCCCTTTGCTGTAAAGTGACCGCCTGACGGTGCCCCCGGCCCGCGGTGGAACCATTGGACGACCTGTTCCGGCGTTTCACTGGCCGCGACGGAGAGCGCTGTTCCGTCGGAATAAAAGCGGAGGTACAACGTGTATTCACCCGCGTCGCCTTTACGCCGGTAGATTCCATCGTAACGCAAGGACGCCCCGCTCGCGCTGGCAGCGCAGACAAGCCACGCGCCGAGTATGACCGCGGTGAGAAGATTCCTACAATGTCGCATCGGGTGAAGGCACCTAAGTGCGTCCTTAAGAACGCAAATTTTCACATCTATCACCATCCGAATGGCGCTGAAGGGGCGTGATTGCATCATCGTATCGTCGTAGCAAATCGCGCGTCGAGCTTAAAGTCCGAGATGCCAGGGCTGAATCGCGCTTTCAGCGCTTGTTATGGACGGGGCTCGGGGTCCCTGGGGCGTTGCCCCAGGCTAAATTGAATTGCGCCTTTGGCGCAAACGGCGGTTTGGAAAGCGCCGCTCCTTGGTGGGGCGGCATCCGGAGCTCTCAACACTCAACTACCGACTCTCAACTTGCCGCGCGAGGGCGGCTTCGATGAAGCCTTTGAAGAGCGGGTGCGGCTTGTTCGGTTTGCTCTGGAATTCCGGGTGATACTGGCAGGCCATGAAATAGGGGTGATCCTTTAGCTCGATCAGCTCGGCGAGCGAACCATCGGGTGAGGTTCCCGAGATCATGAATCCTTTTTCGCCCATTCTCTCCCGATACTTCATGTTGAACTCGTAACGGTGCCGATGGCGCTCCAGGACTTCGTCGTCGTCGTAGATCTTTTCCGCAACGGTGCCTTTGGCGATCTTGGTCGGCCAGGTGCCGAGCCGCATGCTGGCGCCTTTGTTTTTAACGTCGCGCTGCTCCTCGAGCAGGCAGATGACAGGGTCGGCCGCGTCCTTGTCGAACTCGGTGCTATTGGCTTTTTCCAAGCCGCATACGTTCCGGGCGAACTCAATCGTGGCCACTTGCATGCCGAGACAGAGGCCGAGATACGGAATCTTGTTTTCGCGTGCGAATTTCGCTGCCGTGATTTTTCCTTCGACGCCCCGCTCTCCGAAGCCGCCCGGAATCAGGACGCCGGCCACATCCTTTAGATGGCCATCAACGCCGCCCTCCAAGGTTTCGGCATCGATCAATTCCAGCTGAATCCCGCAATCCTGGCTGGCCGCGGCGTGGGTGAGCGATTCGTAGATGCTTTTGTAAGCGTCCTGCAAATCGATGTATTTACCGACGACGGCGATCTTGACCTGTTTCTTCGGGCTCACGACGCGTTCGACGAATTTCCCCCAGTTCGTCAGGTTCGGCGGCGGCGCGTCGATATGGAGCAGCTCGCAGATCAGGTCGTCGAGACCCTCGGCGTTCAACATCAGGGGCATTTCGTAAATCGTGTGGGGAACGTCGCGCGCTTCGATGACTCCGCGCGGCGAGACGTTGCAGAACATCGAGAGCTTCTGGCGCAGCTCGGCATCAAGCGGATGTTCGGTCCGGCAAAGCAGGACCTGCGGTTGAATACCGATCTCGCGCAGCTTCGCAATGCTTTGCTGGGTCGGCTTCGTCTTCAATTCGCGCGCGGCCCGGATGTACGGCACCAGCGTGACGTGGACATTGACGACATTCTGCCCGCCCACTTCCAAAATGAATTGCCGGATCGCTTCCAGAAATGGCAGCCCCTCGATGTCGCCAGTCGTTCCGCCAATCTCGGTAATGACGACGTCGGCTTTGCTCTCGTCGGAAATTTCGCGAATCCGATCCTTGATGACATCGGTAACGTGGGGAATGACCTGGACGGTTTTGCCGAGGTAATCGCCGCGCCGCTCCTTGTTGATGACGCTTTCGTAGACCTGGCCGCTGGTGAGATTGTTGTGGCGAGAGAGAATGCAATTGGTGAAGCGCTCGTAATGGCCGAGGTCGAGATCGGTCTCCGCGCCGTCGTTCAGCACGTAAACTTCGCCGTGCTGAAACGGGTTCATCGTCCCGGGATCGACATTCAGATAGGGATCGAACTTTTGGAACACGACCCGCAAACCGCGGAGCTCGAGAAGCGTGCCGAGCGACGCCGCTGCCAGGCCTTTGCCTAACGAACTCACCACTCCGCCTGTAATAAAAATATATTTCATTTCCGCTTCACCCGGGGCGGTCGCTGGCCCGCGGACTTCAGGACGCGCTCGATGGTTCGAGCATCCTCCGGAGTGTCTACCCCGGGCGATCCGCTGGCCGTGATGACCACCTGAATTCTTACTCCATTCTCCAGCGCGCGCAATTGCTCGAGCGATTCGGCACGCTCCAAAGGCGAAGTTTTCCAGCGAACGAAACGGAGGAGGAGAGCGCGCGAATATCCGTAGATGCCCTGGTGCCGGAGAAACAAGGAGGGGCGCTTTCCAAACCGCCCTCTTCCTTCGCCCGGCAGTTTCAAACCGCCGCTCTGCGAAGCTGGAATGGCGGCGCGCGAGAAATAAAGAGCGTTGCCGTTTTGGTCCAGCACCACTTTCACCTGATGAGGTGACGCCGCCTCCGCGGGATCTTCGAAGGGATGCGCTGCCGTGATCATCTCAAGGTTGCGATCGCGCTGCAATTCGCGCACGAGGCGATCGATCAGTTTCGGATCGATGAGCGGCTCGTCGCCCTGGATGTTGACGATGTGCGAAAATTCCTTCGCCTTCGCCGCCACTTCGGCGATGCGGTCCGTCCCGCTGGCGTGGTTGGCCGAAGTCATGGCCACTTCAGCGCCCCAATCGAACGCCGCTTCCGCGATCCGGAAATCGTCGGTTGCGATAATGAGCCGATCGAGCTTTTTCGCGCACCGGCATCGTTCCCAGACATGCCGGAGGAGCGGCTTCCCCGCAATCGGATGGAGCGGCTTGCCCGGGAAGCGGGTCGCGCCCCAGCGGGCGGGTATGATGCCAAGAGCTTGAGTCATGTTAATACTCGATTCGGAGGATGAAAAAATGGCCGCTGGTGAAGACAAGAGTTACAAAAGGAGCTGATAGGCACTTTTCGGAAAAGGCCGGGACCGCGTCCGTGAGAAGCACAAAGGAAACGCCATGGCGTGCGGCGATTTCGAGGAAACTGTCACGTTGATGGTTCGCCAGGTTGCGGGGTAGCTCCTCGAGGGCGGCGATCCGCGGCTCGTAGGCGACAAAAAGATTTGAGAAAGTCTGGTCGATGGCAACGGTTTTCCGGCCCGCGGCTCCGAGCATGATGAGGGCATCATGGGGCGGCGCAAGAACGACGGTGCCGGGTGGGGTCTGATGACGCAACCAGGCAATGGTTTCGCCGAATCCGGACAAAGAAACGTATTCCAAGGACAGGTTCCGGGCCGACTCGAAATCGAAACGATGGAGGAATGGCCGAAGCTGAAAAGGCAAAAGAATGCCGAGAATGAGCAAAAGCACGATCGGAACTGGCAGACGACGCCACCGGGCAAGCAGCACCGTGAGCCCATCCGCGGCGCAATACAATCCGTAACCCACCAGCAGTGTCCCGGCCACCCGAAGGTGAAACAACCAATGAAAAGGCGGGACCAAACCGGGGAGGTGAGCACTGGGCCAGGCTTGCCGGACGTAGCCGTAAAGGAGCATGCACGAGCATACTCCTAACGACGTTATCAAAGTGAGGCGCGCTGCCCTATTGGTCCGCCTTCGGAAAAGCAGGACGAATCCTCCTAAGGCTAACGCATTTCGGAGGTTCAACGCTCCCCATAGCAACTGGGATAAACGCTGCAGTTCGGCTTCTTCCCACATGAAATCCTGCGGGGCGGTATTCTTGATCTGGAGGCCATAGTGCCAGAGAATCGTCGCCAGCAACGGCGCGCTCACCGCGAATGCTGGAACCAGGACCAAGCCCCAGCGGATTGGGACCGCGCGGCGTCTTGTCCAGTCGCAAGCCAATACGACCGCGACCGATCCGGCCACGATCGCCGTGGCAGTGTGCGTGAGGAAGGTTAAACCCAGCAACAGACCACAGGCCGCCCAGAGTCCATATCGGTCGCGGTTTCGAGCGCGAATGGCCACACCAATGGTTAAGGCAAACGGCACGAGCGAAAGCAGGTTAGTAAACAACCAGGGCGAATAGGTTGGCGCGGCCCAGGACGGAATTTCGTTAGGTCGCAGAAATAAGAACGCAAATAACACTGCCAGCCCCGCCCACCGGCCCCACAGAACGACGCCGAGTCCAAAAATCGCGAGAGGTACGACCAACCCGACAATGGCGCCGTAATGCGCGTAAATCTCGACCGGCTCAAGACCAAACAGGTGAGCAATGCCTCCAATTACCGCGGGTCCAAGCGGATTGTACCAGTTCTGTTCGCCCGCGTAGTAGGCGTCTGCGGGAAAATCGCCACGGATGATTGTCTGGGCAAAAGCAGTATCGCGGAAGAGATCGTCGTCGTAGGGCCAGGCGAGATCGTAAGTCGCCAGCCATGCCGGCCGGAAAGCAATCGCTAGCAACAGGAGAAGCACGCAAAGGCAACCGAGCGCGGGCAAGACGCGAGCCGTCGAGAACCGAGACTGCACTGTGCGCTCAGAGTCGTCCGGCATGATCTCAAGCGGGAGCGGTTTTGTCAGTTCGTTCTGGGTGCCTTCCCGTCGTGGCTGCGCCCAAAATAATATCCACAGCTTCGGCGAGATCGCGGGCAATCCAATCCGCGCCGCAGTTCGTTTCGCCTGCGCCATATCCAGTCTGGACCAGGATCGTCCGCACACTGGCATTTCGGCCGCAACCGATGTCGCTCGCCTTATCGCCGATCAGGAAGGACCGCCGCAAATTGAGGCGGTGATCGCGTTGCGCTTCGAAAATCATTCCCGGTCCTGGCTTGCGCCGGATGGAATCGGTGCTGGGCAAATCGGGACAATAATAGCTGGCGTCGATCAAGCCGTCGCCGATTTGGCGGTTAAACTCCGCCTCCACTTTCCCGTAATCCGCTTCCGTAAAATAGCCGCGCCCAATCCCGCTTTGGTTGGTGACAACGACCAGTTTGAACCCGGCCTCCTTCAGCCGGCGCAGCGCAGCGGAGGCCTGCGGGAATACCTCCACGTTGTTCGGATCACCGCAGTAGTCGACATCGCGCATGAGGGTCCCGTCACGATCCAGGAACACAGCCGGCCAGGCCTCGCTAGACGAGCCGGTCATTCTGAAAGCTGGCGATGAGTTCGTCCCGCGTCGCCGTCGCCGTTCCCAGTTTTCCCACGACGACGGCGCTGGCGTGATTTGCGATTTCAGCGGCTTCGTCCGGCGTGGCGTCGCAGCAGAGGGCGAGGGTGAAGAGAGCAATGGCCGTGTCGCCCGCGCCGGAAACGTCGAAAACCTGCCGCGCCTTGGTGGGAATGTGGCGCGGCTTTTTGCCACGTTGAAAAAGCATCATGCCCTGCTCGCCGAGAGTAATCAGCAAAAGTTTCGTCCCCCATTTCTCGAGCAGAATTTCGCCGGCTCTCAAAAGTCTCGTGTCTTTTCCCGGCGGATCGATCGGCTCGCTCCAGGGAAGGCCCGCGGCCAGAAAAGCCTCGTTCCGGTTCGGCTTCACCGCCGTCACGTCTTTCCAATCGATCGGGTGGTGCGGATTTGGATCCCCGGCCACGATCTTGCCCGCCGCCTTCGCGTCGTTGCAGATTTGGCGGACGAGGTCTGCGCTCAAAAAACCCTTGCCGTAGTCCTCGAAAATGACGGCATCGGTCCGGGCGAGCCGGCGCCGGACGTTCCGGACGATCCGCGAGACGTGGGCTGGGGAAGGGGAGCGAAGCTGCTCGCGATCCACCCGGACGATCTGCTGGTTCCGGGCAATAATGCGCGTCTTTACGATCGTCGGGAAGCCAGCTTCCTGGATGGCATCGGCCATATCGATCTTTTGGGCGGCCAAAAGCTCCCGCAGTTGGGCGCCGCCGCGATCTGTCCCGACCAGCCCGACGACCGCCGCTTCCTTAACAAATTCGCGCAAATTGCGCGCGACGTTGGCAGCCCCGCCGGGATAAAAGCTTTCGCCGGTGACCTGCACCACCGGCACCGGCGCTTCCGGGGAAATGCGGCCCACTTTGCCCCAGACGAATTCGTCCAGCATCAGGTCGCCGAGGACGAGAATTCGCTTCCCTTTAGCCAGCGCCAGGATTTCCGTCAGGCGGGTAACGTTCATGACCGCAAAACGGAGCCGAGAAAAAGAAGTCGGGGCGAATGCCGCCAGCGGGCGGGGTTGATGCGATTCAGAATCAAAATTTTGAAAGGGTAAATTTGTGCGGGATGGACTTCTGCCTAGAGTTATCCATTAATTCCTGAATACGAAGGCGAAATCAACAGTCGAAGCTTGCCGATGATCCCATTCGCTAAAATTTCAAAACTCACATTTGTCCTCGCAGCCGGGTTGCCGCTTTTGGCCGGCGGCGCAGAGACTTCCAAGCGCGAGACTCCAAAGCACGTCGATATCAAGGAGCTCTCCAAGAAGGTTGACGATGTCGTCGTGCCGTTGCCGAACGAGGTGTTCGGCGCCCTAAACAAGCTGGGCGGCGTCAATTGGCGCGAATACGTCCGGAACGACAAAGGCAGTAATTTTACTGAGCGCCCGCGGATTGCCCTTTTGCTGGGCGCGGTCATCGCGGACGGCTTTATCGCCGTGCAGGCGGAGGACGCCCCGACCGTGAAGGAAATCGGCCAGCGCGTGCTCAGCCTCGCCAAGGGAATCGGGGTCGGCAACTCGATCACGCCGCACGCCAAAGCGATCACGGAAGCGGCGGACAAGCGAAATTGGACCAGCGTGCGCCAGGAGTTGGACCGCACCCAAAACAGCGTCCAAACGGCGATGAATGAGGTGCATGATGAAAAACTGTCCCAGTTGGTCAGCCTCGGCGGCTGGCTCCGCGGCACGGAGGTTTTAACCGCGGTGGTGAACCGGCGCTATTCCGAAGAGGGTTCAGAGCTGTTGCATCAGCCGGATTTGCTCGCCTACTTCGAAACCAAACTCCAGGCGATGCCCGAGTTTAACCTGAAACTCCTTCAGGATATCCACAAGGCCCTGGTGGAAGTGAAACCGCTCATCGACGTCGGCGACGCCCACATTTCTCCCGCTTCGGTGAAGAAGATCAATGAAATCACCACCCAGCTGGGTGATAGCATCACGAAGAAAAGCCCCTAGCTCCCCATGATCGAATTCCTCAAAACCACCTGGCGCACGAGCTTCCTGCTGGCTTTTGTTTTGGCGGCGACGCCGGTCCTGCGCGCCTCGGTCGACGACGCGCAATCGTTCGCCCTCCAGGCGGCGGAACCATACGTCAAGGAGGGCTTCCAGGTCCGCGAGGATTACTGGGGCGGCGACCTCGGGGTGAGCGAGAAGAAGGCGGTGCGCCAACAGTTGTTCAAAGGAAACGAATACTGGTTCTGGCTCGGCACGGAAGTGGAGGCCGCGAAAGTTTCCGTCCACGTTTACGATTCAGAGGGCAAGCTCGCCGAACAACCGGACAGCTGGCAGAAGGGCCACTTCGCGGCGGCCCATATCACCCCCAAGAATACCGGCAGCTATTTCATCATCGTCGAAATCGAGCAGTCGCCGGAAGAACGGACCCATTGGGCGCTTGTTTACGGATTCCGCTAACCAACTCGCGGCTGGCCCAGGCCGGTTGAAGTGCGGTTTGACACTGCTGCCCCGGGCGTTATCATCAGCGCCCCCGGATTCGTGAAATGACAGAAACGCGCACGCTGCAGTTCGATAGCGCACGGTCTGTGCAATCGCTCTACGCCAACGACCTCAAGCTTTTAAAGACGCTCGAGGATTCGCTCGGCGTAAAAGTCACGACCCGCGAAGGCTGGGTTAAACTTGAGGGCGAACCGGAGCAGGTCGATCGGGCCCAGCGCGTTTTCGACCAGCTCGAGCAGGCCCGGCAAAAGGGCGTGGATATTCACAAACACGAGTTCAGTTACGCCTTGAATTCGGTGACGGAATCGCGGCCCGACAGCCTGAGCGACGTGGTCGACGTGAAGATCACGACCTCAGCGCGCAAGCCGCCCATCGTGGCGCGCACGCTTGGGCAAAGGAGCTACGTCGAGGCGATTCAAAAACACGATATCGTGTTTGCGATCGGACCGGCCGGGACGGGGAAAACTTACCTCGCGGTCGCGATGGCGGTGGCGGCACTCAAGAAAGAGCAGGTCAGCCGCATTATCCTGACGCGGCCCGCTGTCGAAGCCGGGGAAGCGCTCGGATTTCTTCCCGGCGATCTCCAGGAAAAGATTACGCCGTATCTGCGGCCGCTTTATGATTCGTTGCGGGATATGATGGATGCCGAGGAAATTGAACGATCGGTCGCGCGCCAGACGATCGAAGTCGCTCCGCTCGCCTACATGCGTGGCCGCACGCTCAGCAACGCTTTCGTGATCCTGGATGAAGCGCAAAACACCACGACCGAGCAGATGTTCATGCTCCTGACGCGGATGGGGCCGAACTCCAAATGTGTCGTGACCGGAGATGTCACCCAGATCGATCTGCCCTCCAACAAGCGCTCCGGATTGGTCGAAGCGCTTCAGGCTTTAAAGAACGTGCCCGGCATTGCTTTCTCCTATTTTTCCGAAAGGGACGTCGTCCGTCATGAACTCGTTCGGGCCGTGATCAACGCCTATCAGCAACACCGATCGCCCGCCAACACCAGCTCTAACGCTCGCAAATAACCGATGCTCGATTTTCTGAAACGCAGTCAGCTCGTAAAGCGTGGTCTCGCCTCAGGCAAGACACGCCGGCGCCGGACCAAAAACGAGCTGCTCCACATTCTGGAATATGCCGCCGCGATGAAGTGGTTTGTCTTTGGGGCGTTCGTCGCCGGACTGGCCTTTTTGATTTTCGGCGGGCAACAGCCGGAACCGACCAAAAACTTCGTCATCGCGCTTCTCTTTTTCGCCACGGCCCTGACGCAACTCTGGATCAACCAGCCAACGACATTCCTCCGCAGTTCCCGCCTCGCTCTCGTCTTTGGCGTGATTTTATTGCAGCTCGGCGCGACGAAATTTCTGCTCGTTCTCTGTAACAGCGGGTCGTTCACTTTCTTGCGCCCGGAAACCGTCGGCTTGATCGCGCCCTACGCGTTTGCCCCGCTCCTCCTCAGTGTGCTTCTCGGTCGCAACCACGGGTTGTACGCCTCGGTTTTCGTCAGTCTTTGGAGCAGCATTCTTTTTGGAAAAATCGATGCGCCGTTGCTCGTTTGCGGCCTGATCAGCGGGTTCACCGCGGTTTATCTCACGCTCCAGGTGCGCAGGCGAAGCCGGCTCATTCGCGCCGGACTCGGAGTCGGGATCGCGATCTGGCTTTTATCGCTCACCTTCGGCGTCATTGGCCCGATCGATTTTCTTTCGCCGAACACAATCGACTGGAAGATGATCGGCATCCAGAGCGCCTTCGCCATCGGCAACGGAATTTTGACCGCCACGATCGTCGGGGGAGTGCTCCCGATTTTCGAGCACCTGTTCCAGGTCACGACCGACATCTCCTGGCTGGAAGCATCCGATCTCAATCACCCGTTGTTGCGGCGAATGACGATCGAAGCGCCGGGGACGTATCATCATAGCCTCGTCGTGGCGAACCTCGCCGAAGCCGCCGCGGAGGCGATTGGCGCGAACGCGACCCTCTGCCGGGTCTGCTCCTATTTTCACGACGTCGGGAAATTGGTGAAGCCCGAATACTTCACCGAGAACATGAACTTCGAGCGCAACCCTCACGACGATCTCGCGCCGACGATGAGCGCGCTGATCATCATCGCCCACGTGAAGGAAGGGGTGGACCTCGCGCTCAAGCATAAACTCAATCGGCGCATTATCGACATCATCCAGGAACACCACGGAACGTCGCTGGTCTATTACTTCTACAAGCGCGCACTCCAGCAGCAGGAGGACGCCCGGACCGGCGGCAAGATCATGAACCTGCGGGAAGAGGACGTTCCCGAAGTGCGCGAGGAAACTTTCCGCTACAGCGGTCCGAAGCCGCAGACCAAAGAGAGCGCGATTATCAGCCTCGCCGACATGATTGAAAGCGCCTCGAGAAGCTTGGAGAAACCGACGCCGCAGAAGATCGAGCAGCTCGTCTCCGACCTGGTGAGCCAGCGAATCGCCGACGGCCAACTGGTCGAATGCGATCTGACCCTGTCCGACTTAAACATCATCGCGGATCGCTTTCGTTTCACTTTGATGACGATGCTGCATACCCGTATCGCCTACCCGAAGCACGACACGAAGATTACGCCGATCCGCGATGAAAACATGCGACCGGACGTGATGGCCGAAACTCGAAAGCCCGAGTCGGCGCCGCCAATCTCGGCTGCCTGAGAATTCCGGCTACGGCCGGATTTCGACCGGGGTTCCGTCAGGCACAGCGCGCCAGATCTCTTCGATCTCGAAGTCTGTCACGGCAACGCAGCCAGCGGTCCAATCGCTCCGCCGATGAAATCGTCCGATCCAGCCCCGCCCATTTGGGAGGCCGTGGATCATGATGTCGCATCCCGCTGAAACGCCGCTGGCGGTGGCTCGGTCGATGTCCCGTTGCTCGGGATAAGAAACATGTAACGCCAGATGAAAATCGCTGTCGCGCTTGTGAAAGTCGATCAGGTAAACGCCTTCCGGCGTGCGTTGGTCGCCTTCCTCCTCTTTTGGTCCAACCGGCACGCGGCCCAGGGCCACCGTGTAGGTTTTCAAGGGTTCGCCGTTTTTTAACAAAGTGAGCCGCCGGTCGCCTTTTTCTACCAGCACGCGGTCGGCGATAGCATTCGAGGGGAGGGGACGCAGATTAAGATGAGCGGCCGCTACGACTCCCAGGCTCAGCAGGCAAAGCACAGCCAAAACAAAGAACACCACTTTCATGCTCGAGTTTGGTGACGTTCCGGATTGATCTAAGGCAGGTCAGGCCGCCGGGCCCGCGGCTCGCGGTCCTTTGCCGTCGCGGTGCTCGGTGAGGTGACGAACGGTCCACCCTCCAGCGGGGCGCTTTCAGAGAAGGCGACATCTGGCATTGCGCTCGGCAGCCCTTCCAGGGGGAACTCTTTCCGGAGCGGAAAATAAGGGTACCCCTCCCACATCAGGATTCGGCGCAAATCGGGATGGTCTGTGAAGCGAAGTCCCATCATGTCGTAAATCTCGCGTTCGTGCCAGTTTGCCGCCGGCCAGACATCCGAAACCGTTGGGACCTCGCCCGGGTCTTCGGAGACCCGCAATTTCAGGCGTAAATGAACCCCGAGCGTCATCGAATAAAGTTCGTAGACAATTTCAAAGCGCGGTTCGTCGCCGAAATTATCGACGCTCGAAATATCGATCAGGTAATCGAACGAAAGCTCGGCTTTGCAAAATTGCGCCACCTCCCGGAGATCGGCGGGAAGAATGACGAAAGTCGATTCGCCTCGAAATTCTATCCTCTCCTGGAGTCTCGGGCCCAGGAGCTGGCCGAGCGAATTGAGCAACTCAGGCCCCGTCATGCCATCACGCCTTCGAACTTATCGAGGAGTTCGCGCTTTTGTTCCCGGAACGAACTTTCAGTCGAGACCTTTCTTTGCAGCGCCATCAAGCCCTCGAGTAACGCTTCCGGGCGGGGCGGGCATCCGGAGACATAAACATCCACCGGGAGCAACTGATCGATTCCCTGAAGGACAGCATAGGAGCGATACATGCCACCGGTCGAAGCACACGCGCCCATGGCGATCACCCACTTTGGTTCCGGCATTTGCTCATAAATTCTCTTCACGGCCAGGGCCATTTTGTAGGTCACCGTGCCGGCCACGATCATCACGTCGCATTGCCGCGGCGAAAAACGCATTACTTCCGCGCCGAAACGGGAGATATCGAAACGGGCGGCGGCGGTCGCCATCAGCTCGATGGCGCAACAGGCAAGGCCCATCGGCATCGGCCAGAGGGAATTCTTGCGCATCCAGTTCATGGCCGCGTCCAGACGAGTGAAAATAACGTTGCCCTCGATCTTGGAATCGTAGGCGGCGGGCCGCACTTCGTGCATGGCGGAACACTAGAGTCGCGCCAAGGGGCCGCAAGGAGAATCAGATTGGGGCGAGAGCGCGAGGACGAAGGCTAACCGGCAGCCTGCATCGGATATTCGGGCGCCAGATTGACGTGACTGGAAGCGATTACTTCGTGCACAATCTTGCCCAGCTCGGCGGCCTCGTACGGCTTCGCGATCACGCCGCGGAACCCGTAATCCTGATAACGGCTCATGGTCGCGTCCATCGCGTAACCGCTGGAGACGATCGCGTTCACCGTCGGGTCGATCTCGATTAGTTTCTTGAGTGCTTCCTTACCGCCCATGCCTCCCGGCAGGGTGAGGTCGAGGATAACGGCATCGAAACGTTCGCCTTGTTCGAGTTTCTGGCGATAAA